>DAOUHO010000060.1:0-8202 GCA_034428595.1 Chloroflexota bacterium | reverse complement strand
TTCCGATCTGGGCGCCTATGGCCTGTTTCGGCACGAGAGCGGCGTGCACCGCGTGCAACGGGTCCCCGTCACGGAAGCGAGCGGCCGCATTCACACGTCGGCCGCGAGCGTTGCCGTGCTGCCGGAGGCCGACGCCATTGAATTGAATATTCCCGACGCAGATATCCGCGTGGACGTGTTTCGATCGAGCGGCCACGGCGGGCAGAGCGTGAACACCACCGACTCCGCCGTGCGCGTGACTCACCTGCCCACCGGCACGGCGGTCAGCATGCAGGACGAGAAGTCACAGCTTCAGAATCGCGCCAAGGCCATGGCCATCCTGCGCGCCCGGCTGCTGCAGGCGGAGCGCGAGCGCCAGGCCGCCGAGCGCGGTGAGCTGCGCCGCGGACAGATCGGCTCGGGTGACCGCAGCGAGAAAATCCGTACCTACAACTTTCCGCAGGACCGCGTTACGGATCACCGGATCGGACTCACGCTGCGCAATCTGGACGGGATCCTGGACGGCGACTTGGATCGGCTGGTTGATGCCCTGCAGTCGCGCGCGGCCGAGGAGCGTGTTCAGGCTGCAGTGCACTGAGGTCACCCCGCGAAGGGTCGACGAGTGGCGGCGCCGAGCCGTGACCGAACTGCGCGCGGCGGGAGTCGACACGCCGTTGCTGGATGCCAATGTCCTCCTCGGCGAGGTGCTGGAGGTCGATCCGGGTCGGATCCCGCTCTGCGGCGATCGTCTCTTGACGACGGGCCAATCGCGGCGTGTCGCGGCCATGGTTCGGCGGCGGGCGGCACGCGAGCCGGTGGCATACATCGTCGGACGCAAGCCATTTGCGAACGGCTCGATTCGCATGACGGCGGATGTGCTTGTGCCGCGCCCGGAGTCCGAGACGCTGGTGTCGGCGACGCTCGCGGTCGCTCACGAGTTGCGACCGCGCGCCGTGATCGACGTGGGCACGGGGTCCGGCGCCGTGGCCGTGGCGCTGGCCCGCGAGATGCCGGAGATTCCGGTGATTGCGAGCGATGTGTCCCGCGCGGCGCTCGGCGTCGCGCGAGGAAACCTCGAGGCTTGGGGCGTGGCCTCGCGGGTTCGTCTAATGCGAGCCGACGGGCTGCGCGCGGTGTGCCCGAGGCAGGCGGTGGTGACCGCGAATCTTCCCTACATTCCGACCGCCGTGATTCCGACGCTGGAGCCGGAAGTCTCGCGCTGGGAGCCGCGCCAGGCGCTTGACGGCGGCCCTGACGGACTTGCTGCCGTCCGCAGCCTCATGCGTCAATGCGCTGGAACCCAACCGCTTGCCGTGCTGCTTGAAGTGGCCCATGACCAGCGCGTACGAGTTTCCGCCTTGGCCGCGGCCGCAGGCTTTGACTGTCATGCCGTGCACCGAGACCTTGCGGGCATTCCGCGAGTGCTCGACTTCCGCCCCGTAGGCCCGAGATGAGCCGTGACGCCGACCCACCGCCACGCGGCCTGCTCTTCTTGGTGACGGCGCCGACGGCGGCGGGCAAGGACAGTGTGCTCCGCACCCTGCGGGGACGCGGTGTCGACCTGGCGTGGGTGACGACCGCGGTCACGCGCGCGCCGCGCGAGGGTGAGGTCGACGGCCGCGATCACTTCTTTCTCGAACCGGCCGAATTTGAGTCGCGCCTACGCTCGGGGTGGTTCCTGGAAACGGCGCGCGTCTACGGGCGGCTCTACGGCACTCCGCTGCATCAGGTTCAGGAACCGCTTACAGCCGGCTTGGACGTCGTGCTGCGGCTGGACGTGCAGGGTGCGCGCGAGCTGCAGCGCCTTGTGCCGGAGGCCATCGTGATCTTCATCGAACCGCCGTCGGTCGAGGAGGCGGTGCGGCGCATCCGAGAACGCGGCACCGAGTCGCCGGACGAGGCCGGACGGCGGCTCCAGGCCATGCTCGATTTCGAAATGGACTTTGCCTCCCGGGCGGACTACCGGGTGCCCAACGCCACGGGCGAGCTCGAGGCCGCCGCGGACCAGGTCTGGACCATCGTCGAAGCCGAGCGGCTGCGGGAGCCCCCGCGGCGAGTGGACCCCGCGACGCTGCGTCCCTGGAGCGATCCTCCCGTCGAGCCGTGACGGCTGCGCGGAGCTTCGCGGAAGTCGTCGTCGCCGCGGGCGACGTGCGCGGCGCGCAGACCTTTCACTACGAGATTCCGGCAGACCTCGAAGGGCGAGTGCGGCCTGGGCAATTGGTGCTGGTGCCGTTCGGCGCCCGCCAATCGCACGCAATCGTGATGGGCGTGCGCGACGTGTCGCCGGTCGAGGCGACCCGTCCCATTTTCGACATCATCTGGGATGCGGAGGTCCTGGACGCCGTCCATCGCGAGCTCGTGGAGTGGACGGCGCGTCGCTATGCGGCGCCGATCCTGACCGCGGTGAACCTTGCGGCGCCGCCGGGACTTGCGCGGCATCTGCGATCGACCTATGTGCCGGCGGACGACGGCGGCCAACCGCAGGTCGCGTTGGCCCCGGCGGAGTCTCGGACCCTGGAACTGATCCGCCAACGCGGGGAAGCGTCCGAGGCCGAGATCCGTCGCATTGCCGGAAAGACGGCCGCCCGGGCGGGAGTTCGCCGGCTCGTAGCGATGGGGCTTGTCAACCGGCGCATTTCCCTGCACCTGCCACAGCCGGCGGGCGAGCGAATGGTGCGCGCGGCTGCGGTCGATGACGCCGGTGCCGTCGACGCGCAGCTGGCTCGCGCGCCCAGGCAACGTGACCTGTGGCGGGTGCTCAAGGCCGCCGAGGCGCCCGTGCCTGTGTCGCAGGCGCTGCGCACGGCCGGAGTCAGCCAGCCAATCTTGCGCGCGCTAGTCATGCGCGGGCTCGCCCGCGTCGAGCGACGCGCGAAGACTCCATACCTCGTCGATGTCACGGGGCCTGCGGCGACGCCCGGCGTGGAATTCGACGCGGCGGCCTGGCGGCAGATGAACCCCATGCTTGAGAGTGGCGACACGGACGCCGGCATCGTTCAGGGTGACGAATCCGATCGCTGGTCCATCTACGCGCAGCTGATCGAGCGGGCGGTGGGCGCTGGGCGGCAGGCTCTGGCGATCGCCCCCGACGTCCGCACGTCGGCCCGCCTGGCCGACTGGCTGGCGCCGCGAGTCGCGGCGAAGGTCGCTGAGGTCGGACGAGCACGGACGCCGGCCGAGCGCATCGCGCTGTGGATGGCCGTGCAAAGCGGAGCGGTGGACGTCCTCGTCGGAACGCGCGCGTCCCTTTACGCCCCGGTGTCGACGCCGGGAATCGTCATCGTGGACCGCGAGGAGGATGTGGGTCACAAGCACCGCCAGGCGCCGCGCTACCACGCGCGCGTCGTGGCGAGGCGCCTGGCCGAACTGAGCGGCTGTCCGCTCGTGCTTGGAACGGAGACGCCAAGCGTGCAGTCGTTCTACGACGTTGAGGTCGAGCGATCGCGTCTTGTCAGCGCGCGGTCTTGTGAGGCGACGCCGCAGCCGAGCGGCGGCGTTGACGTGGTCGATATGCGCCGCGCGGTATGCCTGGGCCGTCATGGCGTCATCTCGCGGCGCCTGTTCGAGGCCCTGCGAGGAGTTCTTGAAGACAACGGACGCGCGGTGCTCTATGTCAATCGCCGGGGCACGGCGACGCTCACCGTCTGCCGCGACTGTGGACATGTGTTTGGCTGCCCGCGCTGCAGCACGGGCTTGGTCCAGCATCGGGACGCGGCGAGCTTGCAGTGCCACGTGTGCAACTGGCGCGAAGCCCCGCCGCGCTCTTGCCCCGTGTGCCACGGCCGCCGCTTGCGGCTGTGGGGATACGGCACCGAGGCCGTCGCGGAGGCGGTGAGCCACCTGTTTCCCAGATCCCGCGTCGAGCGTGTGGATAGCGACCGCTCGGCGCGTGACGTCGAGGCGGCGGCGAGCGCCTTCGAGCGACGCGCGGGCGTGGACGTGCTGGTCGGCACGCAACGACTCGCAGGGTTCGGCGAGGCCCTGCGCGCATCGTTGCTGGGCATCGTGCAGGCCGACGTGGGACTCCGGTTTCCCGATTTCCTGGCGCCGGAACGGGTGTTCATCAACCTCATGCGGCTGCGGCGGCTCGTCGCCGGCGGTGAGGACGACGCCCGCATGGTGGTGCAGACGCTGATGCCGCGCCACCACGTCACCCAGGCGCTGCAAACCGACGACTACCGGCATTTTTTCCGCGCGGAGCTGGAGGAGCGCCAGGCCGAAGGGCTGCCGCCGTTTCGTCCGGTGGCGCGCGCCACCTTCGCCCATGCCGACGATGATCGAGCGGCGGCGGAAGCGCGGCGGGCGCGGAGGGAGCTGGAGACCCTCGCCGGCGCCGCCGAGCCGCTGGATCTTGAAATCCTCGGACCCGCGCCGGCTGCGTTGCACCGGCGGCGGGGGCAATATGTATGGCAACTCTTGCTCTTTGGCGCGGATGCCCGAAAGGTCCTTCCGGAGTTGCACCGTGGCTGGACGATTGACGTCGATCCCATCGAGTTGACATAAAACAAAGCAAATGCCTGCCCTTCCAGTGCTACCGGTCGACCATCCCATGCTGCGGCGCAAGTCCAGCCGCATTCGCAGCGTGACTCCGGGCATTCGCCGCATGATCGACGACATGTTCGCCACCATGGACCATCATCAGGCCGTGGGCGTGGCGGCCAACCAGATCGGGCGCCCCTGGCGGCTGGTCGTGGTGGGCGTTGACGGCGACCGGCTGGCGCTGGTGAATCCCGAAATCGTCTCGTCCAGTGGTTCGGAAGTCGCCGACGAGGGCTGTCTGAGCCTGCCCAACTGGTACGGACCCGTGGAACGCGCGCTGAACATTCGGGTGCGTGCGCTGGACGCCAGAGGTCAACCGCTGCGGCGCGAGGCGACCGGGCTCCTGGCGCGCGCGATCCAGCACGAGATCGACCACCTCGACGGCGTGATCTTCACCGACCGGCTGACCGATCCGGATGCCCTGCGGTTCGTAGATCCCGCTTCCGACGAGGCGCGGCGCCTGCGGGCGTCTTAGGAATGCCGCGGCGGCACACAAGACGGGGCGGCTGACGGCATGCGGATTGTCTTCTTCGGAACACCGGAATTCGCGCTGCCGTCGCTGCGTCGGCTGCACGCCCGAAGTGTCGTGGAATTGGTCGTCTCGCAGCCCGATCGGCCGGCGGGCCGTCGGGGCGTCGATCGCACGCCTGCGGTGATCGGCCTGGCGCGGGAGTTGGGGCTCCCGACCATGCAGCCCTCCAATCCGAACGAGGCGGCGAGCCTGGAGCGCATTCGAGCGGCGCGACCTGAGGTATTGGTGGTCGTCGCCTACGGTCGCCTGTTGCACGGGCCGCTGCTCGACTTGGCCCCGGCGGGCGTGGTGAACCTGCATCCATCGTTGCTACCGGAGTATCGAGGCGCATCCCCGATTCAGGCGGCGATCCACGATGGGCGGGCTCGCACGGGCGTGACGCTGATGCGCATGGATGCGGGGCTGGACTCGGGGCCGGTGATCGCCGCGCGCGAGGTGTCCATCGGTCCGCGTGACACGTCGCCTGCCCTGCACGACCGGCTCGCCGATGCAGGCGCCGAACTGCTGGACGAGACGTTAGACGCGTGGGTCGCCGGACGCGTGACGGCGCAGCCGCAAGATTCCGGAGCCGCCACCGTCACCCGGCCGCTAGAGCGAGCCGACGGGGAGTTGGACCTGCGCCGCCCGGCACGCGCGCTCTTCGACCAGTGGCGCGCATTTCAACCGTGGCCGGGAGCCTTCGTGCGGGTTGACGGCCAGCGCGTCGTCGTGGCGGAAATGGATCTGCCCATGGCGGAGGACACACCGGTCGGCCGCGCGTCGCTCGATGGCGACTCGCTCATCGTTGGCTGTGGCTCCGGCTCGTTGCGTCTGACCCGGCTGCAGCCGGAAGGCCGCCAGGAAATGTCGGCGCGCGCCTTTGCCAACGGCTACGGCGCACTCGTGCGGGCGATGTGGGGCGAGCCACCGCCATCGCCCCGGCCGCCGCTGACGCGTCCCGCGAGCTAGATTTGGACGCGGCTGCGACGCGACGCCGGGAAATGCCGTGGCAGTGATTCTGGCCGGGGCTGTGCCGCTGGCGGCGATGCTGGCGGTGATGTGGGCGCAATACCGCGTGCGCAACACCTTTGCGCGGCATGCGGACATCGTTTCTGCATTCGGTCAACCCGCTCACCAGGCGGCGCGCTATCTGCTGGCGTCGGTCGGGCTGCGCGATGTGAAGGTAACGGCGGTTCCGGGAACGCTGACGGATCACTACGACCCCGCGCGGCGCGAGCTGCGCCTTTCTGAAGCGGTTTACGCGGATGACTCGATTGCCGCCGTCGCCATTGCCGCACATGAGGTCGGCCACGCCATGCAGGACGCGCTGGGGCATCCGTTGCTGCGTCTGCGAGTGCTCGTGGCCAAGGCGGCAACAGCCTTTGCCGCCATCGCGCCCCTGATCATGGTGGCCGGGCTCGTCGGCGGTATCGCCACGCGGCATCCCACGGCATTCGCGATCGCGGCATCGGGCGTCGTTGGACTGTTGCTCGCCTTGCTGCTTGCCGCCGTGGCGCTGCCGGTTGAACTGGATGCCAGCCGCCGCGCGCAGCGATCGCTCGAAGCGTCGGGCATCACCACCGCAGCCGAAGGCCCGCGTGTCCGTGAGCTTCTGCATGCCGCCGCCTTGACCTATCTCGCGTCGCTGGTGGGCACGTTCGCGCGCATGCTTGTTGGAGGGCTGCGCGGTTTCGGAAGGATTCGGTGATTGCGAATGCCGCCCGTAAGGGGAGATTTGGCACGGGCCGCTCGAGTCCCCGGTGCTAATCTTGAGCGACTGGCTGTGAGGCTGCGAACCGCCGTTCGCACGGGGCATGGCTTCGGTGTTTTTCCCCTTTTTCGACATCTGGTACATCGTGCTCATTGGGCCAGCCTTCATCCTGGCGATGTGGGCGCAATCGCGCGTGCGCGGCACCTACCAGAAGTACTCCCAGGTCGTCTCGTCAACCGGCATGCCGGCGGCCATGGCCGCGCGGCGGATTCTGGATGCCGTTGGCCTCTACAACGTGGAAGTCCGGCGCGTGCCGGGAGAACTGACCGACCACTACGACCCACGGCACAAGGTGCTGCGGCTTTCGGAGGGGGTCTACGACAGCAATTCGTTGGCGGCCGTCGCCATCGCGGCGCACGAGGCCGGCCACGCCGTCCAAGACCAGACTCGGTATCCCTGGCTCGTGATGCGCAGCGCCATGGTGCCGGTCACCACGTTCGGCTCGAAGTTTGGCTACGTGCTGCTGATCGTGGGCTTCCTGATGGCCGGCTTCCTGCAGAGCGAGATCGGGATTCCGGTCGCCGTCATAGGCCTGCTGCTCTTCAGTACCGCGTTCGTGTTCTCGCTGATCACGCTGCCGGTGGAGTTCAACGCCAGCGCACGAGCGCTCAAGCTCATGGAGTCGGTGCGCGTCGTCAGCAGCCCCGAGCGCATGCACGCGAAAAAGGTGCTCGACGCGGCGGCCTTGACCTACGTGGCGGCTATGTTCATCGCGCTCATGCATGTGGTGTATTTCGCGCTCCGCTTGCTGGCCTTAACCGGGGGACGGCGCTAGACGGGCCGGGTCACGGGCGGTCGTGGGTGCGGAACGACGCGCGGAGTTACACCTGAGATCGTGACGACCAACGTTCCACCTGACCGGAAGCGCGCGCGAGGCCCTCGGCTTGCGGCCAGCGCCATTTCCGATGCGGAGCTTTCTCGGTTCCTGCCCGACGAGCCCCGCTACCGACGCGACCAGTTCCGTCGCGGAATCTATGACGGCGCGGCCCGCGGCTTCGACGAAATCACGCCGCTGCCGCGACGGCTTCGCGAACGCCTCGACAGGGCGCTCGCCTTCAGCAGCATCAGCCCTGATCGCGTCCGGGTTGCCGCCGACGGGACCCGAGCCTTCCTCTTTCGGACCGCCGACGGAACCATCTTCGAAACCGTGCAGTTGCCGAGCGAGCGCGGCTCCGCCACGACGGTTTGCGTCAGCTCCCAAGCCGGATGCGCGATGGGGTGCACGTTTTGCGCCACCGGCACGCTGGGACTGACCCGCAATCTCAGCGTTGGGGAAATCGTCGACCAGTTCCTCCACGTGCGGCGCGAGAGCCAGGCGGGCGCGGCGCCGGATCGCATCGTCTTCATGGGCATGGGCGAGCCGCTGGCCAACACCGCCAACGTGCATGACGCGATCGAG
>DAOUHO010000059.1:0-2979 GCA_034428595.1 Chloroflexota bacterium | reverse complement strand
GGGCCCCTTGCCCGCCGTGGCCGCCGCAATCGGCGAACCCGCCGCGGGCACGACCATCCCGGTCACCGGCGTGCGCAAGGTCATCGCCGAGCGCATGCTGCAGAGCCTGCAAGAGACCGCGCAGGTCACGCTGGTCACCGAGGCCGACGGACGCCGCTTCCACGAGCTGCGCACCGAGCTGGCCGCCCGCCACGAGCCGACCCTGGGCTTCAAGATCAGCTACAACGACCTGCTCATCCGCGTCTGCGCCCACGCGCTGCGCGAGCACACTCGCGCCAACGCCAGCCTGGAAGGCGACGCCATCCGGCTGCACGACGCGGTCAACGTGGGTCTCGCCATCGAGGCCGACGGTGACCTGGTGGTGGCCAACGTCAAGCAGGCCGACCGCAAGTCGCTCGTCGAGATCGCCTCCGACGTGCGCGGCGTGGTCGATCGCGCCCGCGCCAATCAGCTCGCACTGGACGACATCACCGGCGGCACCTTCACGATCAGCAACCTGGGCCTCTACGGCATCGACGCCTTCACCCCGGTGCTCAATCCGCCGGAGTCCGCCATCCTTGGCGTCGGCGCGCTGCGCGAGAAGGCCGTGGCCCGCGACGGCGAGGTCGTCGCCCAGCTCTCGGTCACCCTCAGCCTCACCTTCGACCACCGCGTCATCGACGGCGCCCCCGCCGCCCGCTTCCTCGCCCGCATCCGGGAGCTCATCGAGCAGCCGTACTTGTTGTTGTAGCTTCCCCCGTCCGTCGGGCGGCATCGGCACACCTCACACTAGAGTTGACCTCGTCCGGTCCAGACGACGCGCCCCGAGCCCGTGGCAGTCCACCAGACCTCAATCGAACAGCCCTGCGATTGGATTGACAATAATGCTAGCCATTGGCTAGCATTGCTAGTATAGATAGTGAAATCTGGCTGGGAGAGTAGTGGGCCATGCGTAGGAGCCACGGGTTTCTTGAAGAGGCTGTGAAAGAAATCGCGATGCGTCCAGGGCAGTCGGCAACCGATATTGCGAAGCGGTTGCTTGCCGACGGAAGAGCCACCAGCATGGCCAAGAACCCAGTCGGGTCATTGCTAGCTACGCTACATAAATACCATGCCGAGAAGCCTGTGCGACGCAAGTGGGAGGCGGGAGAGTATCGGTACTACCCCGAGTCGGAGCCCGACGAAGCCGCACCTCACCCGCCTCAGCCGGAGGGCAAGTCAAGCTCGGGTGACGCTCTGCTTCTTGATCTTCCGAAGGATTGCCTGGAATATGTGAACGCCTTGGCCGTACTACCGCAGTTCAACACCAGCCTTGACGCGATCGTTTGGTTGCTCCGAAAGGGGATGCAATCTACGCGCGTGAGCTGAGGCTAGGCGGCGGCTGCAGTGAATAGGCACCTCGGAGCGAAGTACGAAAGAGCGATCCGTCTGCAACGGACGCGTGCACGAGGGTCATGGAAGTGCAGTTCGTGTGGGTGCGATATCAATCCCGGCGACTACTACTACCGTGAATCTCTAGGGAGGATCGCAAGACCGCCGGGGACGAAACTCAACGCCTTTTGTTCGGATTGTAAGCGCGAACCGCTATCTCCGGTCTAGGCGAAGTCAGATCTCACGCTACCCACGACTAGCAGTCAACTCACCGCTTTAGAGGTTCGCGCTGGGTGCAACGTGGGAAGCGAGCGGATCAGCCGCGGCGTTCGCGGCCCTTGCGAACTAGGCTGACTACCTCTTCCGTTGTGAGTCGGAGGTCGATGCCCTTAACGTCAAGCGGGGAGCGCGCGTCGGCGTTGGGCTTACTGCGGTGGCCCGCGCTGCGTGCAGCGTGGGAGCGGCGTGCCCGGTCTTGCTCAGGGTCTTGGGGAGGGTGCTTGGGTTGTTGCGGGAGTTTGGACATAGCTATGCGAGATTGCACGCCATCGGGCAGGCATTGCGTCCCAAAGGTACGCCATCGGAAGTGCCGTTGATGACGGCGATTTGCGGTAGCGGGTCACTCCGCCATCGGGGCGCGACACGGTGACCCACCCACCACCGGCGAGCGCCCTCGATTCATCGGGTAACACCCGAGCCTGGATTCCGGCCTCCGCCGGAATGACGGAAACCGAATCACCCTATACCTGTTTGTCCGAGTGTCCCGCGGCCGGCCTGGCATGATGCGGCCATGGCGCTGAGGAACCCGGCCCATGGACCTAGTTGAATCGCACGTCCACATCTGGACCGTCCGGGATCCGCGCTTTCCGAAGCACCCGGACTCCAACTTCGCACCGGAGGAGGAGGCGGCCCCCGAAGACCTGTTCGCCGCGCAGGACGAGGTCGGCGGCGTGGCGTGGACGGTGCTGATTCAGCCGCGCTACTACCTGTGGGACAACACCTACTTGGCCCAAGCCGCCGAGGCGCAGCCGGATCGCTTCGTCGTCGCCGGCCGCGTCGATCCCATGCAGCCCGAGGCGCCCCGGCAGCTCCGCGAGCTCATGCAGCGGCCCGGCTACAGGGGCATTCGCCTGGCGGCAACCGAGGACCGCGAGACGCGCTGGCTCGATGATCGCTCACAGGACCCGCTTTGGGAGACCGCTGCGGCGACGCGCGCCACCATTGGGCTGCTCATCCAGTGGCGCCAGCTTCCCCAGGCCGAGGCCATGGCGACCCGTCATCCCGAGGTCACCGTCGTGATCGACCACCTGGGGTTTCCGGACTACGACGATCCCGACTCGCTGGAGAATCTGCTGAACCTCGCCCGTTTGCCCAACGTCTACGTCAAGCTCTCGGGCTATCCTCACAACACCGGCGACGCCTATCCCTACCTGCGTGCCCGACCGTTCATCGAGCGGGTGCTCGGCGCCTTCGGGGCCTCGCGCGTGATGTGGGGCAGCGACTGGCCGGTCTGCCTGGCCCATGTGACCTATCGCCAGGCCTTCACGTCCGCCTGGGAGCTTCCGTGGCTGACCGACCGCGACCGCGAATGGATCTTCAGCCGCACCGCGCGCCGCGCGTGGCGCATTC
>DAOUHO010000058.1:0-18146 GCA_034428595.1 Chloroflexota bacterium | reverse complement strand
CCCCTCGGGCAGGTCGCCGACGCATTGCGCGACCGGATCGAGCTCGCGGTAGGCATGGCCTTTCTCAGCGCCGTCCGCCCCCATGACGCGCCCTTTGCGCCCGCGTTCCTGTGGCTCGACGCCGCCGGGGACGCCGCTGATCCCGAGGCCGTTGCGCCCGTCCTCGAGGCGCTGACCCACGCCGATCTCCAGCAGCACTTCCCGCAGGTCATCGCCACGTCCACGCCGGAGGGCTTGACCCGCGCGGGATTCGACCGCGTGGCCGACATTGTTGACGGCGCTTCGGCGCCATCGCCGGACGAAGCGGCTACCGCCCGCTGGCTCAAGGCCGTTGGCTGAGGGTTCGCTCGTCATCCGGCGCGATGCGCCGCCGGCTGCGAAGCGCGGCAAGGCCCGGCCGTCCACGAAGGCCGCCAAGCCCAAGCCCAAGCCCGAGTTGGAGCCGAGCGCCAGCCGGTCGGCTGCTAAGTCGGCTGCTAAGTCGGCTGCCAAGTCCGCTGACGAGTCCGCGGCCAAAGCGCCCGCCTCGACGGACGATGACGCGTCACCGACCGCGCTGGACCTCGCAACGCCGGCCCCACGCGGCTACCGGGCGCGCAACTCCGGCCCGCGCGCGGCGCGCGATTTCACGCGGGCCACCTCCAGCCTCATGTGGCTGGGTGGACTGGTCACGCTGACGTTGCTGGGTTACGTGCTGGTCTTCACCTCGCCGGACCGAACCGAGAACGTCCTGGCCTTCGTAGCCCTGTCCGGCTTCGGCGCCTTTTTCTTTGCCTGGGCCATCGGCGCCTGGCTGCGAACCAGCGACGACGCCTCCGGGCCTCGACCGCCCGCGTTGACCGTCACCCGGCAGGCGGTGCTCGTTGCCGTGGGCGCATTGGCGGTCGCGACCGCGGCGGTCAACAGCGTCGCTACCCCCGCGGCGGTGATCCTGATCGTGCTGGTCGTCATCAGCGCCGAGTTGCTCATTCGGCGCATGCCCTTCGGCCGGTGAGCACGCCCAATCATCACGCCGATCCCTATGCGGCCATCGCCGAGCTATACGCGGCCGAGCATGACGACTGGGACGAGGACCTCCCGATGTACGCCCACCTGGCAGAGCGCGCCGGCGGACCGATTCTGGACCTGGCGTGCGGCACCGCGCGTGTGGCCACGGCTCTGGCCGCGGCTGGATTTGAGGTGCATGGCATCGACGCGTCGTCGGCGCTCCTGGCCATCGCGCGCCGACGAGCAGAGGAGCGTGGTCTCGAGATCGAGCTCGAGCAGGGCGACATGCGGCGCATGTCGTCGCGAGTCCGATTCGGCGCGGTGTTCTGCGCGCTGGATTCCTTCCTGCACCTGGCGTCGACGCAGGATCAGCTCGACACGCTGGAAGGCGTGATGGGCGTGCTCCAGCCGGGCGGCACCCTGGCCGTGGACGTCTTCAATCCCACGCTCGATCGGCTGGCGGCGTGGGACGGCGTGCTCCGGACCCAGGGCAGCTTCAGGGATGCTGAAGGAACGGCGGTGACGCATTTCGTGTCGTGGGAGGTCGACCCCGGCGCGCAGCGCATCGACGCGCTGCACATCTACGACGCGCTCGGTGGCGACGGCCGCGTGCGGCGGCGCGTCAGCCGCATGCCGCTGCGCTACGTGCATCGATTCGAGCTGGAGCTGGCCCTGCAGTGCGCCGGATTCGAGCAGATTGAAACCTACGACAGCTGGACCCTGGATTCCCACGACGGCGATGGCGATCGCCTGATCGCGGTGGCGACTAAACCGTAACGTCGGCAGGCGCTAGAGCGACCAGCGCCCAAGCTCCAGGCCGTCGTCCGCTGCCTGGCGGTAGGCAGCAGCCGGCCGCGCCAGCCGAACCGTGCTGGTGACCGTGTGGAATCCGAGACGCGACATCGTGGGCAGCGCCGTGCCCGACCCCACCGGTAGGTCCAGCTCAACATAACGCAACTGCCGGGCCGTGGCCAGGCGCCCCAGGCCACGGAACGCGGCCGCGATCGAATGACCGTCGCGGCCCATGTTCCCGAGTCGCGCCTCCAGCACCTCGCCGACGGGAATGGCTTCGGGGTCGCAGACCAGGCATGCGCCCGGCCCCACGGCCATGAAGGCGGCATCGGACAGCGGTATCGCCGCGGCCTGCCGCGCCACGCGGACACTTTCGGACTCCCGGCGCGCGCCATCGCTCGCATCAGGTGCGAATGTAGGGGCGGTTCGCGAACCGACCGGTTTGACTTGAAGCTCAACTGCCCTGCCCGATGCCGCCAGCGCCGCGGCACTCGCGCGCAGGCGCAGCGTGACGTCCACCGGCCGCAGGCCGCGCCGCGCATAGGCGCCCAGCGCCACGGCATCGTTCGGCGACGCTTCCAGTCCAACCAGCGCGCACCCCGAGTCGTCCAGGAACTCGAGCGCCGTCGTCGTCAGCGCGCGTCCCACGCCCAGGCCGCGATAAGCCGGGTGAACGCCCAGACCGCCGATCCAGCCGACATCCGGCTCAGCCACGGCGAAGCCCGCGCCTACGGGTCCAAATCCGGGCGCGTCAACCACCCACGCCCCGGCGCACTCGGCCTGCCAGCGATCAGCCAGGTGGTTCGAGATGAGGACCCGCAGCCCTGCGGGACTCGCGCCGGGCGGCGGCGCGAACGCCTGCGTGAGCACGTGCGCCACCGAGTCGGCGTCCTCCGACCGCATGCGCCGGACCGCCGGCGCACTCGCCCCAGAGTCCGTAGCGGCGGTGTGCGGCACGCTAGAATCGCCCTCGTTGTCGCGGCTTCGTCGGCCGCCCGTCTGATTCATCCGTGCAGGAGGCAAATGTGGCGTTGCTCACGCACCCCGGCCTGGCGCCCGCCATGGGGCGGCTGGGCACCGAGACGGCATTTGCCGTGCTGGCTCGCGCCCGCCAGCTTGAAGCGCAGGGCCGCGACGTCATTCACCTCGAAATTGGTGAGCCGGATTTCGACACCCCCGCCAACATTATCGAAGCCGCCAAGCGCGCGCTCGATGACGGGTTCACTCACTACGGCCCATCGGCGGGGCTCCCGGAGGCTCGGGCCGCCATTGCCACGCACGTCGGCGAGAGCCGCGGAATCGTCATCGATCCCGACGAGGTCGTCGTCACCCCGGGCGCCAAGCCGATCATGTATTTCGCCATCACGGCACTGTGCGGCCCCGGCGACGAAGTGCTCTATCCCGACCCCGGCTTCCCCATCTACCAGTCGGTGGTCGATTTCGTCGGCGCAACCCCGGTGCCGCTGGCATTGCGCCCGGAGCGCGACTTCCGGCTCGACCTGGACGAGCTGCGCGACAAGCTGTCGCCGCGCACCAAGCTGCTGATTCTCAACTCGCCCCAGAACCCGACGGGCGGCGTGCTCGAGCCTGCAGACATCCGGGCCATCGGGGAGCTGCTCGCCGACCACGACGCCTACGTGCTCTCCGACGAGATCTACTGCCGCATCATGTATGGGGAGATCGAGCACGCGTCAATCGCCGCCGAACCGGGCATGCGCGACCGCACCATCATCCTCGACGGCTTTTCCAAGACCTACGCCATGACCGGCTGGCGCATGGGCTACGGCGTCATGCCGGCCGATCTCGCTTCCGCGTTTTCGCAATTGCAGACCAACGTCACCAGTTGCACCGCCAGCTTCATCCAGATCGCCGGCATCGAGGCGTTGCAGGGACCGCAAGACGCCGCCGCGGAGATGGTCGCCGAGTTCAAGGCGCGCCGCGACCAGGTCGTGGACGGTCTGAATGAAATACCCGGTGTCTCGTGTCAGCGACCGGCGGGAGCCTTCTACGTGTTTCCGCAGCTTGCAGGCTTTGATCGCAACGCGGACGAGATCGCGGCGCGGCTCCTGGACGAGGCGGGCGTGGCGGTGCTGGCCGGCAGCGCCTTTGGCGACGTGGGGCGCGATTCGCTGCGGCTGTCCTACGCCAACTCGCGGGAGAACTTGCGGGAGGGCGTGAAGCGCATGGCCGACTGGCTGGCCGGCGCTCGCGCTTGAACCGCGGCTAGAGCGGTTCGAACCGCTCGACGTCGAAGCCGAAGATCGTCGCGCCGCCGACCTGGACCTCCGCCGGATAGGGCACTGCCAACTCGCCGGGTTCCACCATGGCGGGAATGGGGCTCACCATCTGCACGCGAGTGGTGGCCCCGCGCTTGATCAGGGTCATCAGCTCGCCGATGCCCTCGTCCTCGACGCCGGTCAGAAACGTCACGTTGCCCTGTTGCAAAAAGCCGCCCGCCGAATCGATGCGGGTGAAGCGGATGTCGGCGTCGCGCATCAGCACCGCCAGCCCGTCGGCGTCCTGCTGCTGCACGATGATGATAAAGAGCTTCACGAGCGACC
This sequence comes from Chloroflexota bacterium, assembly GCA_034428595.1. Lineage (GTDB taxonomy): Bacteria > Chloroflexota > UBA11872 > UBA11872 > UBA11872 > JAJECS01. Next base: position 13,806 of record DAOUHO010000058.1, on the reverse strand, counting down.
GGCCTCATTGGTGGGCGGGTCAGGGGGTGCTTCCTTTCCCGAGATTGATGGAATGTCCGTGAGATCGGCACCAGGCTGCGGTATGACGGTCGGACTACCGGTAATCCTTCCCGCGCCGCCAACGATGGTGCCCGCCAACGACAGCGGCTGCTGGCCCGCCCGCGATCCTTCCCGCAAGGTGCGTGCCTTTACTTCGGGCTCCACGCGTCGCCAGATCTCCTGGCTTAGAGCCACCGGTGATTGCGTCCCATCGAGCACCGCCCAACCCTCGGCGTTTGCCTGGTCGAGGTATCCGCGCCGTACGCGCGCGTGAAACTCCAATTCCTTCGCGTTCATGCCGCCGGCCTTCTCCCAATCGCTACCGCGCTGCCCGATGCTGCGCATCAGACCGGTCTTAACGTCCAAGTCGAGCAGAACGGTGACATCCGGTTGCACTCCGGCGGTGGCGAATGCGTTTAGCTGCTCCAACTCCGCAACGTTCAGGCGGAATCCGGCACCCTGATACGCCAGCGTCGACGCGCCAAACCGGTCGCACACCACCACGCCGCGGCCGTTCAACCAGGGACGCAGGCGCTCGGCGACATGCTGGGCGCGCGCCGCGAGCATGAGCAGCGCCTGCACCCGAGGCTCCATTGTTGGCAGCGACCACTCGCGGAACATCAGAGACCGCAGGCGGTCGCCAAGCGCTGTGCCGCCCGGCTCGCGGGTCAGGATCACGTCGAGGCCGGCGTGCCACAACCGATCGACCAGCATATGGGCCTGGGTAGTCTTGCCGCTGCCCTCTGGCCCCTCGAAGGCGATGAACAGCCCGCGCCGTCTGCCGTCGACGCTCACGTGCGGGGCTTTGTCAGCGCCAGGCGCAGCCGCTGCGCCGGGCCCGAGGCGTCCGAGCCAGGCCGGGATGGCGCGTCGCCGTCGGCCGTTGCGCCGTCCTCGACCATCTCCATCAGGCACGACTCCATCTGCAAGACGGTGTTGCTGCGCAGCACGTAGACCGGCGTGCCGCGGGCCTCGGCGTCGCGCAGCAGGCGGGGGCGCCGCCGGAAGAAGCTGCGCAGCGTCATCACGATATTGGCGCCGCCAAGGTCGCGCACCAGGCGCGCATCGATGCCGGTGTTGACGATGGCCTGATCCAACCGATTGCGCCCGACGCCGAACGGAAGAATCTGCAGGGTCCCCGACGGCGCGCGACTCCGCTGCGAGGTCCCCGGCCCGCGCACGGCCGCGGCAGGACGGTCGGCATCACCTGGCGACTCGTTGAACTCCTCCCGCTCGGTGCGCCCGTCGGCCAGGCGCACGCGGCGCTCGCCGGGCGCCGGCAGTCCGCGCAGCACGGCGTCAACCGTCGCGGCCACGTCGGTATAGATGACAAACGAGTCTCGGCTGTGCAGCTCGATGAGTGTGTGAAAGCTGGGAGGCGCGCGGCGCTCCAGTACGGTCTTCTGCGTGCCGCGGCGGCGCGCCTCCTCGTCGCCCAGGGTCACGGCCTCGACGCCGCCGACGAGATCGGCCAGCAACGGGTTGAGCAGCACGTTTTCGAGCGTTTGGCCGTGGGCCGTGGCCACGAGTTGCACGCCGCGCTCGGCAATGGTGCGGGCGGCGCGGGCCTCGGCCTCGGTGCCGATTTCATCCACGACCACGACTTCCGGCATGTGATTCTCGACCGCCTCGATCATGACGCGGTGTTGCAAGTCGGGCTGCGCCACCTGCATGCGGCGCGCCCGTCCGATGCCGGCGTGGGGAATGTCGCCGTCACCCGCGATCTCATTCGAGGTGTCCACCACAACCACCCGGCGGTCCTCGTCGTTGGCGAGCACGCGCGCGATCTCGCGCAGCATGGTGGTCTTGCCCACGCCCGGCGGGCCAAGCAGCAGCAGATTGCGCCGCGACGTGATGATGTCGGCCACGACGTGCGTGGTGCCGTGCAGCGCGCGCCCCCGTCGGATGGTGAGCCCCACGATGCGACCCGAGCGATTGCGGAGCGCCGAGAACCGGTGCAGCGTGCGGGCAATGCCGGCGCGATTGTCGGCCGTGAAGGCGCCCACGGTTGCAACGACGTTGTCCAGGTCGTCGCCCGTGACCTCCCGTGCCAGCAGCGCCACCGACCGGGCGTCCAGCCGGACCTCCGGGAAGCGGCCCATATCGAGCACGATCTCGACCAGGGTGTCCCAGTCCGGCAGCGCCTGGAGGGCATCCCGAATCTCGGGCGGCAGGGCTGCCAGGAGTCGTTCGAGCTCCTCGCCGTCGGACGCCGCCGGATGCGGCACCGGTCCGTTGGCGGCGGCGGGCGGCGCGGTCGCTGGTTCCATGGTTTACCCGGGCGCTCCGTCCAGCACGACGCCGCGCACCTGCGCCGCCGCCCGCACGGCTACGTCCTTGACCATGAGCGCATGGCTGTTGGCGTGCGTGAATCCCAGCGCGTCGAGGGCCGAGCCGATCGGCGAATGGGGCTCACGGACTTGGATGCGCACGGGGCGCGGCGCCGCGGCGCCCAATCGCCACAGCGCCCAGAGCAGCAGCGCGCGCGCCTGATGGTGTCCGCGTGGGTGGAGCATGAGCGTCAGCCGATGACTCTCCCCGGCGTCGACGCGCAGCTCCAGCCAGGCGAGGAGTCCGTGCTCGTCGGCGACCACGTGGCGTTCGATGGCAACGTCGCTCAGCAACCGCCAGAGGCCGGAGCTGCGCGGCGGCAGCTGCTCCATCTCCTCCATGGTGCGCGCTTCGGCGCGTTGCACGGCGGCCGGCGTGGTGGCGCGATAGAGCTGCATCACGTCCCAGGCATCGGGGGCTTCCTGCAGCCGCAGTCCGTCGATGTCCGGCGCCGCGCTCACCGGTCCCGGCGATCGCTCGTAGTCGTGTTCGATGGCCGCGGATGAGTAGCCGTTGGCGGTGAAGGTCTCGGTGTAAGGGCTGTCCTCCCTGAGGCGAGCCACCAGGATCGGACGACCCTGGGCGGCGGCGCATCCGGCAAGCCGCTGCAGCATGGCCTCGGCGGTTTCCCGTTGGGGCGGGCCGACCGGGTCGCCGGATGCACTGGACTCCGGCGGCGCCAGCAAGGTCAGGGCCTCGACGCTGGCACGGCGTGCCGCGGGGGCGCAGCGCAGCAGGCCGAAGCCTCGCAGACGCGCGCCGGTCCAGGCCCCAACCGATTGCAGATCCGGCGCCAGGGTGGGCAGCGCGGCGCCGGCGGCCATGAGCGCCGGCACATGGCGGCCCTGGTAGGTGACCACGTCCACGCGCGGCAGATTGGCCAGCACAAAGGTGCCGACGATTGTGGGCAGGTGCCAGGGGCCGAGCTTCGAGCTGGTGACCTTCATGCGGCTTGCGCCATGTCGACAAAGAGGCTGTGCAAGCGTGCGTCGGCGGTCAGCTCAGGATGGAAGGCCGTGCCCAGCAGGTTGCCTTGCCGCACCGCCACGATCCGACCGTCGTCCAGTTTGGCGAGCACTTCCACCGCGTCGCCCACGCTGCCGACAATCGGCGCGCGGATAAAGACCGCGTGGAACGCGCCGCCCGCCAGGCCGTCGATCTCGAGGTCGGTCTCGAAGCTGTCGATCTGTCGACCGAAGGCGTTGCGCTCCACCGTCATGTCCATCAGGCCGAGCACGGGCTGCGGGGACCCGACGTCCGTGGCAAGCAGAATGAGCCCCGCGCAGGTGCCCCAGATTGGAAATCCGGACGCCCCGAGGTCGCGGACCGGCTCCAGCAGCGCGTAGGCATCAAGCAGCTTGCCAATCGTGGTGCTCTCGCCGCCGGGAATCACCAGTCCGTGCAGGCCCTCGAGGTCACGGGGCACCCGGACCTCGCGCGCTTCGACCCCAAGCCCGCGCAGCATGGCGGTGTGCTCGGCGAAGTCGCCCTGCAGGGCCAGCACACCGATGACGGGCGTCACGCGCGCGGCGGCCTACCACCCACGGGTAGCGAGGAGCTCCTCCGGCGCGAGGGTGTCGCGGGCAATGCCCGTCATGGGCTCGCCAAGGCCGCGAGAGGCGGTGGCGATGATGCCGGCGTCCTGATAGTGGGTGGTGGCCTCGACGACGGCCTTGGCGCGAATGGCGGGGTCGCTAGACTTGAAGATGCCGCTGCCGACGAAGACGCCGTCGGCGCCGAGCCGCATCATCAGCGCGGCGTCAGCCGGCGTGGCCACGCCGCCGGCGGCGAAGTTCACCACCGGCAGCCGACCCTCGCGGGCCACCGACGCCACCAGATCGAGCGGCGCCTGCACGTCCTTAGCAAACGTCGCCAACTCGTCCTCGCGCATGGTGGTGAGCCGGCGCAGATCGCCCATGACCGCGCGCATGTGCCGCACGGCCTCCACGACGTCCCCGGTGCCGGCCTCGCCCTTGGTGCGGATCATGGCCGCGCCCTCGCCAATGCGGCGCAGCGCTTCGCCGATGTTGCGGCAGCCGCAGACGAACGGCACGTCAAATCCGTGCTTGTCCACGTGGTGCGCCTCGTCGGCCGGGGTGAGGACCTCGGATTCGTCGACGTAGTCGACGCCCAGCGCCTGGAGCAGCTCGGCCTCGACGAAGTGGCCGATGCGGCACTTGGCCATGACCGGGATGGTCACCGCCGCTTGGATCTCGATGATCTTCTCGGGGTCGGCCATGCGCGCCACGCCGCCGTGGGCGCGAATGTCGGCCGGCACGCGCTCGAGCGCCATCACGGCCGCCGCGCCGGCGTCCTCGGCAATCTTCGCCTGCTCGGCGGTGACGACGTCCATGATGACGCCGCCCTTGAGCATCTGGGCCAGCCCGCGCTTGACGGTGAGGGTGTTCTTTTCCATATGAGGCGCTACTCGCTGCGCGTGGCGATCACGGCGATCGCGGCACGGTCACTCGCCTAATTCTAAGCCTCTGCCCGCGGCACCGCACGAATGCGTCGTTTCAGGTTGTGGGCCACCTTGAATCCGTCATTCCCGCGAAGGCGGGAATCTAGCCTCGTAAGTCGATCGACGAATCGAAGAGCCCGCCGGTGCTGGGTCACCATGCGGTGCTCTGATATCAATTCCTTCCACGCCCCCGTTTCATCGCCTGATAGGAGGGCAATCACGGCTTTCGGTCGGCGGGTTCGGTCCAGTCGTCCATCGCGCCGGCGAGAAATTCGTCGTTGGATGAGCCCAGCGCGGTGTTGATCTGGTCGTAGATGGCGGGCGTGGCGAGGCCCAGGGACTTGAGCACGCGCGCGGTCATCTCCGTGCCGCCCTCAACCTCTTCGCAGACGACGTGGTCGGCGCCCAGGGCCAGCAGATCGTCGCGGTCGGACAGGTAGCGCGTGCGCGCGAGGATCGGGACGTCCGGGCAATCCGCCCGCGCGAGGCCGATGCCGCGGCGCATCGCGACGCGGTCGTTGACAAGCATGACGAGGACGCGCGCGTGGCTGAGGCGCGCGTGCTCCAGAGCCTCATGGCTGGTGACGTCGCCGTAGTAGACGTGCGCGTGCTCGCGCTGGCCCTCACGCACGCGATCGGCGTCAACTTCCAGGACCACGTAGGGCACCTCGGCGTGCGCCAGCGTGCGCGCGAGCAGCCGGCCCGCGACGCCGTATCCCGCGATCACGACATGATTGCTGAGGCGGGCGTCCTGCGCCGTCGGCTCGTCCATGCCGCGGGCGCGCAGCAGCCGTTCCAGCGGGCGAAGCAGGGTCTCACCCGCATGCAGGCCGCCGGTCCAATGCATGAGGATTCGCGAAATCACGATGCTGACAACGCCCGTGGTGACAACCAGGCGCAGCTCCAGGTCGGTGACCAATCCCACGCTGGCGCCGATCAGGAGCACCACGTAGCCGAACTCGCCAAATTGCGCCAGGGAGATGCCGGACCGCCAGGCCACGCTCGCCGGGTTTCGCATGGCCAGCGCCGCCAGCGAGGCCACCAGGGCCTTGCCGAAGACGAGACCGATCACGATGAGCACTGCGAGCAGTGGCTGGTCCGCGAACACCCGCCAGTCGAAAATCATGCCCAGCGAGATGAAGAAAAAGCTGGTGAAGGCGTCGCGGAGGGGAATAATGTCGCTGGTCGCGCGGTGCCCGTAGTCGGTGTCGGCGAGGAGCATGCCGGCGAGGAACGCGCCCAGGGCCACCGATAGTCCGAGCTGGCTCATCAGCCAGGCAGAACCGAGGGCGACCGAAATCACGGTGAGCAGGAAGACCTCGCGGGTTCGAGTGGCGTCCACCGCGCGGAATACACGCGGGATCAAAAACCGCGCCACGACGAGCAGGGCGACCACGGCCAACGCCGCGCGAATCAGCTCCCACGCGACCTCCAGGGCGACGCCCGTGCCTTCGCCGCCCGCCAGCGTCGGTACCAGCAGCGTGAGCGGGATGACCAACAGGTCCTGGAAGATGAGCGCCCCGACGATGAAGCGCCCATGCGGAGCGTCCAGCTCGCCGCGAACCGTGAGCACGCGCAGCACGACCACCGTGCTGGAGAGCGCCACCACCAGCCCGAAGACGATGCCGCGCGCGACGGTGTCTCCGGCGATCACCAGAATGGCAAGCGTGGCCAGTGTCGTGACGCCAACTTGCAGGGAGCCGCCGAACGCGACCGCCTTCCAGATGTAGCGCAGGCGCGTGAGGGAAAACTCGAGCCCAACCGCGAACAACAGCAGGATCACGCCGAGTTCGGCGATTTGCTCGATATGCTCCGGTTCGCCGACCAGTCCGAGGCCGTGCGGTCCGGCGATGGCGCCGGTGACGAGAAAGCCGACGGTCGAAGGCAGACCAATTCGGTGCAGGCCGATGGCGGTGGCCACGGCCAGGCCGCCGATTACCGCGAGTTCGCCGAATAGCTCCAGTTCCAACTCACGTACTCCGAGCCGAACGGGCCCCCGTGCTTCCGCGCCTAAGTCTATGGGCTGCTAGGACCGAGTCCTCGCTGGCGTCTGCCGATTCCCGTGCGGCCGTGCATGAAGATTTGAGATTCCTCACGGTGTTCGAATTGACGATTCCGGAGCCTCATCGCAGTCATCTCGAGGCCCCCCCAATGTCATTTCGAGCCCCCCAATGTCATTTCGAGCGAAGCGAGAAATCTAAGGGGCAGGAAGAAGGCGCAGCGTCTGCAGTTTCCCCACGGCGCTCGGAGTGACGCCCAGAGAAGTCAAGCTGCGAGATGGGGCGAACTTCCACGCGGCACGCCGCGCGATATACCGAGCCTCGACCCGCGTCAGGCGCCCGTATGCCGCCGCTCGTATTCCCTATTCCGATGCCCGAGGTAGACGAAGGCCCGCCAGGCCAACGCGAGCAGGAACCACAAAATGGCAACGACGGCGCTGACGTAGATCACGGCGACCAACGTGGTTGCAACGCCCGCGGCGAAGTTGTCCGCCGTGACCTCTGGACGAAACGTGACGACGGTGCCGTTGGCGATCGACACGGCCTCGGCAGATGGCGAGATGGGCGACACCAGCAGCCATAACCAAATCCCAAGGAGTGTTCCGGCAACGGCGACGAAAAGAACCGTGGTCCCAACGAGGACCTGTTTCCTGGATCCCATATTCGGCCTCCAGATTCACCAGGGTGGGCGCCATTGCCCACCGGCGCCAGATTCTACACCGCACTTTGCGGACGTGGACTTTTCTATGTGCGCCGACGCCAATGTTCGGGGATCCGGTCCCTTCTCCCCTGGTGGGAGAAGGTGAGGATGAGGGGGATTTCGGGGCGGGCACGAACGCCCGGGGCAGTATGCTCTCGGGCCACCGTGCAGCTGGGGCTTCTGGGCGCGACAGAAGGGCGGTTCGCGAACCGCCCCTACCCGGGCTTCCGTTCGTGGATCACGAGCACCGAGCCGTGGGCGACGGAGATTTCGGCCTGCGGGCCGGTCATTTCGTTGCTGACGCCCAGGCTGGAGCCGTGCGGCAGCACGCCGTCTCGGAGGGCGTAGCGCAGCCCCTGCGTGGTCACGCCGTGCGCGTCGCCGCCGACGGCGAGCAGGGTTGCGCCGTCGCCGGCCGCGCCGCGCCAGGACGATGCACCGCCGGCGAGCCAAATTCGATGCGCGGCGTCTTCGATCACCGCGTCAACGTCGCGCAGGTCGGGGTGCGCCAGCAGCGCGACGTTGGCCAGCAGGTGATCCACCCGAGGTCCGCCGAGCGCGCCCACGATGGTGATCGACGTAGCTCCACGGCTCAGGGCTTCCCGGAGCGCCAGCTCGCCATCCGTGGCGTCCTTGGCGATGGGGAAAACGAGGACATCTGCACCGGTGTCCCTTGCGTGGTCGAGCGTCTCGGGAAGCGCCGAGTCCTGATCCCCAACTATCACGTCGCAGACGCCGCCGGCGTCCTCGACGTGGGCGGCGCCGCCGTCCGCGGCGATGACCAACTGCGCGCGCGCGAGCACGCCGCGCACGTGGACTGGATCGGCGTCACCGCCGAGCGCAACGACGGCGTGCATCGGGACTGCCGCCGATCTAGTGCCCGGCGATGGCGTCCCGCACGCCCTCGGCGTTCTGCGCCCACCAGTCGCGCAGAATCTGGACGTCGGTGCCGATCGAGAAGTGGCGCACGCCCTGGTCCAGGTAGTACTTGGCCTCGTCGGGGGAGCTGATCTCGGCGCGCGGGTGCTTGCCCATGGCCAGCGCGGTCTTGATGATGTGCTCCTCCGCCGCGCGGCAGCGGGGATGCCAGTATTCGCCGGGGAGATCGATGCTCATGGCGTAGTCGGCGGGGCCGAACTGGATCATGTCGACGCCCTTGAGCGCAAGGATGTTCTCGATGTCCTTGACGGCGCCGTCTTTCTCGATCATCAACGCCACCACCGAGTCCTGGAGCGCCTTGACGAAAGCCTGGCCGCCGCCGGCGTTTTCCCAGCCATAGCCGACGTCGCGGCGGGACCCGGCCCCATGGCGTCCTCCGGTGGACGGGGTCTCGGCGCGCACCGCGGCCACGCAGTCCGCCGCCTCGTCGGCCGAGTGCACGTCGGCAAAGAGGATGTTTTGAATGCCCGAGCCGATGGCGCGAATGGCCAGATGGGTGCGAGGCTCTTGCTCGACTTTCATCATGCCGCTCAGGTGGTCGAACAGCTCGATGGCCCGTCCGATGTTCTCCAGCGCGTAGAGGTCGTAGGGCGCGTATTCGCCCACGAACTCCACGTAATCGATGACCCCGGTCTGGCCGGCGAGCTCCACGACGCCCGGCCACGAGACCAGGATGTGGGTGCCGACCGAAGGTTGGCCGGTGTTGAGCAGTTCACGCAGTTTGTTTGGTCGCATCGCACTCAGGGGGGAATCGGACTGGGCGATAGTTCCACACGGCTCGCGCGTGGTCGAACGCGCGGCGGCCGTGGAGGGATGCGAGCCCGTCCGGTGCTATTCCTCGCGGTATTGCTTGAGGGCTTCCCAGTTGAACTCGACGCCGAGCCCTGGTCCCTGCGGCAGCATCACGGTGCCGCGGTCGGTGAGCTCCAGCTTTTCGTGGAACATGACCTCGTTGAGGCCGGCGACATTGGGGTTGTAGTACTCGAGGATCAGCGGGAACGGAAACGCGGCCAGCAGGTGAATGTGAATCTCCTGCAGGCCGTGCGGGGCGATGGGAATCTCGTGGGCCGAGGCCAGCGCCGCGATGCGGCGGTACTCGGTGATGCCGCCCAGGACCATGGCGTCGGGATTGGCGATGCGCACGGCGTCGGACTCGAACAGCTCGCGAAAGCCCCAGCGGGTGTACTCGTTCTCGCCGGCGGCGACGGGCACGCTCGAGGAGTTGGCCACGGCGGCGCTGCCGCGCATGTTGTCGGGCGAGACGGGCTCCTCGAACCAGAACGCGTCGTAGCTCTCGAGGATGCGGGCCATGCGCACGGCGTCGGCCGTGACGTAGGCGTTGTTGGCGTCGACGAGCAAGTCCACCTCGTCGCCGATGGCGTCGCGCACCGCGGCCACGCGGCGCTCATCCTCGCGCAGCGACACCGCGCCGATTTTCATCTTGACGGCGGTGGCGCCCTGCTCGACATAGCCGAGCATCTCGTCCCGCAGCTCGGGAATGCCCTTGCCTTCGGCGTAGTAGCCGCCGGCGATGTAGGCGCGCACCTCGTCGGTGTAGCCGCCCAGGAGCCGGTAGAGCGGCTGCCCCACGGCCCGGGCAATCACGTCCCACAGCGCGATGTCGATGGCCGAGAGCGCGCGTGTGGTGAGGCCCTTGCGGCCAAAGATTTTGGGCTGGTAGAGCCGGTCCCAAATGCGCTCGACGTTGAATGGGTCCTCGCCGATCACGGCCTCGGACATGTTCTCGACCACGGTGACCAGCACGTCGCGACCGGAGGGAAGGCCCAAGCCGCCGCAAATGCCGACGCCCTCGATGCCCTCGTCGGTCTGGATGCGGACGACGACGTTCTTGGAGTGGGTGTAGGTGTACTTGCCGTTGGTGATCGGCGGGTCATGCGGCTTGGCGTAGACCTCGGCGGAAACGCGCGTCACCTTCACGGGGCACCTCGGGCAGTCGGGGGGCGGGGATGTACGCAGCAAACCATCGGCGGCGTCAGGGGTCAACCGATGGGCTGGGCGGCTCCGATGGAAAAGGTGGTCTCGGCGTGGGCCACGCCATCAACCTCGATTTGCACGACATAGCGACCGGCGCACTCGGTCTCGTCGATGTAGAACGCAATGAAGCCGCGCCGCATGGCCGACTGGGGCCCCAGGGTGAATCGGCCGGCGCAGCCTTCGTCGGCCCGCCAGGAGAAGCCAAGCTCGGCGCCGGCCCTGACGTTCATGAACTCGACCGCGATGTAGACCCGCTGCATGGGTTCGAACCTGCTGGTTTCGTTCACGGGTCGCTGCAGGCCGTCCACGTTCTCAGTGGTCGACACTCGCCCCACGGAGGCACGCGCATTGGGCGGGGGCACGATGGCGGTCGGGGTTCTGGTGGCGGACGGAGCCGGCGCGGTCGGCGCTGGGGTGGCGATTGGTGCGGGCGTCGACGGCGGCGCGGCCGTCGGCGTGACGGGCGCGGTGGGCAGCGGCGTGGCGCTGCGATTCTGCAGCGACGTGGAAGGCGTTTGGCGGCTCGGCGTTTGCCGGGGCTCGGGCGTTGGAGCGGGTGTGGGGGGCGCGGTCGGGGCGACGGTGACCTCGACAACGGTCGGCGTCGGGGTCGCCGCCACCGGTTCGGCGACGGCCTGGGAGTCGCCGCACGCGGCGAGCAGCCATGCCGTCACGCCCACGATGATGATCGGCGCCAGCCGGGACAGCCGTCTGCGCATCGACCTCGCCTCTAGGCCGTGCCCCCGCCCACTGAGTCTTGTGGACGGACTACGGGACAGGGAATGGCGCGGGCCGCTTTGCCGCGCGCCCGCTGAGTCTAGCAATCGCCAACGGTGCTCAGACGGAGGCGCTCAGGCGTCGAGCAGGGCCTGGAGACGGTCAATCACCATCGGCTCAGCGACCCCAATCGGCTGCTGAATCGTGAGGCCGGCCGCAAGCTGATGCCCGCCGCCGCCGTACTCTTCGGCGACTTCCCGGATGGGTCGCCCGGTGGAACGCAGGCTGGCGCGGGTCCTTTCGGGACCGAGCTCGTAGAACACCGCCGCGATCTCCGCGCCGACGACCTCTTGCAGGGCGTTGGGCAAGCCGTGTGAGTAGTGCACGCTGGCGTCTACCGAGGCCGCCATGCCCTGGGTGACGCAGGTCCACACGATGCGGCCATCCGCCGTGACCTGCACCGCTGCCAGGGCGGCGCCGTAAAGGCGCGTGGCGGCGATGGTGCGCGCGTTGAGGACTCGTCGTGGAAGGCCGTGCGTCGCGCCGCCCGCTTGCAGCAGGCTCGCCGCCGCGCGCAGCGTGCGGGGCGAGGTGTCGGCGATCTGGAATCCGAGCGTGTCGCCGACCAGGCCCGCTTGCAGATTCGTCGCCATATCCGGGGTCAGTGGAATGCCGGCCTCCGTCAGGATTCCCCACAGGACCTCGGCCGTGGCCGCGGCGGCAGTCTCCACGTAGTTGACGGCGCCGTAGTGCTGGTTGGAATCGTGGTGGTCGATGTTGACGACGGGCCGGTCGTTCAAGAGCGCTTCACGCACGCTTGGCTCGCCGCCCAGGAGCGTGGGGCTCGCGGTGTCGACGACAAAGACCACGTCGTGATCCGCGGCGGCCAGGTCGGCGCCGAGAGGAACGACGGTGCTTGCCCCCGGCAGCTCGTTCAAGGGCGGGGCGATGCGGTCCGGATGGTGGACGGCCAGCACCGCCTCAACGCCAAGCTGGGCAAAGGCGCCGCCGAGCGCCAGCGCGGAGCCCAGGCTGTCCGCGTCCGAATCCCGGTGCGACAGCACCAAGGGACGCCGCGCGCGATGGATGGACTCGATCACGCGGCGCCGCGCGGCCGGGAGGTCTGGACCCGTGAGAATGCGAGGCGGCTTTCGGGGGGCGCTGGGGCGGCGGATTATTTCACAGGCGCGGCCGGGCCGGGCGGCAGCGGCGCGGTGCGGTGAGGTGCAATCGTCCAATCGCGCGATTCCCTGGCACCGGCATCCAGACGGATGCCGGTGCGTCTCCCGCGTCGGAGACCCCTGCGTAACCCCTCCGTCGTTCCGGCGGAGCCTGTCCCCGCGCAGGCGGGGAGCCGGAATCCAGTCTAATCAGACCCGGAGGCGCGCTACGTGCCTGGCGTAGGGGCGACGCATGCGTCGCCCCTACCCAAGTTGCCCAAAGGCCGCCTCAAGGGGGAAGGAGCTTAATCTGGGATTTCCTAGGTGAGCCCTGATTAAGTCGGTGGGCCGCGCCCCCATCCGTTCGTCCTGAGCTTGTCGAAGGAGCTGCCGAACGGATGGGGGCGCAAGTCGGCAAGTGCCTCCTAACTTATCTCAGAGGTTCCCTAAGGGTCTTGCGGCCCGGTCCAGACGGCGTCCGGTCCCGCCACCGGCGTGACGCCCTCGCTGCCCAGCCGGCGGTCGAGCTCGGCCAGCGTCGCGCCGTGGCCCGCCAGCGTCTCGCTCGGGGCAATGTCCGCCAGCGGCGCCGTCATGAACGACCGCTCGGCGACGCGGGGGTGCGGAATGGTCACGCGCCCGTTCGCTACGGCCAGCGTGCCCAGGCTCACAATGTCCACGTCCAGCGGGCGCGGACCGTAAGGAATGCCCGGCCGGCGGCCCGCGGCAAACTCCAGGCCCTTGCACCACATCAACAGCCGCACCGGCCCCAGCGCAGTCTCGAGTCGCAGCGCAACGTTCAGAAACGGCCCCTGGTGCACGTGCCCAGCCGGCGGCGACTCGTAAACCGGAGACACGGCGTCGATGCGTCCAACCATCCCCAGCGCCTCCACCGCAACGCGCAAGTGGCCCAGCCGGTCGCCCAGGTTCGAGCCCAGGACCAGGAAGGCGGGGAGGGGGGCGTTGGGTGGACGCGGGGTCATGGGTCCTCTGGCCTTTCAGCCAGTGGATTCTCGCGGTCGAATGCCCAGCGCGCAGGGTTGTCCTGGACGTACTGCCGAATGTAATTCAGTGACTCGTCGTTTCTCACGACGTGTTCGTAGTAGCTCCGCTGCCACAATCGTCCGTCGAACGGCGTCCATCCCAGTTCCTTGACGCCTTGGACATACTTCAACGTGACCAGTGACTTGTAGGCGCCGACAACACCGCCAAGCGCAACACGCCCGCCTGTAGGGGCAGCCCTTGTGGCTGCCCTGCCCTGATCGGGTGATGGGTGGGCGCCCACAAGACACCCCAGGTGCGTAAGGTGTCAAGCCGCGAGGGCGTCGTGGTGCTGGCGGTGGTCCCAGGCCGTGGCCTCGTGGTAGGCGGTGCGGGTGCGCAGGCAGCCATGCAAGTAGCCCACGAGGCGATTGCCGAGGGCGCGCAGCGCCTGGGGATGACGATTGCCCATCGCCCGTCGCT
>DAOUHO010000057.1:0-9456 GCA_034428595.1 Chloroflexota bacterium | reverse complement strand
GGCCGCCTACCACCTGGCGTTGGACGCGCACGACAACCTGGGCAACAACGCGCAAATCGTGCGTGGGCTCGGGCTCGAGCCCGAGCCCACGCCGTTCGCGGTGAGTGGCGGTCAACCCATCGGCAAGATCGGCCGCGCGCCCCAGCCGCTGTCCCAAACGGCGCTGGTCGAGCGCGTGGAAGCCGCCATCGGACGACCGCACGCGGCGTTCATGCACGGACCGGCCTCAGTTCGGCGCGTTGCGGTGTGCAGCGGCAGCGGCGCGTCCTTTATTCAGGAAGCGCGGGCCCGTGGCGCCGACGCCCTGGTGACGGGCGACATGGCCGAACCGGCGGAGATGCTCGCGCGCGAGCTTGGCATCCATTTCATCGCCGCCGGTCACTACGCGACCGAGGTGTTCGGGGTGCGCGCCTTGGCCGGCCTCATCGCCGAGCAGCGCGACTGCGAGGCGTCGTTTCTGGACCTGCCGACTATCGCGTAGCTCCGCTCAGCCACCGGCCGCGCCGGCCCGGCGCCGGATGGCCAACGGCTCAGGCAGTAGCGGTCGCCGCCTGCTTCCGGATTCCACGAGCGGCGTAGTAGGCGACGCCGCGGCCAATAATCAGGGTGGCCAACGATGCAACCAGCACCACCGCTGCCGCCGCGGCTGCGAGTATCCCCATGAGCAGGACGCCCTGCTCGCCGCTCACCGCCCGGCGCAACAGCTCCACAATCAGGCAGACCAGCGCGACGACAGCCCCGAGCCAGCCCGCCCGAATGGCGGTGTATGAATAGCTCAGCCGACCGAGCGGCCCGCCTCCGATGCCCGCCGCGCGTAGCGACCGGGCGTGAAGCGCCGCGGACACGTCTCCACCCGCCCGCTCCACGTGCGCATGCAACGGCCCGGGCGACATCTCCGCCGCCAGCAATGCGGTGAACTCACTGACCCGGCCGGGGACGCGCCAGAAGGTCTCATAGTCCAACGCCAGCCCAACCAAGGTTCGCGTGAAGAAGTAGCCGAGCACCGTGAACGTCAGCCACTCGATGGTGAGCGAGGTGCGCTGGAGCCACGGTTCGCCCTGGACCCCGATGAATCCATCGATCACCGTGCGACCGGCCACCAAAGGCCCCACGCCGATCGCCGCATAGAGCGGCACGTCGGCAATGTGTCGCAGGATTGCCATTCGCAGGCGCGACTAGCTCGCGACCGCGGGCCGCAGCCGCGCGCGGTCGGGGAATGCGTCCGGCGCCGGCATCGGCCGCACCCAGCGCGCCACCAGCCCGTCGGCGGTCCGTTCCGCCATGACGACCGCCCAGCCGCCAACGGCAACGCCGTCCGCCTGATCGGCCTCCCGCAGGGCGATGTCAACGTCGTTGCCGAGAATGGTGAACACGCTGATCGTGCCGTCCGACACGCCCGTGACCTCGCCGATGGCGACCACCATGGCGGCGGCGTTTGCATCAGCGCGGCCCGACGAGCGCGCGCCCTGCTTGCCGCCGGGCTTCTGATCCCAGCTGTCCTTGCCGAACGAGCCGCGCCCAAATCGGGACGGGGGTCGGTTGTAGCCAGGCTTGTAGCCCGGTGGGGGGCCAAGTCGCTCGCTCCAGCGCCCCACCTCGACCCTGCTCAGGTACGCGACCGACCCGCCGTCGTCGTCCGCCAGACGGTTGGCAATGGACAGACCCAGAGCCGCGCCGCCGACGGCCAGCGCCGCCAGCGCCAGGGCGAAAACCGCGGCATTTCGAGACACCGAAGGGAGCCGCACTCGCCGCCCTTCCGGAGTCGGCTGCGGGGGCTCTTGCGGAGCGTCGCTGCTCATGCCGTCAAGCTTAAATCATGCCGCGGTCGGCGCCCGATCATTGAGCCGGCCAGCACCGCGCCAGTAAACTGGGCAACCAGCCTCCGTAGCTCAATTGGCAGAGCAGCGGACTCTTAATCCGAAGGTTGTAGGTTCGATTCCTACCGGGGGTACCAAGGCCAGGCGAGGGATTCATTTGGCGCCGGGCACTCGGCGTCCGCGCACATCCGCCCTGAGCCGTTAGAGCCGCGGGGTCCCTTCACCGGCAAAGCCGCCTAGAATAGAGGGCCTCGGCAACTTCGGGTACCGTCGCCCATGCCATCCAGCGTTGAGTACGACAGCGAAGCGCGCACGTTCGACTGCGCCCCCACCCTCACCGACAGCCAGGTGCTCGAGTTTTGCAAGGACGGGCACTTGCTCCTCAAGGGCGTAGTGCCGGACGAAATCAACCAGAAGTGTTGCGACTATCTGGACGGCAAGATTCCGCTCAACCCGATCTCGATGCCGCCGGGATTGACGCTCGACGAGTTGGAGCGCATCCGCAGTTCGCACGAGCCGAGCGCCATCCTGCTGGAGGACTGGTTCATCGAGCATGTGCTGCTGAATCCGCAACTCGCGGGCGCGCTGCGGTCCCTGCTGGGCGCCAACGTCGGCCTGCCGGTGATCACCAGCCATCACCGCGTCGAGTGTCCGATGCCGGCGCAGGGGTGGCATCAAGACGCGGATCGCATTTTCGGTCCCGAGCTCAACTTTCTGGAAGTCTTCTATTTCCCGCAGGACACGCCGGCCGGGCTCGGCCCCACGGAGGTCTTCCCGGGCACCCACATCGGACCCGCCAACCGCGACTTCGAGGAGCAGGGCATCCTGCTCGAAGGACCCGCCGGCACCATCGGCATCCACCACCAGAGCATTCTGCACCGGCGCGGAGTCTCAACCTCGACCGGCCGGCGGCGGATGCTGAAGTACAGCTACTGGCGCTCGGCGCCGCCGCAGCGCGACTGGATCGTTGAGGACGACTTCGACTTTCACACCGCCTACTACGGCGGCCACCGCCAGGCCATCTTCGTGGCGCACATGTTCTATTGGCTGTGCGGCAGGGACGACGACTACCGCGTGATCGGCGGACAGGCATGGCCCTGGCGCACTCCGCAACAGGTGTTCCCGTCCATGGGATTCAACGCCAAGGAGGGCTACCGCCCGGACTGGCGCCAAACCGGTCCGGATACCTACGCGCTGTAGCTGCCGGGGCGAAGTCCAGGTCGCGTTGCTCGGAGACCCGGGTTGCGTGCGGCGTGCGAAGTCACTGGCCTTGACCATTGGGTCGTGGACGACTTTTATATGTGAGCGTCGGATGGTGATCCAGCACCCACGCGCACCCTCGATTCGTCGGTTGACTTACGGGGATGGATTCCCGCCTTCGCGGGAGTGACGGACAGAAAGTGACCCACTTCCGACCGTTCGCGTATCCTTACCATTGACGATTAGTAAGGAGCAGACTCATGGACGTTGCAGCTCGGGTCACTTCAAAGGGTCAGGTCACGATTCCGCGTGCGGTGCGCGAGGCGCTCACCATTCAGGAGGGCGACCAGGTCGTCTTCAGGGTCGAGGGGGAGCGGGCGATCCTTGCGCGCAGCGCCGAGCTCATTCAACTCGCCGGATCGGTGACTGTACCGGCGGCGAAGCGCGGCACGCCGTGGGATGACGTGCTACGCGAAACCCGGAAAGCCAGGGCCGCCTCCCGGCGATGACGGCCTTCCTCGACACCAATGTGCTCGTCCGACATCTCACGGGCGATCCCCCAAAACAGGCGAGAAGGGCAACTCGCTATCTCGAACACGCCGACACGTTGCTGCTCCCGGATCTCATCGTTGCCGAGGTTGCGTACGTCCTGGAGTCGTACTACGAGGCGCCTCGCCATCAGGTGGCTGCGACGCTGCGGTCCATCCTTGCCTGCCGCGCCATCCGCGTGGTTGACGGCCCGCTGCTCCTGCGCGCGGTGGAGTTGTACGAGGTCTGCGGTCTCGACTATGCCGACGCCTATCTGATAGCAAGCGCCGAACGGACGGGCGTCGGGGTCGTGGCTTCGCTCGATCGCGCGATCGAGCGCGTGGGAACAGTCCGGCGCGAGGAGCCTACGTAGGGCGACCAGCGGAATCACGGGCTCTATTCGCGGGCCGCCAACGTCACCAATGTGACCTCTTGTTCAGACACCAAGCCAGCGTGGGCAATCGTTCCCCGCGCCTCTGCGGTGAACCTGTATCATGTGCCGTCTTTCCAGGAAACCAGCTTGAACCGCACAGGACTGCTTTGAACGACTTCGTCATCCAGACCAGCGCGTTGACAAAGCGTTACGGCCACATCCTGGCCGTGGACCAGCTCTCGCTGGAAGTGCCTCGCGGGCGCATCTTCGGCCTGCTGGGGCCGAACGGATCAGGCAAGACCACCACCATCGGCATGCTGTTGGGCCTGGTGCGGCCGACCTCGGGCAGCTTCAGCCTGCTGGGGTCGCGGATGAGTCACGCCGACGCCCTGCATCGCGTGGGCGCCATCGTCGAGCAGCCGTACTTTTATCCCTACCTCTCCGGACGCCGCAACCTGGCCTATTTCCAGGGCATCTCCGGACGCGGCTCGCCCAAGGAGCTGGATGATCTGCTCGAGCAGGTCGGCCTGGCGGATCGGGCGGGCGATCGTTTTCGGACCTACTCGCTGGGCATGAAGCAGCGACTGGGATTGGCCTACACCCTGCTCGGCGACCCTGAGCTGCTGATCCTGGACGAGCCAACCAACGGCATGGACCCGGCGGGCATGGCCGAGGTGCGCGACTTGATTCGCAGCCTGGGGAGCTCCGACCGCACGGTGCTGCTCTCCAGCCACCTGCTCAACGAGGTGGAACAGATCTGCGACAGCGTGGCCATCCTGTCCAAGGGCAAGGTGATCGCCGAGGGCGCCGTCGGCGACCTGCTGCACCCGCAGGAGCAAGTCCGCCTGCGGACCTCCGACGATGCGAAGGCGGTCGAGATTCTGGCGGCGCTCGATTGGGTTGAAGACGTGCGGATCGAGGGCGAGGCGCTCATCGTGACGGCGCCGCATGACCGCACGTCGGAGTTGAGCGAGGTGCTGGGCCGGGCAGGAGTCTATATCTCTGAGATCACGCCCTTGCAGATGTCGCTGGAGCAGTATTTCCTCGAGGTCACGGGCGACGCCGAGGGTGAGTCCGAATGATCGGGCAGGTCCTCAGGCTCACGCGGTGGGAGTGGTTCAAGCTGCACCGCCGCCGGATGCCGTGGATTCTGCTGCTCATCGGCGTGGCCATCTCGCAGCTCATCTTCTGGAGCACCTATGCCTTCGTCCAAAGCGGAGGGCCCGCCAACCAATCGAGCATCTCGTTCGACGCAACCGATACGGCTGGGGAAACCGTCGAGATTGAGTTCACCTGCGCTGATATCAGTGGCATGCAGGAGGGCGAGTTCCCGCTAGACATCGAGCGTTTCTCTCAGGAGGAACAGCAAAACATCGCCAGGAACCTGCAGCAGTTTGCCGAGAGCTGTGAATCCGTAAACGAGGACTCCGGCAACATGCAGCAAGCCATGTTTCCTCCGAACAGCCTCCTGTTTGCGTTGGTCAGTTCCCTGGCCTTCTTTGGCGTCATTCTCATCATGATTCTGGCGGCGTCGATTCCAGGAACCGAATACGGCTGGGGGACCCTGCGCACCGTCTTGGTGAGGGGCGTCGGCCGCTGGCAGCTCCTGGCGTCCAAGACGCTCGTGATCGCGCTCGTGAGCGTAGGCCTGAGCGCGGCCGTGCTGGCAACCGTCGGCGTCGCCAGCGTGATTGCCACTCTTACGCTCGAAGGTGAGATCGTCGGCGCCGGAGAGTGGTCCGAACTCGCCATCTCGTTCGGCAAGCTCGTCTATGTCTATCTGCCGTATGTGGCGTTGGCCGTGCTGATGTCGGTTTTGACCTCATCGTCGGGAATGGGCATTGCGATCAGCGTCGGCTACTACGTGATTGAGCAGATCGTCGTCGGCATCCTGGCCAACTTCGACTGGTTCGAGGGCGTCTCGACGTTCGTCTTGGGGCGGGCGGCCAGCGGATGGATGGACACGGGCGGATTCTCGTTTGGCGCAGGGGGCGTTGGCGCGTTGCCCGACCCGCTGCCCGCCGCGATGGTGATGCTGGGATACACAGTCATCCTCGGCGGCCTCGCCTTCTGGAAATTCCAGCGCAGGGACGTCGCCGGCGCCAAGGGCGAGTAGCGGGCTCTCGACCGAGTCGGTTCGGAGCGCCCCTTTCCGTGATTCCGTGCGCCAGCGATGAACCTCAGACCTTCGGCCACCGCCACTTGTGGTGACACGTCGCCCAATCCGTCATTCCGGCGGAAGCCGGAATCCAGGGCAGGCGCCCTGAATGCTCTGAATCGCGCGCCATTGGGCTAAGCCCTTAGATTTCTCACTTCGTTCGAAATGACAATGGAGGCCGCCTCTATGCGGTCCCCCTCCGGGTCGTGATTGGCGGCGCGCGGCTACTGCCTGGAGCGACTACCCAGCGAACTCGTGCGCCGGGCGTCCCTGAATGCCGGGGCGCGCGCGGAACAGGCCGCCCGCGTGGGGCTCGCGCTCGAGCGCCGCGGCATCGAGGCCGCGCGCGCCGCTCGTGATGTAGAGATCGCACAGATCAGGTCCACCGAAGGCGCAGCTTGTGACCTGCGTGACCGGCAGCGTGATCTGGCGGTCCAGCCGACCTTCCGGGTCGAAGCGCCGCACGCAGCTGCCGCCCCAGAACGCCACCCAGAGATAGCCCTCGGCGTCGAGCGTCATGCCATCGGGTGTGCCCCATGACTCCGGCACGTCGATGAGAGGGCGACGATTGGCGATGGCGCCGGTGGCGGCGTCGTAGTCGAAGACATCCACGCTCCCCGCGAACGAATCGATGAAATACATGCGGCTGTTGTCGGAGGTCCAATCGAGCCCGTTGGACACCCAGAGCTCGTCGACCATGGGATGGACGGACAGATCGGCGTCCAGCCGAAAGAGCACGCCGATCGGGGCGTCGTGGGTCATGCGCGTCGTGCCGGCCCAGAACCGGCCCTGCGGGTCGCACTTGCCGTCGTTCATCCGGTTGCCGGCTATATCCGCCTCGACGGGCACGACCATCTCGAACCGGCCATCGCGATCGACGGAGGCGAAGCCGTTGGTCACCGCGGCCATATAGCCGCCGGACGCGCGGCGCACCACGGCGCCGGGATGCTGCGGGACCTCGATCTCGCGGTTCACGCCCGTCGCCGGGTCGAATTCGTAAATGCGCTGGCCTTCGATATCGACCCAGACCAGGAGGCCGGCCGTGGCGTCCCACACCGGCCCTTCGCCAACGACTGCATGCGCGTCGGCCACCAGCTCGACCGCAGTCGAATCACTCATCGCTTACCTCCTGCGTCTGCGGGCCGCATTCGCGACCCAGCTTCACCGATCGTCGCGCCACGAAGACTTGGGCTCGGTCGCCGGCGTTTCGCCTAAGTGCCCGCCAAACCGGTCTTGTGTCATTCGATGTCCGACCAAGGCCAGAGTAACCGGCGCCAGAACCATCAGCGGAAGCACAAAGGCGACGCTCACGCCGACAGTCACGGCGGCGACCAGCACGAATGCGGCGGAGGTCCCAACGCGGCCGAGAGCCATCACAAACGCTCCCAGAAACGCACGTGGCGGCGATAGATCGGGGCGAATGACCAGGGGGAAGAGATAGGCCTGCGCACCGACCCAGACGAGCGTCAGGTACAGCGCCACAAAGGCCAGGGCTTGCAAGACCAACTGCCCTGAGTTCAAGTAGAAGTAGAAGCTGAACACCAGGGCGTAGAGCATCCCGAGGTCGGCAAGGAGCACCAGCCATCCGCGCGGCCAGTACCGCCAAACGCAGCGCCAATAGTCGCCGGCGCTGACCTCCTCACCCTGCAGGAAGCGCGCCGTGGCGTCGACGAGCGCCAGCGTCGCGGGTCCCGCCGTAAGGCATGCGGCGCCCGAAGCTCCGACCAGCGCGAGCGCCAACACTAGCGGTGTTTGTGCGGAGTCGAATCCGCTCACAGCTTGCTGGACCGCAATCGCGAGAGGGATGCCCACGGCCGGAAGCAGCGGCAACGCCGCGAGGAACCAGAGGAGATTCAGACGCAGGCCAAGCGTGCCGAAGTTGCGGACGACCTGCGTGACCGCCCACCCCGCGTACCGAAAGACCTGGCCCACCGTCAGGCCGCCGCCAAGCCCAGCTCTCGGGACAGGTGCGTCCATCGCTCGTAGCCGTCGTCCGTAATCAGATACGTGTCCTCCACCGCGAACGCGCCGTGCTCGGCGTCGTGGTAGAGGGTTTCGAGGTTGATGACCATGCTCGGTTCCAGCACCTGGGTATTGCCGTGGACGAGCGCCGGGCTTTCGTGGTGCTCGACGCCGATGCCGTGCCCCACGTGCTCCGGACGGGCATTGGGCAGGAACTGCCGCAGGCCGTCCACCGTAGCCGCGTAGATCTCGCCCGCGGTCACGCCGGGCCGCAGCAGGGCCTCGCCCTGGGTCTGGCCATGCATCACGGCCGCACACAGCCGCTCCTGCGCGGCGCTGGGAGTTCCCCACACGTACGACCGTGCGTTGTCGGCGTGATAGCCGTGGACCAGCGAGCCCAGGTCGAACCGAATCAGGTCGCCCTCGGCGAGGCGGCGGCTTCCGGGCAGCTTGTGCGTGATGATGCTCTCTGGGCCGAACCCAAGCACAAAGTTCTTGATGCCCTCCGCGCCCTGCCGCCCGACGCTCGCTCTAAACGCAGCCGCCAACTCGGCCTCGGAAACCCCGGCGTGAGCGGCGGCCAGCATGTCGGCGGAGGCGATCTCGAGCACTTGGGTCGCCGCGCGCAGATGCCCAAGCTCGTCGGCGGTCTTGACGGCGCGAATGCGCCGGATCAGCTCGCTGCAGTCACGCACCGTGCGGTCCTCGCAAGCCGCCGTCACCTCATCCATGATCCACTTGGGGATCGCCTTCTCTTCCACGCCCACCGTCCGCGCGTCGGGGCGATCGGCGAGCGTGGAGCGCAGCGCCCGCCGCCAACCTCCGGCCTCGGCGCCGCTGCCCGGAGCGGCGTGCTCGGCATAGGTCACGACGTCTCGGATCCAGCTGGTCCCCACGAATGCCTCGTAGTTCCAACGCGGGATGATGGCGACCGGCTCGATCGCGGCGTCGGCAAAGAACAGGCAGATGGCCGGGCGGTCGATGAACGAAAACGAGTTGACCTGCGTGAAATCCGAGAAGTAGAGGAAGTTGTTCGGCTGCGTCACGACGAGGACGTCGACGCCGTCCTGATCCATCAACTCCAGGGCGCGAGAGTGGTTGAGCAGCAGGGGATCGTCCTCGTGCCTACGGGGTGGCTGCCGCTGAGGGCCTAGCCCCAGATCTGCTCAAGGACACGAGCGGCGTTTCCTCCCAGGATGCCCCGAATCTCGTCCTCCGCATACCCGCGTTTTCGCAGACCTTCGGGAATGGCGGGGAACTCGGCGTGGGTGTGGAGCCCTTCCACGTACTCGGTCTCCAGTACGTAGCGCCCGACCATTTCCGGGTACATGCGCTTGGTGGCGTTTTCCCCCTTCGCCTTCGATTGCGGCGTGACGCCCGAGCCGATGGCCGCGTGCTCCGGGCCAACCAATTCGCAG
>DAOUHO010000056.1:0-10580 GCA_034428595.1 Chloroflexota bacterium | reverse complement strand
AATCCGCGAACAATCTCCTATCCCTTGGAACGAGAACCTTGCGTCACCTCTCCGTCATTCCGGCGTACAGCCTGCCCCGTACTCGATTCGGTGCCGGAATCCAGCGGCTGCTGAACCTGTTCGTCCGCGAGTAGGGGCGGTTCGCGAACCGCCCTTGAATGTTGCCAGCGCCTCGGAGGTCTGGCCCACTACGCACCGTCGCCCGCGGTTTCGTAGGCTTGGGCCGGTACGCGGACGGCGACGGCGGCCGCAGGTGGCCGGCGCGGCGCGCGCGCCCCGAGGAGCCATGGCACACCAGCGAACCCGTCCCCGCGCCGAGTGGCAGGAGCAGCTTGCCACGGGCGTGCGCGATGTCCGCGAGATTCCGGGCCTCACCGAAGAGCAGTACCAGCGGCTCGAGGCCATCGCCGAGGAATACCCCTTCTTCACCACGCCCTACTACCTCAACCTGATTGAGAATTGGGACGCCAGCGATCCCATCTTCCTGCAGCAGATGCCGGACGCGCGGGAATTCGAGAACCCGAACTTCCTCGAGGACGACCCGCTCGACGAGGAAGACGACATGCCGGTGCCGCACCTCACGCACCGCTATCCCGACCGGGTGCTGTTCGTGGTCACGCACACCTGCGCCATGTACTGCCGCTTCTGCACCCGCAAGCGCAAGGTGGGCAAGAACCCGGTGCCGCGGCCCGAAGAGTTGCAGCGCGCCATCGACTACATCGCCGAGCACGAGGAGATTCGCGACGTGCTGCTCAGCGGCGGTGATCCGCTCACCCTCACCGACTCGGCGCTCGAATGGATCGTCAGCCGGCTGCGCGCGATTCCGCACGTGGAGCTCATCCGCATCGGCAGCAAAATCCCGTGCGTCAACCCCGAGCGCATCACGCCCGAGCTATGCGAAATGCTGGCCAAGTACCACCCGTTCTACTTGAACACCCACTTCAACCACCCGCGGGAGCTCACGCCCGAGGCCGTGCGCGCCTGCGGCTTGCTGGTCGATCACGGCATTCCGGTGGGCTGCCAGACGGTGCTGCTGCGCGGCGTCAACGACGATCCCGAGGTGATGAAGGAGCTCATGCACGCGCTGCTCAAGGCCCGCGTCAAGCCCTACTACATCTATCAGGCCGATCTCGTGAAGGGCACCGACTACTTTCGGACCTCGGTGCAGAAGGGGCTTGAGATCATCGAGGCGCTGCAGGGGCACACCACCGGATTCGGCGTGCCCACATTCGTGATCGACGCTCCCGGCGGCGGCGGCAAGATCCCCGTCACCCCTGATCGCATCGTGCGGCTCACCGACGACACCATTACGCTGCGCAACTTCGAAGGCGGCGTCTACGACTACCCGGCGCGTGGGTATTCGCGAGACCACGTGGACGGCGACGCGGCCAGCGGCAACGGCGACCCCGAGGCCTCGCGCGCGTACCCGATCTACGACTAGGCAACCGCTGATCAGGTCCCTTCTCCCTGGACCGGGGAAGGTTAGGATGGGGATCAGCGCCTGGCGTTCCAGGTGGAGCCGTTTGGCCGCCTCGTCGCGGATGGCTGCGGATACCGACATTTCGTGAGATTCTTCGGACCATCCCTCGTCGATCGGCCGTCGCGCGTGTGACGACGGCGCCCGGCGGATGAATCCCATGCGTCTAACCCGACTCGGCGATACCGGCTGGTCGGTGGTCGCCCTGTTCGCCGCGTTTGCCTTCGTCTCGTTCAGCACGGCCGTCATCGGGCCGGTGCTCGGCCAGCTCGACGACGAGTTCGGGGTCAGCTACGCCTCCCTGGGATTGATCGCCGGCATGCAGGCGCTCGGCCGCGGGTTGGCCATGATTCCGGCCGGCCGCGTGGCCGACCGCTATCCGCCGCGCCTCCTGGTGAGCCTTGGCGGGGTGCTCATGGTCGTCGGCTCCCTGGCGGCGGCTGCCGCCCCGGTCTATCCAATCTTGGTGCTCGGCACGGCCGTGATCGGCGTCTCCATGGCGTTGATCTTCACCGCCGGGATGGCCCACCTGATCCGCAGCTCGCCGGACGAGCAGCGTGGCCGCACGATGGGTCGCGCGATGGCCGGCTGGGGGCTTGGGTCGCTGCTCGCCCCGCTTGCCGCCGGGGCCCTTGCCACCGCGTTCGGCTGGCGATCGGTCTTCGTTTTGGCGGCCGTGCTCAGCGTGGTCGTGGTGCCGCTTGGATTGAGCATTCGCGGCGCCCTGCCCCGGCCGCCGGAGCTCTCGCCAACTGAACCGCAGCGTCGCTGGGCGTTGGGCATGACCCGGAGTCTGGTTCCGATCGTGGTCGTGAGCGCGCTCATCTGGGGCAGCGGCAGCGCCATCATGCGCCTGATTCTTCCCCTCTACGGCAGTGAGGGCGCGCAGTTGACCCCGGCGCTTATCGGTGCATGGCTCAGTGTGTTCGCCGCGGTCACGTTCGGCCTCATGCTGGTCAGCGGCACGATTCTCGACCGGCTCGGACGACTGACGGTGCTGCTGCTGGCCGCGATTCCCGGTTTGCTCGGCGGCTTCGTCCTGCTCTTGCCCATCGGCCTGCTGCCGTTCGTCCTTTTCGGCCTCACCAAGGCCGGCATCGGATTCTCGATGCCCTTGATCCCCGTCCTCGTCGCCGACCGATCGGCGCCGGCGCACGTCGGGCGTTCCATGGGAATCGTCCAATTCCTGACGGACATCGTGAATCTGACGCTGCCGCTGGCGCTCGGCGCGCTGCTGGACGTGAGCGGATTCGGCGCCGTGGGGATCTTCTTCATCGTCGCGTTCGCCGCCGCCGCGTTGATCGGCATGCGCGTCATCGCCGTCAAGCCAGGGCAACCGTCGGCCGCGGAGCCCGACACGACCGTCCCGGCCGCCGATCCCGCATCGCCGCCGGTGGCCTGACCGGCCGCCCGCGGCCACCGCACCGACGGTGTCGGCAGGATGCTGACGCGCCTCCTACTGAATCTCTACCCCTCGTAGGAGAGTCCTGCGAATCCTTTCGTCATTCCGGCGGAGGCCGGAATCCAGCGGCTGTTGGGTCGGCTGGGCTCGTCGGAAAACTGGCTGGCACGCTACGCGTAGCGCGCTGACAACCGTCTATTGCGGCCGCTGCTATGGAATCGCCGCTCCCGAGACGATGAGCTCACCGTCACTGAGAATCAGCGACTCGATGCGCATGGGAATGCGCGGCAGCCCGGCGTCGACGGTCCGGGTGATCAATTCCAGCAGCGCCGTGGTGATGAATCCCGGCGCGTGAATGTCGCCCACCTGCACGCGCCGGATCGCGACGCGCCGCTCGCTCTGCTCGATTGCGAGCTCCAGATCGACCCGGAAATCGAAGTTCAGCCCCAGGGACATCAGTTCGCCGGTGAGCACGATCACGTCCGGGCCAAACGACACCTGCAGACGGTCGATCGATCCCCACCAATCCGACTGTCGCCCCCAATCCGAAATCAGCGCGCTGATCTCATCATCCAAGAAAATGACCTGCACCGGCTGGGACGCCCCGCTGGCGCGGGCGCGCGCGCTCACCACACCGAACTGCGCCACTTTGTCCAACGCCGAATCGGCGACCTCGGGTGATACGACGATTTCCGTAAGGTCGCCGCGGTCCACTCGGCCGATCGCGGCAAAGAACCCGACCACGATCACCAGCGCGGCGAATGCCACGATCAGCCACAAGATGAACACCATCAGGCGGCGCATCTAGGCTCCGCTCAAACGGCGGGTCGATCGCGCCCCGTCCCGACCGGTTGCCGTGTCGACGCCCGTCGCCCGAAATCGCAATCCCTGTCGGCCGTGCCGCATCAATCTCGCACTTCGGTTGGAAGTCGCACCGTCACTATCGTAAGCATTGGTGGCGGAAGCCAGCCGATCCGGGCCGCATGGGCGCGAACGACGGTTGGCGCGACGCCGCGGCGATATGCTGCCGGACGGAACAGCGCGGGCTCGGCAGAGCCGCGCCAGGCCCACTGAGAAAGGGTGCCCATGGTCGATCGCTCGGATCCCCTGGCGCCCGTGCGCCGCCTCGACAACGGCGTGCTCCTGTTCGACGGCGCCATGGGCTCGAATCTCAACGCCTACGAGGACATTGACAGGGAAGCGCCCGAAGAGGACACGCTGCACTACCCCGACCGCGTCGCCAAGATGTATGCCGACTATGTGGCCGCCGGCGCCGACGTCATCTCGACCAACACCTTCGGCGGCAACCTGATCCGGCTCAAGCGGGCCGGGCTGCTCGAAAAGGCCGGGGACATCAATCGCCGCGCCGCCGAGATGGCGCGTGAGGCGGCGGGCGACGACGCCTGGGTCGCGGGCGACATCGGTCAGAGCGGAGACTTCCTCGAACCCCTGGGCGAAATCACTCCCGACGAAATGCACGAGGCCTTCGCCGTCCAGGCCGAGCACCTCAAGGCGGGCGGCGCCGACCTCATATTGTGCGAGACCTTCAGCGACATCCAGGAAGTGCAAATCGCCATCCGGGCCGCCAAGGAAACGGGCCTGCCCGTTTTCGCCACCATGACCTACGACATCAACCTGCACACCATGATGGGCGTGGCGCCGGCCGATGGCCTGCGGGCCTGTGAGGAAGCCGGCGCCGACGTGGTCGGCTGCAATTGCGGCAATGGTCCTGAAGAGATGACCCAGGTCTTGCAGCAGATGGTGGACGCCGGACCGACGCGCCCGCTCATGGCGCAGTCAAATGCCGGCGTTCCCGAGCTCATCGCCGGCAAGGTCTGCTACACCTACCCGCCCGAGCGAATGGTTCAGTTCGCCGCGCAGTGGATCGACCTGGGCGTCGGCGTCATCGGGTCGTGCTGCGGCAGCACCAACTACACCACCACCCTGCTGCGCGAGATGATCGACGGGCGAGGTGGCCGAGCGCCGGACGAGGACTGAGCGCACGCCGTTTGAGAGCGTCGCCGCTCAGCAGCCCCTCGGACGCTCGGTGACGAACGGGATCAGGCGCCTGATCAGGTTGTCGCGAAACTCCACCGAAATCTCCAGCCCGTTCACCAGTCCAAGGACGGCATAGACCGCTTCACCGGGCGTGTCGGCAAAGCGATCGTTGGTGTAGCCCGCCGTAAACGCGTCGATCAGCCTGAACTGCGTCTCCCCGGCGAGCAGCGCCAGACCGCGCAGAAGCCTGAACTGGTGCGCGAACAATGCTGGACCCCCGTAGCCGCGCGGCGCCAATGCGGGCGACAGGCGCAACGCATCGTTCACCGCGCCGCTGGCCGCCATGAGGCGCACCGGCTCGACCTGTCCCCGCCGCGCGCCGTCCGCCAGCAGGGCCAAATGGCCGATCGCCGGATCGAGCGCGAATATCGCGTTGTCGACGCTCGTCAAGAACTCGAGTAGCTGGTACGAGGCGGCATGGTGCCCGACGAAGGGGCATGTGCGCGTGAGCCGCATCGGCGCCGCGTCAACGATCGGGAATCCCACGGAGGATCGGCTTTCCACTGGAGCGTCCAATATCTCGGCGGAAACCGGAGACGTCCCGTCGGCAGCCGGCAGCGTCCCGTCGGCGGTCTCAGCGGAGATCGCCTCGGTTGGCGACGGCGTGGCGGCCGGGGCCGCCGCGTTGGTCGTCTCGCTTCCCCGCCCGGCCACCAGGGTCAGCAGCAGCACCGCCGCGACTCCCGCGAGGGCCACGGCCAGCGCGCCAAAGCTGAGAATTCTCCAACGCCCGCTCACGATGTCCAGTCAGCAATCGTGCGTCCGCCACGGCATTCGCGGGAGCCTTCGGCGAATACCAATGGCGGCCGGCCCGTGCGGTCGATCAGAACACTCGGCGATGACACCACGCCACCCGCAGCCTATTTCGGCGGATTGCGCCCGGCCGAAAGTATAGGGGCAGCGCGCCTACAGTCCGGCGGCGTATCCGTCCCGCCGCGGGTCGGCCCCGCCGGTCATCACGCCGGTGGACGGGTCGCGAGCCACGCCCTGCATGCCGCCGACGTAGCTGGTGAACGCATCCAGCACCTTCACGTCGTGCCCCCGCCGGCCCAGCTCCTCGATCGTCTCCGGCGTGATCCGCGACTCGATGCGCAGCGTCGTCCCGTCGTCCAAAACCCCCCGAGGGTCCTCGATGGCCTGCTGCACGCCCAGCCCGTAGTCGGCCCACTTCACCAACACCTGGGTCTGCGTCTGGCAAATGCCGTGCCCGCCCGGCGTGCCCAGGGCGAGCACCGGCTCGCCGTCGCGAGTCGTCACGCTCGGGGCGATCGGCAGCGACAACGGCGCGCCCGGCGACATGTAGTTGGGGCTGTCGGGGTGCAGCTCGCCCCAGTTCAGGAAATTGTTGAGCACCACGCCGGTCCCCGGCACGGCGATGCCCGCGCCAAACGGCGATCCCAGGCTCTGCGTCACGCAAATCAGGTTGCCTTCCGCGTCACCCACCGAGAGCGACGTGGTGTGCTCGCGCGACCCGCGAATGCCGGATGTCGGCTCGCCAAAGAGTTGCGTGCGGGCGCAGATCGGCTCGCCCGACTCCAGGCGCTCACGCAGCCCCGCCACCGCCGACTCGCCGAACATCTCCTCGATCTTGTCCCGCGAGGCGTTGGCGTTCAGAATCCGCTGCTCGGCGGCCAGTCGAATGGCGCGAAGCACGACATCGAGTTGCTCAATGCCGTTGCGCGGCAGCGCGGCGATATCGGCGCCCGCGATGAGCCGCAGCGACAGCAACATCTGAAATCCCTCGGACTGCGGCGGTGGCGTATGCACCCGCAGCCCCCGATAGTCGACCGCCACCGGGTCGTCCCACCGCGGCTGCACGGCCGCCAGATCGCCAAGCGAGACGCTGCCTCCAAGAGCCTGCAAACGGTCCACCAGCTTGCGCGCCACCGGACCCTGGTGCAGCGCTTGGGGTCCGTCCGCCGCCGCCATCTCGAGCGTGCGTGCAAGGTCCTCCTGCCGCAGCACCCAACCCGGCGCCGGCGCCGCGCCGTTGTCGGTATAGATCGCGGACCAGGCCTCGTCGCCGGCGCACACCTCCATCGACTCGTCGATGACGTACGCGTTGAAATCGGTGATGGGATACCCATTGCGCGCCAGGTCGATCGCCGGCGCAAAGACCTCGCTCCTCGGGCGCCGGCCGTGGGCGGCCAGCAGCTCGCACCACCCGGCCAAGTTCCCAGGCGTTCCGACGCTGTGCGGCCCGCGCAACAGGTCCGCGCGCGTCTTGGTCGTGGCGTCGTAGGTGCCCGGGATCGGCGGAATGAAGTCCAGCGTGCGAATCCGGCCCTCGCTCGCCGCGAACAGCGTGGCCACGCCCATGCCGGCCACGCCCGACATGTAGGGCTCCACCACGTTGAGCGCGGCCGCCGTGGCAACCGCCGCGTCAACGGCATTGCCCCCCGCCAACAGCAACCGCAAGCCGGCCTGCGTGGCCAGGGGGTGGGCGCTCGACACCACGCCCCGGATCGACGCAATCAGCGGGCGTGGTCCGTGCATGCGACTTCCTACGGCCGTCGGGCGGCGCATTGTGTCACACGCCGAATTTCAGACCGTCGCGCCGCCCTGCGTCATTCCCGCCTTCCGGCGCCCGCGCCCGTCGTCATGCCGCCCATTCGTCCTTCCCGCCCTCCGTCATTCCGGCGATAGCCGGGGTGACACGGGAGCGCCAATGCCATGGGAAAGCGCTGTCGGTGCAGGGACTACACACCTGGGAAACCGCCGTCAGGTCAGACATTCTGGCGATAGCCTTCCACGACGACGGATCCACCATTTCGTACCAAGTTGGTCAGTACGGCTTGGCTGAAGGAGCCCCTGACTCGCTGGCTGGCTCGCTAGCTCTACTCCTCAGCCTCGTATTCGCGAAGGCAGCCCAAGATGACCTCGTTCATGGCGGGGAACCTTGTCGCCGCGAATTCCGCTACCCACGCTTCCAGCTTGGCGCGGGTCGCGCCGTCATCCCAGCCAATGCCGTAGTCGGATTTCTCCAAGATATAGTCTTCGTCCTCGTGCAAATGGGTCCATTTTTCGCTCAGTGAGGTGGATTTGAGTCTGAATAGCTTCGGATTTTGCCTGACAGCTTCGAAGAGTATTTCCCTCAATCTACCAGTAGAATCTCCACCACGAGATAGTGTGAGTTGGAGATATGGACGACCATCATAGAACTTGAATCCGAAAAGCAATAGAGCATTGGAATCTGGAGCCCAATTGATCCCTGTTTGCATCGCTTCATATTGATCCCACGCGGCCGAGCGGAATCGAATCACATTGTTATCGTCCATCTCCAATCTCCAGCTTGGCTGCCGCGAGATTGCATCCTTGAGTATTGGTTTGGTTTCCTCCACCCAGTTTGGCCGATGTTCGATCAATAGCTCAAGCGCCTCTCGGTGCTCCAGCCAGATTCGTCGGGCGAGCTGCGAAATGCTGGTGTCGGGCACGAGGTTCCTCCTCAAAGTAGTTGCATATTGACGCAAGAATGCGCGGACATCGGCGTTCGTCTGTTCGCCGCTGGCATCCACGATCGATTGGATCACTTCGAATACGGCGGAATACGTGAGAGGCGTCCAGTGCGCTCGTTCTTCCTTGTCCAGCGGTTCTGTCCCCCTCGGAGTCAGGAACACGTAGTACCGGGTGAACGTAGGGTAGGCGTCTTCCAGCGCCTTTCGATAACGAGTCAGCTGCTCGTCATGTTCGCTGGAGAAGGTCTTGACCTCGATGGCGCAGAGGACCTGCTCCGCTTCGTTGACGATCAGGACGTCCAGGTAGCCCCACTGCTCGTCGACCAGATTCAGCCACTCGCGCGTCACCTGCGCCGCCGACCAATCGACCGATTGACTGGCGTGTGGCGCGCCGGCCCGAATCAAAAGAGGCTTCAGAAAACGCTCGCCAATGCCGTGACTCTCGTTTGGGTCCAATAGCCAGGCCAGCATGTTTGAGTGAAGGACCTCGGGCCCCCAGAGCGCTCGGCCTGATCCCAGACCCAATTGGCCGATGAAATCGATCGCGTCAAACTCGTGTCGTTGCTCGTGCGCGAGCCTCTCCATCCGCTGCAGACGCTCGTCCGCGACCAGCGCGTGGAGGACCGCCGCTTGTTCCCTGCGGTCCTCGCCAAGCGCGCGCTCCAAACGCTCCAACGCGGATAAGAGATTGTGGAGGGAGGATGTCTGCGCGGTGTTGGTAGCCACCAGGAGTCCTTCAAGCCGCTGGAGAGCGGGAATTGCGCTTTCGAGTACCGGCGCCTGGCCTGCTGTCCCCCCAATTATGTGTTGACGAATTCACCGCCCGTTAACAAAAGCGAAATCCGCCTCACAGGTATTGTATGGGTATCCGGTGGCCCGCCCTGCGAACAGCGCAGGATGTCGGTGCTCGGGTGGCCAAGGCTGTCATTTCGAGCGCAGCGCGAAGTCTAAGGGCGCCCGTTGCCAACCGTGGCCCCGTCAGCTCCAGTGCCGACCACTCAGGGGCCTCTGAACACCTAGCTATCCCCCGGGTGCCGCACGTCGGGCAGGCGCTCGTTGAACTCCACCACGTTGCCCTCGGGGTCCTTGGCGTAGAGCACGCGGCGCCAGAGACGGGGCCAATCCACCGGTCCGCCCCACACGTCCAGGCCCTCCGCGCGCAACGCGTTGACGATTGGGTCGAGCTCATCAACCACGAACTGCACGTGATTGGGGCCGTTGCCCGATGGTCCACGAGCGCTGCTTGGATCGGGGTGGTTGTGGTACTTGAGCAGCTCCACGGCTTCCGGGCGTTCGTCGGTGCCCAGGAAGACGGCTTCGAGCACGACGCCCGATAGGCCGGTGAGCTCGTCGACGTGGGGGCCCTCGAGCGTCGCGGCGCGGGTCTCTTTCAGACCCACCACGCGCACATAGAAGTCACGCACGCGGTCCATGTCCTGAACCACTAGGCCGACGTGACCGACGGTGGGGGCGCTGGGGGGCATTGGCGAGCTCGAGAGAGCGGGGCGGCATTCTTGCATGCAGCGCCGACCGCGATGCGAGACTTGAGTACGCGACCGATCACGAGACGCATCGAACGTCGGTCATGAGCTACGACCTAGCCGAGAACTACGACCTCACCGACCGCCTCAGGGGCTGGCCGGGGTTCCGGATCGGCGCCGTGGCCGGTGTGGTGATCGCCCTCGCCTGGATCCATCAGGTCGGCCTGGCGCCGGCGGTGCTCGAGGGCGACACCTTTGCTTTGGGCATCGGCCTTCAGACCATGGTCTTTGGACTGCTGCTCGCCGGCTGGATCTGGGGGCTGCTATTCCGCCTGCGCGCCGGTCTGTCATGGGCGGCGGGGCTGGCCGTGACGCTCGGTCTCGTGACCGGGCTCATCGCCTGGCTCGATACCTTCATCGGCTGGGGACTGGATTGGCAGATCGGCGAGCGCGGCATTCTGCTGCCCGGTGACGTTCGTCCGCAGGGCTTTGGGCTGGCCATGCTGGCCGGCCTGCTGTGGGGAGTTGCCAGCGCGGCATTCACGTTCGTATTCGCCATGACCGCCGCCGTCATTGGCGCCACGTTGCTGCGGCGTTGGACTCAGCCCTGGGCGGGGCGGGTGTTCCCGCGGATCGTGGATGGGCTGCCTGACTTCTGGCATGAGTACCTCAACCCTCGGCGAACCGTCGATCCGCCGCAGCGAGAC
>DAOUHO010000055.1:0-3466 GCA_034428595.1 Chloroflexota bacterium | reverse complement strand
GATCCGCAGATCGGCGGCGCGTTCAACTATCTCCTATTCCCCGTGCGCGGCGCCCGTGACTACGCCTACGGGCTCTACGACGATCCGGAAGTGGTCGGCGTGGGCGCACCCGACGAAACGACCCTCAGCGTCGGCCTGGCCGAGCCGTCCCCCGGGTTTCCCGCGCGGGTCGCGGCGCCCATCTTCTATCCCCTGCCCGAAGGCGAAATCCGGTCCTACGGCTCTACGTGGACGCAGCCACGCAGACTGCGTGGCAACGGCCAGT
The DNA here is from genome assembly GCA_034428595.1 of Chloroflexota bacterium. Taxonomy (GTDB): domain Bacteria; phylum Chloroflexota; class UBA11872; order UBA11872; family UBA11872; genus JAJECS01. Next base: position 3,201 of record DAOUHO010000055.1, on the reverse strand, counting down.
ATCGGCTGGTGCAGTGGGATCAGGGCCTCGGCCTCACGCTGTTTCGCAACGAGCACTATTGGGGCGATCCGGGGACCTTTGGCGAGGTGGTGGTGCGGTTCCCGGACGAAGACGGCTCGCCGTTGCTGGCGTTTCGCGGCGGCGCCGTGGACGTGGCGCCGGTGAGCGGCGCAGCCTACCGCTCCGCACGCGGCGACGATCAGCTGCGCGATCGCCTGCGCCTCTTCGAGCGCGGCGGCAGCTGGTTCCTCGTGTTCAACACCGTCAAGCCTCCGTGGGACCGGGCGGACATTCGCCGAGCGCTCGGAATGGTGCTGAACCGCGAGGAAATGGCGGCGGCCGTGTTCGAGGAACCGACGCTTCCGGGCTGGACGATCGTGCCGCCGAGCACGCTCCCGCGAGAGATTGCCCAACCAGGACCCGACGTGGAGGCGGCGCGGGGCCTGCTGTCGCAGGCAGGCTTTCCCGACGGCCAGGGCCTGCCGCCGCTCCGATTTACCTACCACACCACCGACACGTGGAAGCGCCTGACTGCCTACCTCGCCGCGACGTGGCGCGAGACGCTGGGCATCGAAGTCCAGCCTGACGAGCGGTCATGGCGCGACTTCCTGTCGTTCACCGACGACCCGGGCGACTTCGATTGCTACCGGGCCGGGTGGACGTCGGAGTTTGCCGACCCGGCGAACTGGTACGACACGCTGTGGCTCTCCGACGTCGACTATCTGGGCGCCCGCTGGCGAAATCTGGAATTCGACCTCCATGTGCAGGAGGCCGGAGCGGCCACCGATCCCGAGGCGCGGCGCAACGCCTACCGCGCCGCCGACGCGGTGCTTCAGGCCGAGCAGCCCGCCATTGGCATCGGGCATCACGCCGACGCCTATCTGCTTCACTCACGCATCACGGGCTTCGGAATTGACCCCGTGACGGGCGCCATCGATCTGCGGGCCGTCGTCGCCAGCAACTAAGCCGAGGCATTCGGTGTAGGGGTGGTCCTTGTGGCCGCCCGCGGCCCGTTCCAATCACTGACGTCGGCTCGGACCGACTCGCGATGGCAGGCCTGCCCGGAAAGCGCATCGACTAGTGGACGGCGCCGTCCGACTCCCGCCGCATCAGCGCCCGAATGGCGATCAACGTCACCACGGTCGCCGCCATCGCCGCGGGAGCGATCAACATGGCGCCGCGCAGCGTCCACGCGTCGGCGGCGCGTCCGATACCCAGCGACGCCGCGATGCCGCCCAGCCCCAGAATCGCGATCACCGCGCCGAGCATGGCCCCCGCGTCGGCCGGTCGATGCCGCGCCGCCAACGCGAGCAGCGATGGAATCAGCGCCCCACTCGCCACGCCGGCCAGCGCCGCACCGGCCACGGCCATCCACGCCTCCGCGGCCAGCGCCGACAGCAGGGCCGCGAGCGCCGTCGCGACCGCCGCGCCGATCAGCCAGGTCATCAGGTCCATCCGGCTGCTGAGCCAGGCGCCCAGCAACCGTCCGACGAATCCGCCGACCCAGAACAGCGTCACCGACGCCGCGGCGGCGGCTCGATCGAGTGCGAAGGCGTTTTCGAGAAACGGCGCAAAGAACCCGGCCAGTCCGGTCTCCAGCACCACCACCAGCGCCGAGGCGAGACCGATCAGCAGCAACACCGGCGCCGCGGCGGCCCGAATCAGCCCCCGCAGGGAGGTCGGTCGCTGAACGCTGGGCGCGCTCGGTAGGCGGGTAAACGCCGCCGCGACGCTCGCGGCCAGCAGCGCGCTCAGCACCACCGGCGGACGCCAGCCCCAATCGAGGGCGAACGAACCGCCTACGATCGCCGGCGCGACAATCGCCCCAGCCGCGAATCCAAGCTGCGCCAGATTGAGGTCCCGCACCGACAGCGCGGCGCCGGCGCGGGCGATCAGGGAGGTCACGGCAACCTCCGTCGCGCCCCATCCAACCGACGCAATCGCCAGCCCCGCCAGGAACAATGGATACGCGGGGCTCACTCCGGCGAGCAGCATGCCAAGGGCCGCGAGGGTCGAGGCCACGATGATGCTCGGACGGGTTCCGACCCGGTCCGAGATCGGCCCGCCCAGCAGCGATCCGACCGTGTATCCCAATCCGACCGCCGCCAGCGCCATGCCCGCGCCGATGTATTCGAGCACGAACTCTTCGCGGATGGCTTCCAGCGCGGGACCGAGGGCGTTGAATGCCACGCCCAGCGACGCATAGAACCAACCGCCGGCGAGCAGGATCCGCCGGCGGTTCACGGGCGACGGTGGGAAACGCGCTTCAGGCAGCTGGTGGCGGTTGCGCGCGACGCGTCAATGGGCGTAGACGCCGGATTCGACGATGGATCCGTCCTCGCCGAAGTCGAATGACTCAACACCGGCGGCCACTTCGCAGCTCTCCGGCAAGTCCGGCAACGCCGCCTCGCTCAGCCAAAACGCCTCCAGCTCCATCGTGGAGGCAATGCGCGCCACGCGCAGCGGCCCAGACGACGAGCGTCTGGCCAACGCCAGTCCCAGCGCCACGCACTCGCGGTCATTGGGCAGCGTCAGCGGCACTTTGGCCATGCCCACGGCCATGCTCGTGAGCACGTTGGCATGCGTCGGCACGGGGTCGATGGCATCCGTGAGCTTGCGGCTCGCCAGGTCCGCCATGCCGATCCCGACCGCGTTGCCGTGCGATTGCTCGGTGAGGCCCAGCACCGCCAGCCAGCGATAGTCGGGCTCGTGCGGCAACTCCGGGAAGCGCCGCCACATGCCGATTACGTTCGGGTCCATGCCGGTGCCGGAGACGTTCTTGCCCATGCGATCGATCACCAGCAAATCGAGCCGGTCGAGCGGCAGACGCGGGAGCACGCCGCGGGCAACCTCCAACAGGGCGCGGTCGGTGGCCTCGAAGGCCTCGGGCCCGACGACCGCGAGCCGATGCGGACGGTCGAAGGCATTTTCGACCAGACCCACGCCCAGGCATACGGGCGCCGCCGCCAAGGCAACGCGCGCCGCTGCCGGAATCGTGGTGGCGAGGTCGTGCGCGTGGATCGTCTCGGCGCCGCGGCGGTTACCCAACCCGATGGCGAGCATCTTGCACAGGCCGCTCTCGACGGTTCCGCGAAACGACGTGTGCGGCTTGATCCGCCCGATCACCACGATGCCGTCCGCGGCAGCCGCCGCCGCGTCCATGTGCACCCGCACCCCGTCGTCGGTTGTGCCGAGATCGAC
>DAOUHO010000054.1:0-3513 GCA_034428595.1 Chloroflexota bacterium | reverse complement strand
CGGAGGGCGAGCAGTCGAGGGTGGCACGCCCGGCAGGTCGCAGGCGCCCAGAATCGCGCCGAGAATCACCATGACCGCCACGGCTCGAATCGAGATGCGCGCAACCGGTGCGTCGGGGTCGTGTGGCGTAACTGACGGCCCTTTCATGGCAGGCCCGCGATTCTAGTGGCGCTGCTGGAAAACGTGTGCTCAGCGAGTGGACGGCACGCGCCGACCGTCCTGCACGATCAGGCGGCCGTCGACGTGGACCGTCGGACGTGCAATGACGCCGTCCTGATGAAACGGCACGTCAACGGTTCCACCAATGTGAAGGCTCGCACCCAACGCCACGTGCGCCGTGCCCGCCACCTTCTCGGCTTCCAAGATGTTTCCGCTGAGCCGGGCATTGGGATTCGTGCCGATCCCGAGCTCCGCGAGGTTTCGCGCCGCATCGCCCAGGTCCGCGAACACCGCTTCGAGCTGGGCGGCGCCGGACCCTTCCACTGCCGCGGCCAACCCGTCTCGCACCAAGATTCGCATGGGCGGATCCGGGAGCACGTCCTCGATCATCGAGGCCGCGTCGATCACCACGATTCCGGTCGCAGTGCCCTCCACGGGAGCGATGAACGCCTCGCCCGCCGGGAGATTTCCCATGTCGCCCGGCGTCGTGAAATGCCCCGTGTCGGCATGTGCGTCCCGTCCCACCGCGCTAAACGTCAGGTCGCAGCCGCCGGGTGAGGTGAGCGTGACCTCCGCGCCGGCGCTCAAGATGGCCGCAAGTTCTTCCGACTCGCGCGCGATGGCCGAGTAGTCCGCCGCCAGCGTCCGCAGGGCCATCTCATAGGTGATTGACGGCATGCTCGCCACCCGGGCGCCGGCGTCGGTCGCCGCCGTGCGCGCGCGAGTGTGCGTCAGCGACTTCGACGTGGGCAGCACGCACACCGTCGCGCCGCGCATGGCGGCGGCCACATCCGGCGGCGGCTCGCTGCCGTGGCGCTCGGCCACCGGCATCACCAGCAGCGTCACGTCGCGCGCGTGCCGCAACGCGCCGGCATGAAACAGCTCGCCGACGGACCGCTTGGGGGGATCGGTCACGATCACCACCCGGTCGTCGGCGGTTACCGCCAGGCACTGGCGCATCACGTTGTCGACCATCGCCGCTTCGTCGGCGGTCAGCGCGCGTGGCGGCGTTTGGCCCGGCCGCACCGACTCGACATGGTCCATTTCGCATTCCTGGAACAGTGGCTCCGCGAATGATATCCCCGGCTCGCCGCGTCATGGCTCTTACTCGTCCCGGAGCTATCGCCCGCTGCGCATTCGCGATGCGGCCGGCGACTCGTGCGCCGGGCCATTCCGGCGCCCCGGCCCAATTGTCGGCGCTTCTCCGTCCGGACCGCCTAGCCGGGCGCAAGAACAGCCGCTGCGAGGCGAACCAGGATGGTGGTGTGCCCGATGATCAACACCACCGAGTCCTCCGAACGCTCGGCGTGCGCCGCGCGTCCGTCTCCCAGCCATTGGGCCGTCGTGTCGTACTCCCCCGCACTTCCGGGGCCAAGGCCGTCCGCAAGGAAATGAGCGACCAATGCCTCCCAGAATTCGTCTAGGTCGCGTTTCGAGTCCCAGCGAAACTTCATCGTCAGCAGCCCGTGGCCTTGCTCGTTTCGATAGAGCGCGTAGGCATCGCCGCCCCAGCCCGCGGCCGCTTTCGCGGCGAGCGCGGGAATGTTCCCGCCCGCGAAGAACAGGCTGACCATGAACTCACCAAAGACGTCGCGCCGCACCTCGCTCCAGCCCGGCGGCAGCTGGCCGATCATCGACGGCAGGTCGACTTCCAGCGGCGCTTCGTCTGCGGCGTACTTGGCCGGATGCAGCACCTGCTCGGTTGACGCCGGCAATCTGGCGTAGGCGGCATCGACCGCCGGCCAACCGCCGCGGAGCAGCGCCGCCACGTAGGCCAGGCCGTCCACGTAGGGAAAGATCAAGATCGCCTGCAAGGCCTGAGGCGCCTGGGTTAGCGCGTCGTCGGGCCGCTGCTCGGCCGGCGAAGGCCGGGCGAACTCGCCTTGCCGCCGCGCCCGCTCGGCGTACTGAAGGCCCGCCAGGGTCGCGTCGCCTTCGACAAGCGCGCGCAAGGCCAGCAACGCATCTTGATTGTCTTCGACGCTGTCCTCCAGCGCGTCCAGATCGAATGCCCGGTCCTGGAGCGCATGCACGTATTCGTGCGCGAGCGTCACGAGAAGGAACGGAGCTTCCAGATCGTGGTCGCCAATGACGACCATCTGCTCGGCCTCCGGGTCGTAGAACCCCGCCACTTGCTCGGAATAGAGCGCCAGTTGCAGCTCGTAGAGATTCTGGTCCGGGCGAATCAGACCCAGCAGTTCCCACTCCAACTGATCGATCGCGGCCTCGTCCGCCGGATACTCCTCCTCGAACTCGGCGGCTAGCCACACCGCAAACTCTTCCGACGTCATAACGGCCGCCGGGACGTCCCACGCTTCGAGCCCACGCCAAGCGGCGACCTTCGGGCCAAGGTCCGCCACCAGCGCCGCGAGCTCGGGCGCCGGCCGCGGCGTGGGCCGCTGGGTGATTGCCGGGGTCGGCGTAGCCGTTGGCGCCGCCACCGTGGGTGTCGGGGTGGCGGGCATCGCTTCAGCCGCGGCGGCAGGCGAGGCTTCCACCGTCGGGCTCGCTGACGGCTCCGTTTCGGCCGTCGGCGGGGTCTCGATCGGCGTCGCAACCGCCACCGGCGTCCCGTCCGGCGGCGTCGCGTCATCCGACGGGGCGCATGCCCATGTCGCCGCCAGAACGAGCGCCAGCGCCGCCATCCCTGCCAGGCGTCGACGGAGTGGCCGAATATTCAGAAACGCCCCGCGCGCGTTGGCGCGGAACGCGCGTTGCATAACGTGCTCCATGATTCCTATCGGTGCCCGCCTGCGGGAGAACGAATGCCAGCCACGCCCCGGCAAGTCTCTTGACGCCAGTCGACCGACGATATCCTCCCGGCTCGCGGCGCAGTGTGCCGGCTCCTACACTCGCATTCGCCTGGCCGAATGACCTTGCGGAGCCGCCGCCATGTCACCCGACGATCTCGCCTACGCGCGCGCCGTTGACATCGCGCGCTGGATTCGCGCCGGCGAGCTGACCGCGCGCCAAGCAGTGTCGGCCAGCTTGGACCGGATCGACCGCATGGACGCGCGCCTCCACGCGTTCGTGGACCTTGCGCCGGAGCAGGCGCTGGCCGCGACCGCCGAGGCCGACGCCGCCGTGAGCCGCGGCGACTCCCTCGGGCCGCTGCACGGCGTGCCGGTGGCCGTCAAGGTGCAGGTGCAAGCGCTGGGGATGGCATTCCACCGAGGCTCGCGGCTGTTCGGGGATGACGTCGGCGAGCGCGACGCCCCGGCCGTCGAGCGCCTCAAACGGGCCGGCGCGATCTTGGTCGGCATGACCGCGATGCCGGAGTTTGGACATCTGGCCTTCGCGCACAACCCCATGGGCCCGACGACGCGCAAGCCCTGGGGCCACGCGAATACCTGC
>DAOUHO010000053.1:0-18074 GCA_034428595.1 Chloroflexota bacterium | reverse complement strand
CACCGCGCAGCGCAGCCGCGAAACGCTGCGTCGCGTGACCACCGTGATCGTGGACGAGATCCACGCCCTGGCGCGCGACCGCCGCGGCTCGCACCTGGCCCTCACGCTGGCGCGCCTGGATCACATTGCCGACGCGCGGCCGCAGCGGGTTGGACTCTCGGCCACCCAGCGGCCCATCGACCAGATCGCGCGCTTTCTGACCGGCGTCGACTCGGATGCGGCGCCGCGTGCGTGCGACGTCGTGGACCTCGGCCACCAGCGGGACCTGCAACTGGCGATCGAAGTCCCGCCCACCGACCTGGAAGCCGTGGCGCCGCGGGAGCAGTGGGGCGAGATTTATGACCGCCTGGCCGAGCTGGTGATCGCGCACCGCACGACGCTGGTTTTCGTCAACACGCGCAAGCTGTCGGAGCGGGTGGCTCACAACCTGGCCGAGCGGCTGGGCGACGAGGCGGTGGCCAGCCATCACGGCAGCCTCTCCAAGGAGCGCCGGCACCGGGTCGAGCAACGCCTGAAGTCCGGCGACCTCAAGGCCCTGGTGGCCACGGCCTCGCTGGAGCTCGGCATCGACATCGGCAGCATCGACCTGGTGTGCCAGATCGGATCGCCGCGGAGCGTCGCCACCTTCGTGCAGCGCATCGGACGCTCCGGGCACGCCCTGGGCCTGCGTCCCCACGGGCGGCTCTTCCCGACGACGCGCGACGAGCTGATCGAGGCCGCGGCGCTCATCCGGGCGGTGCGCGCGGGCCGACTGGACCGCATCTACATCCCGCAGGCGCCGCGCGACGTGTTGGCGCAACAGATCGTGGCCGAATCCGCGTGCGAGGACTGGTCGGAAGCCGCGCTCTTCAACCTCATGCGCACCGCGCAGCCATATGCCGACCTCGCACAGAGCGATTTCGATGAAATCGTGGAGATACTCGCCATTGGCATTGGCGAAGGCGCCGGCCGGTCCGCGCCGCTCATCCACCGCGACCGGATTCACGGGATGGTGCGAGGACGTCGCGGCGCCCGGCTCACGGCGATCACCAACGGCGGGACCATTCCCGAGACGGGCGATTACCAGGTCGTGGCCGAGCCCGACGACACAGTTGTGGGCACCGTGAACGAGGACTTCGCCATGGAGAGCATGGCGGGCGACATCTTCCTGCTGGGCAGCACGTCGTGGCGCATCCGCCGCGTGGAGCAGAGCACCGTGCGGGTCGTCGACGCCCAGGGAGCGCCGCCCACGATTCCCTTCTGGCTTGGCGAGGCGCCGGGTCGAACGCGTGAGCTTTCGCAAGAAGTCGGCCAGCTGCGCCGCGACATCGCGGACAGCCTCGATGACCCGTCGAGCCTGCACGCGCGGCTGCAACCGGAGTGCGCCCTGTCGCCGACCGCCGCGGCGCAGATGATCGACTACATCCGCGCGACGCGCGACGGTCTGGGACTGGTGCCATCCGACCAGGACGTCGTCTACGAGCGCTTCTTCGACGATTCGGGCGGCATGCAGCTGGTGGTGCACGCGCCGTTCGGCCAGCGCGTCAATCGGGCCTGGGGCCTGGCGCTGCGCAAGCGCTTCTGCGTGCGCTTCGACTTCGAGCTGCAGGCGGCGGCCAACGACGACGCCATCCTGCTGTCGCTCGGACCGCAGCACTCGTTTCCGCTCGAGGAGACCTTTCGCTACGTCACCTCGGGCAACGTGGCCAAGTCGCTTCGGCAAGCCATTCTCTACGTGCCGCTGTTCCCGACCCGCTGGCGCTGGAATGTCACGCGCGCCCTGGCGGTGCCGCGCCAGCGCGGTGGGAAGCGCGTGCCGCCATTTCTGCAGCGCATGAAGTCGGACGATCTGCTCGCCGCCGTGTTCCCCGACCAGGTCGGCTGCCAGGAGAACGTCACGGGGCCGCTCGAGATTCCGGATCATCCCCTGATCGAGCAGACGGTGCAGGATTGCCTCACGGAGGCGATGGCCCTGCCGGAGCTCGTTCGCATCCTGGAGCGGATCGAGACCGGTGAGATCCGCCTGCACGCGCGAGACACCGTGGAGCCCTCGCCGATGGCGCATGAGATCGTGAGCGGCAAGCCCTATACCTACCTCGACGACGCGCCCATCGAGGAACGGCGCACGCGAGCCGTGAGCCTGCGGCGGGCGCTGCCCGAGAGCGCGCGAGACCTGGGCCAGCTGGATGCCGACGCCATCGCACGGGTCGCCGAGGAAGCCTGGCCGGATCCCCGCAATGCGGAGGAGGTGCACGACGCCCTGCTCGGCCTGGTGGCGGTTGCCGAACCGGTCGTCGGCGATTGGCTCGACTGGCTCCACGAGCTTCGCGCGGCCGGCCGTGCGCTCGAGCTCGCCGTCGCCGATTCGGTCCTGTGGGCGGCGGCGGAGCACCTGCCGGCCTTGCGGCTGCTGTACCCCGAGACGCTGATTCCGGAATTGCGGCTGCCCCCAGGCGCCGAGCTTCCGGTCGACGACCGCGAATCGGCCCGGCGGCTCCTGCTCCGGGGCCATTCCGAGGTCCTGGGGCCCTTCACGGCGGACGAGCTCGCCGGACGCACGGGTCTAGCGGCCGAGGACGTGGCGCGCGGGTTGGTGCAGCTCGAGGCGGGCGGCTTCGTGCTGCGCGGACACTTCACGCCGGGCCGGGATGACGAAGAGTTTTGCGACCGGCGTCTGCTGGCCCGAATCCACCGCGCCACGCTCGATCGGCTGCGACGCGCCATCGACCCCGTGTCGGCGCAGGACTACATGCGCTTCCTCATCGAATGGCAGGGACTTGGGCCCACCGCTCGGTTCGAGGGCCGCGCGGGCCTGCGCACCGCCATCCAGCGGCTCCAGGGATTCGAGGCGCCGGTGGCCGCTTGGGAGAGTGTGCTTCTTCCGAGCCGCGTGCGGGACTTCCAGCCCAGTTGGCTCGACGAGCTGTGCCTGAGCGGCGAGGTGGCGTGGGGCCGCCTGTCACAGCCGCGCCCCAACGCCGACGGCGACGCGCCGATCACCGGCTACACCCTGGCCGCCACGCGCGCGACGCCCATCACCCTGGTGCCGCGTCGAGACCTCCCGCTGCTGCTTGCGGCCGCACGCGGCGTGGATGCCGGAGCGGCCTCGCCCCCAACGGTGGGCGCCGGGGGCGAAATCCATCGGCTGCTCGAATCCCGCGGGGCGCTGTTCTTCGACGAAGTGGCCGCGGCCCTCCGGCGATTGCCGACCGATGTTGAAGAGGGGCTGCGGGCCCTTATCGGAGGCGGATGGGTCGCTTCCGACGGCTTCCACGGCGTGCGCGCGCTGGCTGGTCGGCGCCACCGCGGCGGCTGGCGGCGTCGCGGCGGTCGACACGGCTTGGGCGCAGCGGCCTCACCGCCAGGCCGATGGTCGCTGCTGGCAGCCGCTCCGACCACCGAAGCCATGGCCGACGACCTGGCCGAGCGCGTGGCGCACGTGATGCTGGGGCGCTACGGCGTGGTCTTCCGCGATTTGCGCCGGCGCGAAGCGTTCACGCTGCCCTGGCGCGACGTGCTCCGCGCCCTCCGCCGGCTCGAAGCCAGAGGCGCCGTCCGCGGCGGGAGGTTCGTGACGGGATTCGTGGGCGAGCAGTACGCCCTCCCCGAGGCCGTGACGGCCCTGCGCCGCCACCGAGGCGAGGGGCCAAATGGCCGGCGCGTCCGGATTAGCGCCGTGGACCCGCTGAACTTGACCGGCATCGTGACGCCCGGCGAGCGCCTGCCGGCCTATCCGGGCCGCTCGATCGAGCTGATCGACGGCCTGCCGTCCGTGGAGCACGACGCGGTCGCTCGCTGACAAGCCTGCCGCGGCGCTGCACAATCCACCCAAGGGGCCGATTCGTACTGATTCAAGGAGACCGACGGCCCGCTGAAGCCCGCACGGCACGGTGGGCTATTTCAGGCGCGATAGACCGCCTGGCGCGTGCGTACGCGTTCAGCGTCGGCCGAGCGCCAAGGCCAAACAGCGGAGATCGAGCATGACGGATCGAATGCGTTGGCTAAGTCTGGCGGGCGCCCTCGCCGCCATTGCGGCGATCATCGCCGTCATCCTCGTCGTGGTGCAGCCGCCACAGGCAGTCAGCGTGTCTCCCGCGCCGGACGAACCGGCTACGCCCGAGACGGCGGCAACGGTGGCGCAAGCCGCCCCAGCCACGCCCGAGGCGGCGTCCACGCCGCGGCCCGCGGCGACCGCGCCTCCGGTTGCGGCCACGGCGGCCCCCGAGCCGACGGGGCCGCTGGCGCCCGAGTTCGTGCGCGTGACCCAGTGGCTCAACAGCCCGGCGCTGAGCCTCGCCGACCTGCGCGGCCGGGTGGTGCTGATCGATGTGTGGACCTTTGGCTGCTACAACTGCCGCAACACCCTGCCCTACCTCCGCGACTGGCACGCCAAGTACGCCTCCGAGGGCTTGCAGATCGTCGGGGTGCACACGCCCGAGTTTGAGTTTGAGCAGGTCGAGGCCAACGTGCGCGAGGCCATGATCCGTCTGAACGTGACCTGGCCGGTGGCGATGGACAACAACTGGGGCACCTGGCGCGCCTACAAGAACCGCTATTGGCCGCGCAAGTACCTGGTGGATCAGCAGGGCCGGATTCGATTCGACGTGATCGGTGAAGGGTCGTATGCAGAGATGGAACGCCGCATACGCGAGCTGCTCACCGAGGGTGGGGCCTCGCTCGACCACATTCCGGTTGGCGGCGTGGACGAGGGCGCCGCGCCCGCGCAGACGGCGCTGTTTACGGGTGATTCCTGGGACGAGGGACGGTTCCTGGCCGTGGAGGGCACCGGTGAAGCGGCGCGGCTCGGGCTGCGCGGCGGCTGGACGGTGGAGTCCGACCGCGTGCAGCCGGACCCGGCCGGAGGTACGACCGCCTGGGACGCGACCGTCGTCGTCACGTCGGGCATGGCGAACCTTGCCGCGGCGGCGACCTCGGCAACGCCGGTGCTCGTGAAGGTGACGCTGGACGGAGTGCCCGTTCCGGAACCGCTGCGCGGCGCGCACGTCGTTGCCGGGGAGGACGGCGCAACCTATGTGTCGATCGGCGAGTTCGGCACCTACGGGCTGCTGCGCAACGGGGACGGGGCGCCGCGTGAGTTGCGACTGCATACCTCCGACGCCGGCCTGTCGCTCTATACCTTCGTCTTCGGGTCGTAGCGCCTCCCGCCGTGGACCAATCGGTCAACCTGGCGGTGGCGTTTGGGGCCGGTGTGGCCTCGTTCATCGCGCCGTGCACGCTCGCGCTGGTGCCGGCCTACGTGCTCTATCTCGGCGGCCTCACCCTGAGCGACGGCGACGCGGCGGACACGCGCGCCACCCGCGGCGAGACGTTGCGAAGCGTCTTGGCCTTCACCCTTGGTTTCACCTCGGTGTTCGTGATTCTCGGGGCTTCGCTTGGAGCGCTCACGCAGACGCTGGCCGACCATTCGGTGTGGCTGAACCGGGTGGGCGGCACGCTGATCATCCTGCTGGGGCTGATGGCCCTGGGGTTGCTGCGGATTCCGCTGGCGCAACGCGGCTTTGCCTTCCGCCCGCGAGTATCCCGCCAGCTGCACGTGGCGGGCGCATTCTTGGTCGGCGGCACGTTCGCGGTCAGCTGGGTTCCCTGCGTCGGCCCCATCCTCGGGGCGATCCTGGTGCTGGCGGCCACCACGGCATCCGTGGGCGAAGGCGCGCTGCTGCTGCTGGCCTACTCGCTGGGCATGATGCTGCCGTTCGCGGCCGCCGGTGCATTCTCGGGGTGGACGCGCGCGCTGCTGCAGCGCCACGGCAACGCCCTAAACTATGCGACCCACGCGGGGGGCATGCTGCTCATCGCGCTGGGGATCGTCGTTTTCACCAATCTCATGCCCGTGATCGCCCGATATATCCCAATTGGCGTATGACGAGCACGACGAACGGAATAGAATGGAGCAGGGTCACGGGTGTGCGCCGACTCGCGACTGGCGCGACTGACCCTGGGCCTGGGCCCTAGGACTGAGCGAGGAACATGAACAGCACGCCAGACAGCCAGGCCGCGGCGCGGCTTGCCGCCGCCGTTGGGCAAATCCTGCCCGTCGATGGCGAGCGCTCGCTGACGGCCATTGCCGCCAAGTACGACCTCGAGATTGCGCCCGCCGATGACGGGGAGACATTCGCCGGCCAGTTGATCGTCGCAGCCGGCGAGGCCGACCGGCTCGATGACGTCGTGCAGGCCCTGGTCACCGAGAGCGTCATGTACCGGCGGGAAGCCCGCGAGCCGGTGGACTCCGTCGAATACGGCGAGCTGTCCGCGGCGGCGCAGGCGCTTGGGGTTGACGTACCGCCATTGGCGGAGATTGACGGCGCTGCCGCGAATGTCGACGGCGCCGAGCGGCGCACCCGGTTGCTTGACGCCATGTTCGCCCTGTACTCCGACATGATGAGCGGCCCCGAGGACGAGCGCTCGCTGAAGCTGGCAAATGTCTTGGGCGGGCTGTTGCGGGCCAATGACGTTGAGATTCTGCGTCTACCGCAGGCGCGCGACACCGATGTTCGCGGCGTCGTGCGCATGGGCAGCATCGAGCACCTGCTGACGGCGGTGTGGGAGGTCGGTGACGATCCGCTGCACGTCGATACCACGGGCGAATCCATCCAGGCGCAGGATCGGCGCACGCTGATCGTGGCGCTCCAAGGGTTTCCGCGCGAAATGCGGCTGGACCCCGACCGAGACCGCCGCAAGATTCTGCTGGACGGTCGCGATCTGACCCTGCTGCTGGAAGGCCGTTGGACGCTGCCGCAAGCCGTGCGCTGGAAGGCCCGGGAGCAGCGCGAGACGGGAGTGTTTGCACGCCTGCCGATGGCCCCACCCGAGAATGACCCGACCGCGTTCACCCTCTCATCGGACACCGCCGAAATCGTCGAGGCAGAAGCCGATCAGAAGACCCTGGCGGCCAACGTTTCCCAGTTCGACCAGACGATCTCGGAGGAGATCGAGGCGTCGGAATCCGAAGCGAAGCGCATCCGCACCATTGGCATCGCGCTGGCGTCGCTGGCCGCCGTCGTGATCATCGGCCTGTTCATCAATGCGAAGGTGCAGGATGCGATCCAAGCCGGGAAGCTCGATGAGGCCAGCGACGCGGCGTTGCTTGCCGCCCAAGCGCAGGCAGATGCCTTCGAACGGCTCGAGACCGCCGGGCTGAACCGCTATTTTGCCGACGCCATCATCGCCCTCATCCAGCAGCGGATTAACAATCTGCGCGCCGGTGGTGTCTACGAAACCGTCCGCGTCGATCGGGAAGTCCTGCGCGAGAACTCAGGCGTGGAGGGCGAGCAGGCGGTCATCATCTTTCGCGCAGATGGCATACAGGAGTTTCGCGACCTCCGTGACCGACAAGTCGTCAGGAGCGCTCCGTACCGCGCGGTCCTCGGCTTCCTCATGGACCGAGCCGAGACCGGTGATTGGCTCGTAATCGACCAGCGGGACTTGAGCGGAGGCTAACGCCGGGTTTGGCTGGACCGGGCCTCGGCGGTGTTAGGTATTCTGGCGCGCGGTTGTCCGGGGCTGCGAAGACTTGCGGCCGCCAGGGCGACGTAGCCAAGTGGTAAGGCGGGGGTCTGCAAAACCCCTATTCCTCGGTTCGATTCCGAGCGTCGCCTCCAGTTGAGGTCTTGATGCGGGCCGACCGCGACTCTACCGCCGGTCGATTGCGCCTAGCCGTGCGCCGCGCGCCGCACGCGCTCCCACACCTGCTCGACGAGTTCTCGATCCGGACCACCCGGCGGCGCCATCAGAAACTCGTCCCGCCCGGCGCGGGCGTGCAGCCACGCGATGACGATATTGCGATGGTCGTCTGACACGGACTCACTGGACGGACGAGGCTCTAGGAAGTCCTGCAGCGCGCGGCGAACTCCACCGCGTCGCGGGCGCGTCAGAACGATGTGCCGCGCGATCTGGCCGTCGTCGATGAGCGCAATCTCCGCATCGCCGGGGCGCCGACCGCTGTCCACGACGATCACCCGCTCGCCCCCGAGCCCACCGGCGAGCGGCCGGCGCTCGACACGCGAACGTCGCAGCCGCCGAACGATCGACTCTCGCTCCTCGGCGGGAGCATCGGCATCGGTGACGACGGCAATCGCCGCCTCACGGCCATTGCTCAGATAGGCCAAAGCCGCCGCACGCCGCCAGGGTTCGACGGCGCACGCGCCGCGAGCCGGCAGGTCCAGGAGGCGGCGCGCGGCCTGCGCGGCCAGCCGCGCGTCCCGCGCCGTGGGGAACGGCCCCACGTAGTCGCCCGCCTCACCCCGTATCGTCGATGCGGTGTTGACGACCGCCGCCTCCGCCAGGCCGACGTGGACCAATAGCCGCGAGGCGCGGCGTTGGCGCTGCACGTTGTAGACGGGCGCCAGCTCCCCGATGAGCTCCGCCTCGCGCAGCATCGCGCGCAGCTCCGACCCCGTGACCTCCCAATCCACGCGATCGATTCGCGGCAGCATGTCGGCGCGTTGGCGGACGAAGCTGTGCGACGTGGTGAAGTGGGCCCGAACGCGGCGCTGGAGCGAAACGGTCTTGCCGACGTAGAGCGCTCGACCGGACGGATCGCGAAACACATAGGCGCCGGGCGACGGCGGCAGATTGCGCGAGGCCCAGCGGGCCAGCTGCTTGGCCCGCTGGGGCATCGGTCCCTCCGGTCCACCCTCCGCGCCCAGGGCGCGCAGCGCCTCGACGGTGGTGACGCCGCGGGCGCGCGCCCGGTCCACCAGCGCGGCGAACAGACGTTGCGTGGCGCGGGCGTCCGGCAGCGCCCGGTGGCGGGGAGATTCTTGTTCGCCGAGCAGCTCAAGGGCATCGGCAAGGCCGGAAACCTCGGCCTCCGGCATCAACACTTGCATCAGTTCCATGGTGTCGAGACCGTCGCCGGCAAAGAGCGCGCGCTGGGCCCACACCGCCTCGCGGTTGAGATATCCGAGGTCGGTCGGCAGGTTGTGCGCGACAAGCACCGCGCCCGATTGGAAGTCGCGGAAATCGTCCAGCACTCGCTCAATCGGCGGTGCGTCAACCAGCATCTCGTCGGTGACGCCCGTGTAGCGCGTGATGAACCTGGAAACGCGACCGGGAATGCGGACCAGGGTTTCGAACGTGCCGACGACCGTTCCGTCTCGCACACGTTCGGCGCCAACTTCGAGGACGCGGTGTCGCCCCCCGCGCCCGCCGTTCGTCTCGATGTCGAATATCACGAACTCCGCGTCGGTGAGATCTTGCGCGCGGTGCCGCCACGCGGCCAGTTCCCACTGCCCCGCCGACACCTGCCGGAGACGGTCGTCCTTCAGCAGCAGCGGCTCGAGCGCGCGAGTCGCGACGGCGGCGGCCTTGGACTCGACGTGGAGCACCGCCTGCGCCAGATGTTGCAGCGAGAGCGGCCGGTCGGCTTCGGTGAGCTCGCCGATGGCGGCCTCAACGAGCGCGCTGCGCCGCCGACGGGCCGGTCCGTCCGCCGCGGTCACGCGGCCTGGGCGCGGCGCGTCATTCCTTGCGCCCGCCGAGCAATACCGACCCGGCCATGTTGATCACGCCGACGATGATCGAACCGATCAACGCGCCGACCACGGTGCGGATCTCGATGGCCTCCACAGCTTGCGCCGCCAGCCAAAACACCCCCGCGCTGACCACCACGTGCGACAGCCCGAGCGTGAGGACGCCGAGCACGCAGGTGACCGGCTTGAGCAGCACATCCACCACCGGGCGCACGTACGCATTGACCAGCGCGAGCACGGCGGCAAAGGCCGTGATCGTGGTCCAGAAGTCGCGCGTGCCCTCGGGTGGAAACGCGATGCCGTCGGGCACAAAGGCTGCCACGGCCAGCGCCGCGAAGAAGCAGGTGACGAAACGCGCGAGGAGATAGCGCAGCTCGCGGGTCATGCGCGACCCGTCGTGACATCGGCGGCAGCGGCCGCATGACTACGCGGAGTCGCCGGAGCGTACCTCCACACCCGCAAGCTCCTCGAGCGGCTTGATGAGCGCCGCCGCATCCAGGTCGCCCAGGCCCTTGTGGCGCACCTCCTGGTAGAGCTGGTCGGCCAGCGTCGTCGCCAACAGGCGCACGTGGCTCCGCCGTCCCAACTCCAGCGCGAGGCCCAGGTCCTTGAGCAACAGCTCGACGCCGAATCGAGCCTCGAAATCCCCGGGGAACACGAGATTCGGCATGTCCACTTCCATGCAGCGGCTGGCAGCGTAGGCCCCCATGAGCGTGTCAAAGAGCTGCTGGGGGTTGATGCCGTTCTTGACCGCCAGCACGTAGGCCTCGGCGTTGGCGGCGCGAACCCCCGCGATGATCATCTGGTTGGCCAGCTTGGCCACGCAGCCCGCGCCCACCGGGCCAAAGTGCTGCACGTTGCCGCCCACGATATCCAGCAGCTCCTGGCCGGCTTGATAGTCCTCGGTGGTGCCGCCGACGAATACGGCCAGCGTGCCCGCCGTTGCCCCTGCCGGCCCCCCGCTGACTGGGGCGTCGAGGTAGCCGACGCCCTTGCCGGCGGCCTCGGCGGCGCAATGCTGCGCGGTGTCGGGACCGTTGGTTCCAAAGTCGATCCAGAGCTGGCCGTCGCGGGCCGTCTCAAGGGCCCCGTTCTCACCCAGCAGGATCGCCAGAGAATCCTGCGGCAGCGGCACGTTGAGGCACACCACGTCCGCCTGAGCGGCGACTTCCGCCGGCGTGTCGGCGGCCGTGCCGCCGTCCGCGACGAAGGCGTCCACCTTGCCGCGGCTGCGGTTGTGCACGATCAGGTCATGCCCGGCCGCCCGCAGGTTCGTCGCCATGGGCAGGCCCATCTTGCCGAGGCCGATATATCCAATTCGCATGCGCGGCTAGCTCCTTAAGTCACTGACTCACATCGGCGGCGCGCCGCAGTCCCGATCCCGCCCGCAGGTGTGATCGGTCGGCGTCCACGCTGCCGCTGGGGCATTCCCAGCCTCCGCAAACCATACCAACGGACTCAGACGCGCGCCCACGCCGCGGCAAAGGTGCGCTTGGCGTTGCCGATGATTTCGGCGGTCGTCTGGTAGGGTGCCGGCTTCATCTCAAAGCTGACCAGCGGCATGGGCGTCGGCAGATCCTTGTCGAAGTAGCCGATCTCGAACAGCGCGCGCAGGAACGCGGTCAACTCGGGCACGTCGTTCTCCCCGCCCGGCTCACCGAACACGGGATGCTGGTCGCCCCATTGCGGGTGGGAGCGATCGCTGATGAGGCAATTGCCGATGTGAGCTTGGATGATGTGATCCGCCGCCTTCCGCACGGACGTCGGCGGGTCCTCATCGAGCAGCGGCAGATGACTGAGGTCCAGGCAGAGCCCGAAGTTGGGCGTGTCGGCGCGAACCATCTCGCTCACACGGATACACAGCTCGACCGGACCGAGGAGCGAGCACTTTTCTACGTCGCGGTCGAACTGCTCCAGTGCGATCCATATGCCCAAGCGCGCGGCGTGGTGGCAGATCTGCTTGAGCGAGTCGGCCAGGCGGTCAAGCGCCGGCTCAACGTCGGCGTCGGTCGCGGGCGCCGAGTTGGGGCCGTCCAGCACTCCCACCAGCGTGGCGTCCAGCGCGTGCGCCTCGTCAACGCCGCGCAGCATCGCCTCGATGGCCCGCTCCCGCACGTCGGGGTCGGCCGATGAAAGATCGAGCTTTTCCAGCAGCAGCGCCGGGTGCGCCCCGTAGCCAAGCGCCAGCCGGGCCGTGCGCGCGCGGCGGGCCAACTCCGCGCGCGTCTCGTCGTCATTGACGTGCGTGACTTCGAGGGCGTGAAAGAAGCCGTCGGCGGCCAGCGCCTCGACCGATTCGAGAATCGGCCCGTCGCCGCTCTGCAGCTCCGGGTGCAGCATGAAATGCACGATGCCCACGTGCATGTAGGCCTCGGGTGGTCGGTCCATCGCACGGTCCCTCCGTCACACGGCATTGCGCGCATATTGGCCTGACCGGATGCGCCTGTCGAGGTTCCGGGCGGTGGGGCTAGTCGGATGCGGCGGGCGCCCGCTCCACCACCACGTTGTCGGGTTCGTACTCCCGAGCCACTTGCGCCACCAGCTCGGGGCTGCCGCTCACGGCCTTGGGCCAACGCAGGCGCGTGACGTCGCCGGTGGGCGCCTGGACGTGCAGGTCGAGCGGAACCTCGCCGGGATGGGCGGCCGCCGCCTCGTCCAGCCGGCGCAGCAGGTCAATGTCATGCCCGAGGTCCGGGCTGCGGCGCAGCACCACAATGACGCGCCGCGGCGCACCGCCGTTCGTCGCGCCGTTCGCTTCGCCGGATACCGCGGGCGCATCGTCGCCGTTCGCGGAGCCGTCCGGCGCGTCGTCACCGCTTGGCGGCGTGTATTCGCTGCCCGCGGCCTGCACCTCCAAGCTGCCGGCTACCGGTGTCGACTCGAGCGGAGCGTCGGCATCCGCCGACGGGGCGGCTGCCTCGGCACCCAGCGCGTCGCCGTTGACCGCGGGTGCAACGTCCACCACCGGATCGTCTGCGTCATTCGAAGCGCTCGGCATTGCCGCGGCCCCTACATCGGCCTCGGATTCTTGGCCGATAGGGTCGTCGGGTATTGATCCGCCTGCGGTCGTCGCCGCATCCCCCGAATCCTCTGCGGTGGGTTGCGGCGGAAACAGGTTTTCCGCGACGAGCTGCAGCGATCCGCGCCGGTCCTCAAGCCTTCCCTTAGCCACGATCACGCGGTCGATCTCCAGACTGTCGCCAATCTGCGCCCAGAGTCGCGGGAATACGACAACTTCAATGGTCCCCGGCGCATCCTCAAGGGTGACGATGGCCATGGTGTCGCCCTTTTGCGTGATGAGCTGCCGCACGTCCGCCACCAGCCCTCCAACGGTGAGGTTCTGGCCGACGTGTGATGCGTCCAGGTCGAAGATCTGTGTGTCGACGCTTGCACGCAGCGCCTCACGGACGCCCGGATTCGACAGCGGACTGGGCGAGACGTGCAACCCGAGCAGATCCTTCTCCCAGCGCCGCCGGTCGGCGTTGCCGGCCGGTTCGACGTCCGGCAGTGCGTCCTCGCTGCTCGTAGTGGCGGGCAGCGCACCCATTTCGAACATGGTGGTCTGCCCCGCTACGCGGTCGTTCCGCGCCTGCTGGCCGCGCTTGAACGCGGTTTCCAGTCCGGCAAGCAGCGCGTTCCGCTCGCCCAGGCCGTCGAGGGCGCCGACTTTGATCAGCGCTTCGAGGGTACGGCGCGTCACGACCCGTCCGTCGATCCTGGCGCACAGGTCGGCCAGCGACTCGAACGGCCCACCGTCCTCGCGGGCGTCGAGGATCGCGACGACCGCCTGCTCCCCGACGCTCTTCACAGTCCCGAGGCCAAAGACGATCTGCCGGCCGCGATGCACGAAGGAGGCGCCGCTCCGGTTGACGTCGGGCGCCAGCACGTCCAGGTCAAGCACCTCGGCCTCGGACTTGGCCCGCGCCACCTTGGCCAGATCGCCGCTGTCGGTGTCCAGCAACGCGGTGAGGAACTGCACCGGATAGATCGCTTTCAGCCAGGCCGTCCAGTAGGCGATGACGGCATAGGACACCGCGTGCGCCTTGTTGAATCCATACCCGGCGAACGGCTCGATCAACCCGAACACGTCCTCGGCGACATCCGGTGCAAGCCCGTTGGCCGTCGCCCGTTCGATGAACTCCGTGCGCTCCTTCTCGAGCGCCGCGCGAATCTTCTTGCCCACGGCCTTGCGGAAGCGATCGGCTTCGTCCCAGTCATAGCCGGCCAACTCGCGCACGACGCGCAGCACCTGGTCGGCGTAGACCAGCACCCCGTGCGTCTCGCGCAGGATCGGCTCGAGCTTTTCGTGGGGATATGTCGGTTGCACACGGCCATGCATCGTGTCGATGTAGCGGTCGATGTGCTGCATTGGACCCGGGCGATAGAGGGCGATGATCGCCGCCAGATCGTCGATCGTCGTGGGTTGCAGGCGGCGCAGGGTGGAGGTCATGCCGCTGCTTTCGAGCTGGAACATGCCGACCGTGCGCCCGGCCCGCAGCATGGCGAAGGCCCGATCGTCGTCCAGCGGGATCTCCTGCGGCGCGATCTCGTCTCCGGTGTCCTCGCGGACCAGCTCGAGCGCGTGCGTGATCGTCCGGAAGTTGGACAGCCCCAGGATGTCGAGCTTGAGGATGCCGATGCGATCGATGGTCTGCCCCGTGAATTGCGCCACGGGCTGGCCGTCCGCCGAGCGCATCAACGGCACGTGCTCGATGAGGGGTTCCCGCGATACCACCAGCCCCGCGGCGTGCGTGGAGGCGTGCCGGGACACCCCCTCCACCTCGCGCGCCCGGTCGAGCAACTGCCGAATCTCGTCGTTGGCGTGGTAAAGCTGCTGCAGCTCCGTCACGGTTTCCAGCGAGCGTTCGATGGTGAAGGGATTCACGGGATTCACCGGAATCAGCTTTGCCACGCGGTCCACGTCGGGCAGCGGCAGATCCATCACGCGGCCGACGTCGCGCACGGCCGCCCGCGCCGCCAGGGTGCCGAACGTCGCGATCTGCGCCACGTGGTCCGACCCATAGGTGTCGGAGATGTAGTTGATGACCTCGTCCCGCCGGTCGCTGGGAAAGTCGAGGTCCACGTCGGGCATGGACCCCTTGCGCCCGACGGTGAGGAAGCGCTCGAACATGATGTCGTGCTTGATCGGATCGATGTCCGACATGCCCATCGCAAAGGCGACCAAGCTGCCGTTGACGGAGCCGCGCGGGGCCGTGAGCATCCCGCCGTCGCGGGCGAAGCGAACAATGTCGCCGACGAGCACGAGGTAGGACGCGAACTCGGTCTGCTCGATCACGTCAAGTTCGTACGCCAGCCGCTCGGCATAGACCGGCGACGGGTCGGCGCCCAGCCGCGTCCGCAGGCCCCGCCGCGCCTGGTCGCGCAGATAGTCGATCGCGCTGCCTCCGCCGGGCAGCGCGATCTCAGGCATCGCAATGCGCCCGAATGGCAGATCGATGTCGCACCGCTCCGCAATCGTCACCGTGTTGGCCAAGGCGTCTGGAACATCGGTGAACAATCCGGCCATCTCCTCGGGACTGCGCAGGTGGAATTCGCCTTCCATGCGCATGCGTGAGGTGTCCGACAGCGTGCGTCCGGTCTGGATGCAGAGCAGCGTGTCGTGCGCGTCGCGGTCCTCGCGCCGCACGTAGTGCACGTCGTTCGTCGCCACCAGCGGCAGTCCCAGCCCATCGGCCAGCTCCATGAGCCGCTGGTAGTTCGCCTCCAGCTCCGGCTGCGAGCGCTGGACTTCGATGTAGTAGTTCCCCTCGCCGTACACCTCGGCATGCCAGCGCGCCACGGACTCGGCGTGCGCCATGTCGCCCGCCTCGATGGCGCGCATGAGTTCGCCGGAGGGACATCCACTCAGGCAGATCAGTCCCTCGCTGTGCTCGCGCAGCAGCTCGCGATCTACCCGCGGGCGGTAGTAGAACCCCTCCAGATGGGCGCGCGAAGTGAGCTTGACGAGGCTGCGGTAGCCCTCCAAGTTGCGCGCCAGCAGCGTGAGGTGAAAGGCGCGCCGGTCGAGCGTGGCATCGCGGTCGGTGCGCGATCTCGGCGCCACGTAGACCTCGCAGCCGATGATCGGGCGCACGCCGGCGTCCTTGGCCGCCAGGTAGAAGTCCGCCGCGCCGTACATGACCCCGTGGTCGGTGAGCGCGACGGCGCCCATCTCGAGCTCGCGCGTGCGGTCGAGGATGTCAGGGATGCGGCAGAAGCCGTCGAGCAGGCTGAACTCACTGTGAACATGCAAATGGGCGAAATCAGCCACGCCGCGCCTCCCCAGTCAGCCGGCGGCATTGTAGGCACCGAACATATTGCGGACAAACGGGGGCCAATGCACGGGGTTCGTAGGGACCGCCCCTGTGGCCGCCCGGAACTGGGTGCGGGGGATTGGCGCCGGCCAACCACAAGGTGGCAGGGGCAGGTTTGAAACCTGTCCCTCCGGGACTCGCATGGGTAGTTTTCCGGTGGCCCAGGCTGCGAGCAGCCTGGGAGATTCTTCCGAACCCAGTCCCACGCTGCACAAAGCGCGGGCCACCGGGCGCGCGGTGCGCCCGTAGAATGGCCGCGCCGTCCAACCCGAGGGTCGCTGCGTGCTGCGTGCGCCTCGCATGGCCCCGTTCGGCTGGCTTGCGGCCGCGAACTTCGCCTTCGGCCTGGCCTTCGGCATCTACCAGACGATCTTCTTCAACTTCATCGGGCAAGACCTCGGAATCAGTCCCAATGAGCTCGGTCTGCTGGAAACCGTCCGTGAGATTCCGGGCTTGCTGACGGTCGGCATCGCGGCACTGGTGATGACGGTGGCGGAACCGGTGGTGGGCGCCGTGGCGCTGCTGTTCCTGGGTGTGGGATACGTCAACTATTTCTTCATCGACGGCATTCCGAGCCTGATTCTCTTCTCACTCGTGTCCAGCGTGGGCTTTCACATGTGGATGCCGATTTCCAGCACGCTCGCCCTGCGGCTGAGCCGCGTGACCGAGCAGGGCAGCCGGCTGGGCCGGCTCCGTGCCGTGGCGGCGGTGGCGAACCTCGCCGGCATCGGAATCGTGGCATTGGTCGCCGGAGCCAGCGGGCTGCGGCCGCTGTTCGTCGTGGCCGGCGTGATAGCGATTGCGGGAACGCTGCTCGTCCTGCGCGTGCGCGGGGTACCGCGCACGCGGCGTCCGCCGCGCATCCTGGTTCGGCGAGCGTATTGGCTCTACTACGCGCTGACCTTTCTCGACGGCGCCCGCCGCCACATCTTCATGACCTTCGCCCTGTTCCTGCTGGTCCGGGACTATGGATCGCCAGTGCAGACCATCGCGATCCTCAGCCTCGTCAACGGCGTCATCAGCATCGGGGCCGTGTACCAATTCGGCCGCCTGATCGATCGGTTCGGCGAGCGCCTGATCCTGATGGTCGCCTACAGCGCGCTGGCCCTGATCTTCGTCGGCTACGCAACCATCCCCATTCTCGGCGTACTCTTCGTGCTGTACGTGCTGGACAACCTGTTCTTCAGCGCCGAAACCGGCGTAACGACCTACCTCGGCAAGATCGCGGTCGACCCCGCCGACATCAGGCCAAGTCTGGTCACGGGCATGACGGTCAACCACATCGCGGCGGTCATCATTCCCATCACCGGCGGCATCCTCTGGGAGGCCTACGGCCACTGGGTCCCGTTCGTTGGCGGGGCGATCCTGGCGGTCGCGTCGCTGGCGCTGAGCTCGCGCATTCGCGTGCACGTGGGAGAAGCCGCTCCGTCGCCGGTGGCCGAAGCGAAAGCCGCGCCCTAAACGGACACCCGGCTACGGCAGCGAGTTTCGGTCCGTCCACTCGATGATTTCGGTGGTGAGCATGTATTCGATGGGCTGCGCGTCGGTGCGCTCGGCCAGCCAGGCGTCCAGCTTCCTCGCTCGCAGCGTGCGGGCGTGCTCCGCGCTCAGGGGGCGCTCGTCCACGCGGTCCGTCACGCGGAGCAAGTACCAGCCCAGGTTGCCTTCGAAGGGACCGACAAGCTCACCGATCGGGGAGGTGAAGGCTACGGCGTCCCAGGCCTCCGGGCGGATGCCGCTGGGCGTCCAATCGACCACCCCGCCAGCGTTGCGCGTGACGCTGTCAACCGATACCTCGCGCGCCACGTCCTCCATTGCCTCGCCGTCCTCGATGCGCTGGATCACCTCGGCGGCGTCCTCCTCGCGGGCGAGCACGATCTCCACGGCCTTGACGTGGGCGGGCATGGGGTCCGTATCGGCAAAGAGCTCATCGGCGAGCCGCTGCCGGCGGTAGCTGTCCGCCGCGAATCGCTCGATGGTCGCGACGTCGAGACCGGTCGCCTCGCGGATGGCCTCGATGGCCGCTGTTTGGGCGTCTTCGCGTTCCGGCGCCACGCCGGCCAGCTCCGCCAGCTGCGCGCGGAGGTCGTCCGGAGCCACCGCGCGGCCCTCCGCCGTCCAGGCATCGCGGATCAAGACCGCGTGCGTCAGATGGGACACGGCGTTGAAGACCACGCCGCCGAGCTGCGCACGCAGGTCGTCCGCTCGCACGTCGTAGTCCTCGACCGTCTCATCCGCGTCCAGGGCGGCAAGCTCCTGCTGCAACTCATAGCGGCGGAAGGACAAGAAG
>DAOUHO010000052.1:0-10597 GCA_034428595.1 Chloroflexota bacterium | reverse complement strand
CCACCGGCTTGCCCAGCATGTAGGCGGCGTCGTTGACGAGATAGCGCGTGGGGAAGTTGTCGCAGCCGTTCACGATCACGTCGTAGCCGCCCAGAACTTCCATCGCATTCTCAGAGGTCAGCGGCTCGTTGTGCTCGATCACCTCCACGTCCGAGTTGAGCCCGGTGAGCGTCTCGGCCGCCGACCCGGTCTTGGGCAGTCCCACGCGGTCCTCGCGGTGCAAGATCTGGCGCTGCAAGTTGGAGCGGTCGACGACGTCGAAGTCCACCACGCCCAGCTTGCCCACGCCGGCCGCGGCCAGGTAATAGAGCACCGGCGAGCCCAGCCCGCCGGCGCCAATGGCCACCACGCTGGCGTCTAGGAGCTTGCGCTGACCGGCGACGCCGACTTCCGGCAGCAGCATGTGCCGGCTGTATCGCTGAACCTGCTCGACGTTGAACACGCGCCTACCCTCGTTCCCTAGAACTCAATTGCGCCGTGCCGACCCTAGTGGCCGGCGGGCGGCTCCTCGGTGTCGTAACCGGCGGCCGCCCAGGCCTCCATGCCACCCTGCATGTTGTAGGCCTGGTTCAGACCCAGGGCCGTCGCCATCTGCGTGGCGACGCCGCTGGTCTGGCCGACATTGCAAATGAATAGGATCGGCTTGTCGGTCGGGATCGCCTCGGTTGGACGCGCCAGAATGTCTTCGAGCGGCACGTACTCCGCCCCGGGCATGGCCGGAAACGGGAATTGGGTCCGAACGTCAATCACCCGAACCTCGTCCTGCTCGACCAGCTTCTTGGCCTCGTGGACATCGACTTCGTTGGAGGGCATCTGTGCTGCAGCCACGTTAAACCTCATCGCCGGGAAACCACCCGCCTCTTGCTGCGATCTTCGCGCCGCGTCCGCTGCGAGTCAATCCCCGAAGCGCTCGGCAGCGTATTCGCCGGCCATTTATCGCGCTTTTGCTCTGCTTGCAGGGTTTCTCACCGACGGCCGGCCGCCGGACCCGGCTATGATTCATGCGTGCGTGTCGCCGCGGTGGAGATCACGGTGGATTCAGCCGACCTGCGGACCCGCCTCGCCGAGGCCAATCTCCCGGACGTCGCTGCCCATGCCTTGTCCACCCGCTTGGATGCCGGCAACGCCGACTCCGCCAGCGTCGCGCGCGCCCTCGGGCTGCCGTGGACACCCGGCCACGTACGACCGCTCGCGATCGCCCCGGTGAAAAACGCCCTGGAGTCCGAGCATTTCGCGCCCCCGCGAGCCGTGGGCGCCATCCTGGAGCACGTGGCGGCGCATCACGCCCAGACAACCCTCGCGGAACCCTCGCCAGCTCCCCTGCGCCTGCTTTGTCTTTCGGGACCCCGCGGAGTGGGCAAGGTGGCCGCCGCGCGAAGCATTGCCGAGGCCCTCGGTCGACCATTCCAGCTCATTGACCTGGCGCAACTCGGCACCGCGACGGAGATCTGGAAGCGCAACGGCCAGCCGGGCGCCCTCATGGGCGCGGTCGAGCAGGCGGAATCGCCGGAGGCCGTGGTCGTGCTAGCCGGAATCGATCGCGCGGCCGAACGTTGGGGCGCCCAGGCCAGCACGCTCCTGGCGCAGCTGACCGACCCAGCCAGGCGCGCGGAGATCCTCGACCCATTTTTTGGCGTGCCGTTCGACCTCTCGCGCGCGCTCATCATCGTCACCTGCCGCTGGACCCAGCCGCTTTCAGCCAACGACCTGTCTCGGCTTGACATCGCGGAATTCCCGGGACTCTTGATCGATCAGAAGGCCGAGCTAGCCCGGCGAATCCTTGTCCCGAATGCGCTTGCCGACCATGGTTTGACCCCCGCTGCGCTTACGATTGACGGCAACGCCCTTCTGGTCCTGATCCGGAGCTATACCGACGAGGCTGGGGTCGCCCACTTGGACGAGCTTCTGCGGCGGGTCATACGCCGAACGATGGTGGCCGAAGCGATGGGCCGCACCTCTCCAGACCTCGTCAGCAGCGAGCACCTCTTCGATCTTGTCGGCCGGCCGCCCGCTCCCCAGCGCCCCGACCGCCGCGCACAGCGTCGCGGTTACACCGCGGCCCTCGTGGTTGACGAGCATGGCGGCCGGCTCGGCTCCGTGTTGGCAGTGCTAATGCCAGGCCTCGGCCATGCCTTAGTCCCCGGGCTGGGTCGGATATCGATGCTCGACACGCACGGCGTCAACGTCTCGCAGGAATTGGTGGTCGTCACCGCGGCCATCCGCGCACGGCTGTCGGATCTCCAGGTGTCGGCACGCTTCATGCAGGAGTTCGACATGCACGTGGAGGTGCCAAGGAGCGCCTTGGCCAATGACGGCGCCGCCGCCGGGCTGGCGGTGGCCATCGCCGTCGTGTCCCTCGCACGCGATCGCCCAGTGGACCCGGAACTCGCTTCGACCGGTAGCCTGTCGGTCGATGGTCGGATCGAGCCCACCGTCGCCATCGCGCCCAAGATGCTCGCGGCCCATCGCGCCGGCGTGCGCCGGGTCCTGTTGCCGCGTGGCAATGAACGCGACCTGGACGATCTCCCGCCCCGGATCCACGACGACATCACGTTCATCCCGGTGGACGACATCGCGCAGGCGCTGCAGGTCGCGCTGCGCTGAGTCGGGGTACGGCCGCCGACCGCGTAAGCGCCGGCGGGCATTGGCCTGAGTTGGCATGCGGCATCGCCTAGGACTCGCAGGATCGCTGGCGTTCGGGATGGCCCTGATCGTCCTGGGCGCACTCGCGCTGGTATGGGCGATACGAAGCTCTACCGAATCACCGCAGGTTGCGCAGCCGCCTGCGGACCTGCCCGATCCGCACGAGCGGATGATGTTCGACTCGGCCTACGACCAACGCCTCAGCCGCGACGCCATCCCACCCGTCTACACGCCGCAATTCGTGGCCGCCGCCGAGGCGCCGCTCCAGCCGGATGAGCTGGTCATTGGGCTGGTCATCGACGGCGAGGCTCGGGCCTACCCCGTCACGACGCTCAATCGGCGCGAGATGGTCAACGACGTGGTCGGCGGCACGCCGGTACTCGTCACCTGGTGACCGCTTTGCTACACCGGTCTCGTGCACGACCGGCACTTCGAGGGCCAGACGCTGGTCTTCGGCAATCAGGGCGCGCTCTACAAGACCGCCATGACCTGGTTCGATCACTCCACCGGCAGCATCTGGAGCCAGCCGATTGGCCGAGCCCTGGTCGGAGAGCTGCGAGGCGCGACGCTCACCCAGATTCCCTCGACCCTGGATACCTGGGCGGGGTTTCGCGCGCGCCATCCCGACGCGATGGTGCTGGCGAATGGCCTAAGCGGTCCGCGGCTCATCCTGGCGACGCCGCGAGAGAACTGGGTGATCGGCCTCGCCTTGAGGGACGCGGCCGCGGCCGTCGACTTCAGCCACGCGCGGGCCGCCGGCCTGGTGCACCTGGCGGTCGGCGATGAGCCCGTGGTGGTCTGGGTCGATGCGGCCAGCGGCACCGTGCGCGCCTATCTGCGACGAGTAGCGAACCGCCTGCTAAATTTCGAGCCGGCGGGCGACGGCGCCTTGCGCGACCGCGAGACGGGATCGCTATGGAGCGCGGCCAACGGCCTGGCGCTCAGCGGTCCACTGGCGGGCCAGGCTCTCAGCCCCGTGCCGTGGACATCCGCGTTCGACTGGGCCTGGCGCGACTTCTATCCAGAATCCGTGTTGATCGGGAGCTAGTTCCGCCCTAGATCGCCCCCTATTGGGATTCGGCAGGAGGACTCCCACACCGAGTGGGCGGGAGTTCCTTCGCAAGTTCGGCGTTTACCTTTGACTGCGAAGCACATCCGGCGCTGGTCCGGGCCAGCCAAGGAGTCAAGGACCCTCGACCCGCCCCCTCAAGTCCGCCACGACCGGAATCTCAACGCAGTGGTCGAGCAGGGGGCACACCGCACAATCAATGATGAGCTTTGGCGGTGGACGGGTGGCCCGACAGAAGCCGGCCCGCTCGAAGAGCCCCACCACGTCCCGGTTCACCAGCGAGTAGAGCTGTGCAAAGCTCCGGGACCTTGCCTCGGCCTTTGCCGTTTCGATCAGCTGCAAGCCGAGTTGCCGACCACGATAGGCGTCGCTCACGGCCAAGGACCGCAGCTCCGCCACCAGGCCCGGCTCATCGTCGGCGTCGAGCTGAATCCCGAAGTCGTCCGCCGGCAGCCTGTTTGCCAGCCAAGCGATTACCTCTTGGTGGTTCGACGGCATGCCGTAGACGGCCACCGAGACGCAACCGACGACCTCGCCCGAGGGCGCGACGGCCGTGAAGAAGCGGCCCAAGCTCTCATCCCCCAGCATCCTGAGAATTTGCTGCGGACTGACTGGGAGCAACGCGCCCGATCCATCCGAACGAAACCGGTTGGCCGCGATGAGGGCCGCGATGCGCGGGATGTCGTCGAGCGCCGTGGGGCGAATCACCGCCGGCTCGGATTGCATTGGGGATTTGCTTGCAGTCATTTCATGGTCCGCTGGTTCGGGCTGCGTGCGGCCCGAGATTCAGGCCGAAAGCAAAGGCTCACGCTACCCAACCTGTCACTTCGAGCCAGCCCTATGTGTCACTCCGAGCCGCAGGCGAGGAATCTAAGGGGCGGGGAAAACGCACAAATTCCTTAGATTCCTCACGTTCGTTCGGAATGACAGGAAGGAGGCGTTCGGAATGCAGGAAGGATGCGTTTGGAACGACTGGAATGGACCATTTGAACGACCAAGCTGGGCGGGATAACAAACGCTACGGCCCCCGATAGAGATCGGCGATGGTCACTGGGTAGCCGCTGGCCGCCGAACGATACGCCGCGTCGACAATCTCCACCGACCACTGCGCAATCGAGCCCGGCGACAGGTTCGGCGCGCGGCCCAGCACGACGTCGGCCAGATTCTTCGCCGGCGACCGCAGCGGGTAGTGCAGCGAGACATCGTCCTCGCGCATTTCCTCGCCGCCCCCGTCATATCGATGGAGCGTCAGCAGCGTCGCCCGCTCCATGTCGATTTCCATCCAGCCCTCCGAGCCAAAGATGCGCAACTCGTTGTGCGGGGTGTCGTCGCCGGGCTTCGTACCGACGCTGGCCAGCGTGCCCAGCGCGCCGCCGGTGAAGCGCACGCTCAGCGCGTCCACCGCATCCACGGGCACATCGGCATTCGCCATGTACCCGTGGACCGACGCCGGGCCGTCGTCGATCACGAATGCCACCAGCGCCGCCGAATGCGTGAGCTGATTCTGCCCCTGCCCATAGGCGCTGAAGTTCTGTCCCGTGGGGCCGTGCACCGGATAGGCCCAAACGCCATCCAACGCGTCCGGTTCCCGCACGGACTGGATGGCCGAGGATGCGAACAGGCTCTGGACCAGCTCGACCCGTCCGATCGCTCCGCCGGTGATCAATTCGCGGGCGCGCCGCGCCAGCCGCGTGTAGTGAAACGTGTGGCCGACCAGGATCTCCGTGCCGGCGCGCTCGGCCGCCTCCAGCAGCACCCGGCCCTCGGGCGCGGTCTCGGTCATCGGCTTCTCAATCAGCAGGTGCAGCCCCGCGTCGATGGCCCGGCGCGCCAACTCGAAGTGCGAGGCGTTGCTGCTGGCGATGACCAGGCCGTCCAGCGACTCCCGCGCCAGCATGCGGTCGAGGTTGTCGTAAACCGCGGCCACGCCGTAGTGCTCGGCCGCCCGCGCCGCGCGTGCCGCATCCAGGTCGCACAGCGCGGCGACCTCGGCCTGCGGATGCTCGACAAGCCCCGGAATGTGCGCCTCCGTGGCCCACCACCCCGTGCCCACGACCCCGATCCGTGCCACTGCCATGGCGCTCGTTACCCCTGGACTGCGTCCTCACCGCCACGGGCAACATAGCGCACGGACGCGCCCTCGCTAGCCGAGGCCGATCGGATCGCGCGGGTGGTCGGTCAGCACCTCGCAGCCGTCGGCGGTGACGGCCACCGTCTCGCTGATGCCCGCGCCCGCGCGGCCCACGTCGCGTGCCACCGCCCGCACGTGAAATACGTGGCCCGGCTCAAGCGTCGGATAGGTGGCCAGCGACCGTTCGCTGCGGAAACCGCGGGTGCAAATCTGCAGACCGGGCACGTCCATCCAGTCCGGCTCGAAACTCAAGCCCACCGAATAGCCGCGATTGCCGTCCGTGAATACGCGCGACGGCAGCTCGGCCAGCGGCTCTGACGCCTGCTCGCCAAGCTCGAGCGTCGACACGCCGGGCCGCATGCCGGCGATCGTGCGTTCCACCGCCGCGACGCACGCCGCGTACATCGCGTCCCAAACCGGATCGGCCAGCTCGCCGATCACGCCCGTGCGAATCATGGGCGCGGTATAGCGCTTGATGCACGCGCCCCACTCCAGAATCACCGGATGCCCCGGCGTTAGGCGCGAGCGACCGAACGTAGTGTGCGGAATGCCGGAGTTACGGCCGGCGGTGATGATGGGCTGAATCGACATGCGCTCGCTGCCGGCGCCCACCAGCGCTTGATAGGCCGCCGCCGCGACGGCCGTATCCGGCGCGTCCGGGCGCAGCTCGGCCTTGACGGCGTCAAATCCGCGCGGCGAGATCGCCCCGGCGGCCCGGACCGCGGCAATCTCGGCCGCGCTCTTTCGCGCCCGCACCCCATCCACCAGCCAGTGGACATAGCTCCACGAACGGCCCACTGATTCCGCGGCGTGCTGATAGCTCTGGTGAGCTCCGCCGTGCTGATGGTGCTCCCAGCCCAGCCTCGCCTTGGCCCAGCCGCGATGCCGCAGCACGTCCACCAGCACGGCGGCGGGATCCTCCGCCCACGGAAACGTGACCACGTCCTCGACCCAGCTCGACACCATCGCGTTGAAGGCCTCGAAGTCGTCCACCAGCAGCGTGGGCTCGCGGTCGATCCCGACGATGAGGTAGGCGGGCGCGAACGACGCCAGCGTCTCGTAGCCGCTGACGTAGCAGACGCTGGGCGCGAAGGTGCAGACCAACCCGTCCAAGCCCTCGGCTCGCATCGCGTCCCGCAGCGCCTCGTGCCGACGCTGGAATTCGGCTTCGTCGAAAGTCAGCGATCGGATGTCGCCGGCATCGGCCGGACGCTTGAGCTCACCAAATAGCGGCATGGGCCTTATCCCTCGGCAACTGACTGCACCAACCGAAGATCGCACAGCCGCCGATAGAGCTCACTGCGGCCGTAGAGCTCCTCGTGCCGGCCGGTGGCCACAACGCGGCCTTCGTCCAGCTGCGCGATTCGGTCGACCCGGCACACCGTGGCCATCGGGTGCGCGATCACCAGCGTCGTGCGCCAGCGCCGTTGGCTTCGATGATAGGGTCTTGCTGCGCCCCGGGGGGTGCAATCCATCCGGCCCGAGCCTGCATGCCCATCCTTATCCGGCTGATCAAGTACGCCCTGACGCAGCGGGCGCTCGTCACGGCGACGGCGCTGGTGATGGTCGCCTCGATCATGCCGCGCGTCGTGCTTCCGCGCCTCGCCGGCGACGCCGTCGATGCTTTGCTGGCGCAAGGCCGTGATGCGCTGGCGCTGATCGCGGTCCTGATGATCGCGGCTGGCGTAGCCAGGGCCGTGCTGGGCTACCTGGCCCTCTACCTGGCCGAACGCGTCGGCCGGGTGACCGAGTATCGGCTCCGGAACGACTTCGTCGACAAGCTGCAATGGCTCAACTTCGGCTTCTTTGACCGCCAGAAGACTGGCGATCTGATGTCACGGGCCACGGTCGACATCGACGCCGTTTCCAGATTCATTTCGACCGGCGTGATGCACGGCATCGCGTTCCTCATGCTGTTCTTTCTCCCAATCATCGTCATGCTCAGCATGAACTGGCGGCTGGGTCTCATCGTCCTCGTCGGCTCCCTGATGATCTCGGGATATGGGGTCGCGTTGGCAGTTCGACTATTTCGGATCTATAGCCAGGCCTTCCAGGAAACCGGTCGCATGAACACCGCGCTGCAGGAGAGTCTGACGGGGATTCGAACGGTGAAGGCTCTGGGCGCCCAGGGCTTCGAGAATCGGCGGTATCGAGAGCGGGCCAGTTCGGTCGCCGCCAATTTCATTCTCGCCGACCGTCTCTCCGTGACCAGGGACGCCGTTCTCACCTTCCTGTACGCCGCCTTGATAGCGGCGATTCTGCTCGTTGGCGGATGGCAGGTGCAGCAGGGGGTGATCACCGCCGGAACGCTGGCGGCCTTTGTGCTGTACCTGGTGATGCTGGGCGGCTCAATCGCGGGACTGGAATGGAGGGTGCGACTCTTTTCCACCGCCATGGCCGCGGGCACGCGCATATTCGAGGTTCTGGACACGAGGAATCCGCTTGTCGTTGCCGAGGATGCTCCGGAGCTGTCCGCCACCGGACACGTCGTGTTCGACTCGGTGTCGTTTGCCTACACCGACGGCGTGCCCGCGTTGCACGACGTATCGTTTGAGTTGCGGCCGGGACAGTCGGCGGCGATCGTCGGCGGCTCGGGCTCAGGCAAGAGCACCATCGCGCACCTGCTGCCACGGTTCTACGACGCGACGGCGGGCCGAATCGCAATCGACGGCGTGGACGTCCGGGACGTGACCCTCGAGTCGCTGCGGCGCAGCGTTGGGATCGTGCTTCAGGACGTCTACGTCTTTTCGGCCACCATTCGGGACAACATCGCCTACGGCGTCGACGATGCGTCGCTGGCGGACGTGGTGCAAGCCGCCCGGACCGCCCAGCTGCATGGCTTCATCGAGAGCCTGCCGGACGGCTATGACACCTGGGTGGGCGAGCGCGGCGCAACCCTGTCCGGCGGCCAGCGCCAGCGACTGGCCATTGCCCGCACGCTCCTGCTGGCGCCTCCAATTCTCATTCTTGACGACTCCACGTCCAGCGTCGACGTCGCGACCGAGGCGCTGATCCAACAGGCAATGGTGCAGGTGCTCCGGGGGCGAACCTCGTTCGTCATCGCCCACCGGCTCTCCACGGTGCGACGCGCGGACCTCATTCTGGTGCTCGACCAGGGCAGGATTGTCGAGCAAGGCACCCACGACGACCTCATGCGACTGGATGGCTACTACCGCCGGATCCACGATCTGCAGCTTCGTCCGGCTGATGAAATGCGCGGGTTCAGCGCAGATGCGTGACCACCGAGGCTGGGGCTGATGGCGACACCAGCGGCTCAGGCGGCCGGCGGCCGGACGCAACCTGATCTCGACCACCAACGCCAGACGCGCTATTGGCGGACGCTGCTCTGGCTGTTCCGGCACTTTCGCCCGTACCGCGGGCGGCTGACGGTGGCGATCATCGCCATGCTGGCCTATAGCGGGACGGTCGTCGCGTTGCCGTGGACGGTGAAGCAGGCCATCGACCAACTGCTGGCGACGCCTGGGGGCGACCTGCTTGGCTTTGCCGCCAGCGTGGGGCTCTTCGGTCTCATCGCCGCGGCCCGCTTCGCCACGGGCCTGATCCATAGCCGGACCATGGTGACCATAACCGAGTGGGTGGTGCTCGATATCCGCACCCAACTCGTTGCGCATGTGCACCGCCTGTCAATGTCTTTCTATGACCGTAACCAGGTGGGGCAGATCATGTCCCGCGTCCAGAACGACGTGGAGCAGCTGGCGGATTCACTGTGGATCCTCACGTTGTCGATGGCGAGTTTCGTGAGCGTGATCGGTATCGCGGCCGTGATGCTGGCACTGGACGCGCTGCTTGCGGCGATCACGCTGGCGTTCGTTGCTTTGCTGATTCCCAGTCTGGCGCTTTGGCGTCGGATTGCGCACCGGCCCATTCGCAGAGCCCGCGAGACCATCGCCGACGTTACCTCCAGTGTCCAAGAGAACGTGGCGGGTATCCGCGTGGTGCAGAGTCTCAACCGCCAGCAGCAGAACACTCTTGGCTTCCGCCGCGTCAACCGGTGCAACCTCAATGCCGTGCTGCGGTCGGCGCGCTACCGATACGGCCTGTGGCCGTCCGTTGAGCTCCTCGCGGCACTTGCCCTGGCGTTCATCATCCTCGTCATGGGCCAAGGAATCGGCGCGTCGCTCTCGGTCGGCCTGCTGATCGCCTTCGCCCTGTACATCGAGCGGCTCTTCGAGCCGATCCGCGACCTGACCGGCGAGTTCGGCCAACTCACCCGGTCGTTAGTGGCGGCGGATCGGGCCGTCGAACTCCTGGAGATCGAGGCCGAAGTGCCCCCGGCGCCGGATGCGGTGGCCCTGCCGCCCGTGACCGGCAGGATCCGGTATGAGCACGTCCACTTCGAGTACGAACCCGGGCAACCCGTTCTGCGTGACATCAGCGTGGCGGTGGAGCCGGGTGAGACCGTGGCCGTGGTGGGACCCACCGGCTCCGGCAAGACGACCCTCGTGTCGCTGCTGCTGCGGCTCTACGACGTCACCAGCGGGCGGGTGACCGTGGATGGGCGTGACCTGCGGGAAGTCACCCTCGACTCCCTGTCACGGCAGATCGGCATCGTGCCGCAAGAGGCCTTTCTCTTCTCGGCCACGGTGCGCGAGAACATTCGGCACAACCGCACCAACTTGACCGACGGCGACATCGTCGACGCCGCGCAGGCAGTCGGGGCGCACACATTCATTACGCGCTTGCCCGACGGCTACGACACCGTGCTGGAAGAGCGCGGCGGCAACCTGAGCGTC
>DAOUHO010000051.1:0-20316 GCA_034428595.1 Chloroflexota bacterium | reverse complement strand
GAATGCGCTCCTGCGGCAACACGACGAGTTATATGACTCCGCATCCGACTCGCCGTCGGCGATCGCCAAGAGCAAGCTCGACGGCCTGGCCCAATCGCTCCGCCGGGAGGCCGGCGACATCGGCCGACTCGTCGCGCGCATAGCGGCCGGCCAGCCAGCCAGCGACATCCAGCCCCTCTTGGACGCACTGCGGGACGCTCTGGAACGTTGGCGGACGCAATAGGCTCCACGTCGCGACCGCTGTGGTCGCTGGAGGAGATTCGGGCGGCTACCATGACGTTGCACCCTAGGATCGAAGGACGGTTGCGAGAGATCGTCGCGCTTTAGGAGCGCCTGCTCGCTGCCGTGTATTCTATAGGCGAAACACCATGACGGTGGACTTTCTAAATCTACGCCTGCGCATTGAGCAACTCGCGAAAGAAAGCGATGGATTCTTCGCGAGCATCCCTGATTTGGATGACTATGACATCTTGGGCGACAGTACACGAGCCGACCTCTATTGGTCGCAGCTAGACGATTCGCATCAAGATCGTTCGAACGAATTACAGGCCATCTTGATGGAAGTGATTCGCACTATTGCTAACTCCACAAAGCACTCGATGCTTTTGTCCGAAGCTGACACCAGAGACCTCGGTACTTGGGCTAAGTCTCTCCGCGCATCCTTGCGCTTGCGAGCATTCCATGCTTGGGACGTCGAGGTCCTGCATGACGAGGGGCTAGTTCTCGGTGTACAACCTGCTGGCCAATCCGACACTGATCCCGTAACACCATTTCGGGCTCGCAAGAACTTCACGCGAGACATCACCAACGTAGCCAGCTTGGCCGAACTTCTCGATGTATCTCCGACTTTAGCAACCGAAACATGGCGTGCCAATCCGCAAGCCACGGCTGAGTACGAACCAAACACAGCGTTCGTCATGATGCGGATTGATCCAGAGGAACGTCAATTGGAAGACCTTTACAATGCGATCAAAGAATGCTTTGCACAATTTGAAATACAAGCCCTTCGCGCCGATGAAATCGAGCACGAGGAAGTGATCACCAACAAGATTATCGAAAAGATTGAATCATCAGAGTTTCTCTTTGCTGACTTAACAAGTGAACGACCAAGTGTTTACTATGAGATTGGGTACGCTCATGCGCTAGATCGAAAGGTGATTATGTTCCGTCGTAGTGACGAGCCATTGCATTTCAACTTGGCAGCTTACAATTACCCAGAATATAGCAATTTAACAGACTTGAAGGAACGATTGATGAGGCGCTTAGAGCAAATCACAAATAGAAAGCCCACAAACTCCTAATCGCAATGATCGCGCACTTCGTGGAGGACCGGTTGATCACAGTGCTCATTCCATGAAGCCCACGATTTCGCCTTACTCGACCTACAAGTCCTCCGGCATTGCATGGCTCGGCGACACCCCAGCAAATTGGAGAGTGGGTCGGCTGAAGGGCCATGCTGCAAATATTGTTGACCTAGCCAGGGAGTCTTGCGGCGACGACTTCTACCTTGCCCTCGAACACGTTGAGAGCTGGACTGGCAGATGGACTGCCCCTGCCGGTGGCGCTGAGTTCGATAGCCTAGTCAAGCGGTTTCGCTCTGGGGATGTGCTTTTCGGCAAACTACGGCCCTACTTAGCGAAAGTCGCCTTCCCGGACCGGAGCGGGGTGGGCGTAGGCGAATTCCTAGTGCTTCGTCCCAACGTTACCGAATTGTCACCAGAGTATCTGGAGCAGCTATTGCGCTCCAAGCCGGCAATCGATGCAATAGATGCGTCGACCTTCGGGGCAAAGATGCCTCGCGCGGACTGGCAATTCATTGGTGACATGCGCATCCCACTGCCACCCCGCTCGGTACAACGCGCCATCGTCCGTTACCTGGACCATGTTGACCGGCGGATTCGGCGGTATGTGGGGGCGAAGCGGAAGCTGATTGGGCTGCTGGAGGAGGAGAAGCAGGCGGTCATCAACCAGGCCGTGACCCGGGGCCTGGATCCCAGCGTCCCGCTCAAGCCCTCCGGCGTCGAGTGGCTCGGCGATGTGCCGGAGCATTGGGAGGTAGCGCCAGTTAAACGGGCGTTCTTCTCAATGGACTATGGAATATCGGAGTCCGCGTCTGATTCAGGCACGATCCGCCTTCTCACTATGGGGCATTTGAAAGATGGAAACGTG
This sequence comes from Chloroflexota bacterium, assembly GCA_034428595.1. Classification (GTDB taxonomy): domain Bacteria; phylum Chloroflexota; class UBA11872; order UBA11872; family UBA11872; genus JAJECS01. The sequence continues at coordinate 18,147 of DAOUHO010000051.1, read as the reverse complement.
ACGGTACCAACCGACGGCGGTGTCGATTTCGTTAACCCGTACCTACTTCTGCAAGAAGGTGACCTGTTATTTAACCGTACTAACAGCCAAGAGCTTGTTGGCAAAGTCGGTCTCTTTGTCGGCCATGCCTCGCCTGTGGCGTTCGCTTCTTATCTGGTGCGAATGCGCCCTCATCCAAGTCACGAGCCAGAGTATTTGAACATGGCCCTAAATGACGCATCCTTCATATCGCGGGCTCGCAGGGAAGCTATACCCAGCTTGCATCAATCCAATCTCAACCCGACAAGATATGGGCGAATTCACATTGCCTTGCCATCAAGGGAAGAGCAGCAGACCATCCTTCGTATACTACGGAAGGAGACAACGAGTCTCAGACATGCCATCGCCCGCGCCCGGCGGCAGATCGAGCTGATCGAGGAATACCGCACGCGGCTGATCGCCGACGTGGTGACGGGCAAGCTGGACGTACGCGAGGCGGCGGCGGCGTTGCCGGAGGAGGCGGACGGCGACGGGCCGGAATACGATCGGATCAAGCAGTCCCGCGAAGCCAGTGACCAGGAAGGCGAGTAGGCCTACCCCCAAGCACAACGATGCTGGTCCCCACCGAACCGAAGATCTACCACATCGTCCACGCCGACCGCCTATCCTCTGTCATCGCGGACGGCCATCTCTGGTGCGATGCGCGTATCATGCGGGATGGTGCGCCTGGCACGACAATTGGAATGAACAGCATCAAGCAGCGCCGGCTCACGAATCCCTTGCAGAGTCATCCCGGCCTGCACGTCGGTGATTGCGTGCCCTTCTACTTCTGCCCACGCTCCGTCATGCTCTACGTGATTCACCAGCGGAACCACCCCGAACTGGAGTACCGCGGCGGCCAGGAGCCAATCCTCCACTTGGAGGCTGATCTGCGCCGAACGGTTGCCTGGGCAAGCCGAAAGAACAGGCGCTGGGCCTTCACGTCATCAAATGCCGGATCCTCATATTTCGATGACTACTCGGACCTGACGCAATTGCACAAGATAGACTGGGATGCGGTGATAGCTAACCAGTGGTCGGGTGAACGACAATTTCACAAGCAGGCAGAGTTTCTGGTAGAGCACTCGTTTCCCTGGGAGTTGATTTCGCGCATAGGCGTCATTTCACGTGACATATATCGTCAAGTGGTTGAATCGGTGCGGTTGTCCACTCATCGTCCGGCTGTCGAGATCAAGCCGGGCTGGTATTATTAGCGGGAGGGGTGGCACGATGATTGAGCGAAAGACTGGCGATTTATTCGCCGAGGATGTCGAAGCCCTTGTCAACAGTGTTAACTGCGTAGGCGTCATGGGGCGTGGAATCGCGCTTCAGTTCAAGAACGCCTTCCCTGCCAATTTCAAGGCGTACGTAGACGCCTGCAAACGCAGTGAAGTCCAGCCCGGAAGAATGTTCGTCTTCGAGACGGGTCTACTGGCCGGACCACGCTATATCGTCAACTTCCCGACCAAGCGGCACTGGCGCGGCAAAAGCCGCATGGAGGATATCGAGGCCGGACTCGACGCACTTGCTCTAGAGATCAAGCAACGAAACATCCGCTCGATCGCGCTTCCTCCACTGGGCAGCGGTCTGGGTGGATTGGACTGGTCCAGAGTGCGCTCACGTATCGAAGCTACGTTGCAGGAATTCGACGATTGCAGGGTCGTTATATTCGAGCCTTCCGGCGTGCCCGCCGGTGGACGGCCCAACCGTTCGACCGATGTCCCGAGGATGACGCCGGGGCGGGCGGTGCTGGTCAATCTGATGCATCGCTATATTGGCGGCCTGCTCGATCCGTTCGTGACGCTGCTGGAAGTCCACAAGCTCATGTATTTCATGGAAGTGGCAGGTGAGCCACTGAAGCTGAACTTCCAGAAGGGGCGTTACGGGCCATATGCCGAGAACCTGCGGCACGTACTGAGGGCCGTCGAGGGACATCTCATATCGGGATATGCCGACGGAGGCGATGCACCCGACAAGCAACTCGACCTCGTCCCGGGCGCCGTCGAGGATGCTCGCGCCTTCCTCGAAGGCCATCCAGAGACCCAGTCGCGCTTTCACAAGGTGTCTGATCTTGTCGAAGGTTTCGAGTCGTCCTTCGGTCTCGAGCTGTTGGCGACGGTGCATTGGGTTGCCGTCGAGCATCCCGCCGCCACTGGAGACGAGCTCATAGCCCACACGTATGCGTGGCATCCCCGTAAGCGACGGTTCTCGGAGCGCCAGATACGGCTGGCGATTCAGGTTCTCCGAGATAAGGGTTGGCTTGAGAGCGCTTCACCAGGCAGGGCGTGACCACCGACACCACTGAACGTGGTCTCGAAAGCCTCATTTCCACGGCGCTGACGGGCAAGCAGGATGTGCGCGAGGCGGCGGCGGAAATACCGAAGGAGATGGAAATCGACGCCGCGTCGGACGTGGGGGCACGTTTGAATCCTGCCCCTGCATGAACGGAGAGCCTATGAAGAAGGAAGTCTCTGAGCTTCCCCCGGACATGCAGGGCGAGGTTCGGGCCTTGGCCGACAAACCGGACAGCGAGATCGATACCGACGATATCCCGGAGATTCTCGACTGGTCGGATGCCAAGCGCGGCGTGTTCTACCGCCCCGTGAAGCAGCAGATCACGCTGCGGCTGGACGCGGACGTGGTGCACTGGTTCAAGTCTCACGCTCGCGGTGGCCGCGGCTATCAGACCGACATCAACAGCGCCCTGCGCGAACACGTGCACCGGAACGAAGCCGGCGCGAAATGACGTTGCGCTGAGTACCACCGACACCAGCGAGCGAGGGCTCGAGCATGACCGACAGTCCGTTGACGCCAACGTGCCGCCGTTGTGTACGGGTCGCCACGTTCCTACACTGCGCAATACAGCCTCAATGAGTCCAAGGACACGGAAAACCCTGGGCTCGTGAGCGTTGGAGGAAGCATGAAGGCGCCGGCGGAGATCATCTTCGAGGTGACGGAGGCTGTGGAGGGCGGTTTCGATGCTCGGGCGCTGGGCTACAGCATCTTCACGCAGGGGGAGGATTGGGCGGACCTCAAGGCGATGGTCAAGGATGCCGTGATCTGCCACTTTGGCGGCGAGGGCGAGCTCAAGGTAGTCAGGCTGCACCGTGTTTAGGACGAAGCCCCTGCAACCCCGACGAGGCGGTAGATGCACGGGCCACGAAATTGTGAGGTAAACGGATGACGGACTGGGAGACGTGTCCGGCGGTCGAGAGCGTTCCCGACAGGCTTAGCGGCGCCTGGGTCTTCACCGGAACCAGGCTGCCCGTATCCGCCCTCTTCGAAAACCTGGAGAGCGGCGCCACAATCGAACAGTTCATGGAGTGGTTCAAGCCGGTTGATGAATGGAAGGTACGGGCTGTCCTGCAACACGCGGCCGATTCCCTGAGAGCGTCCGTGCCCGTGAGCAGCCTTGAAGATACTCTTTGATCATGGAACGCCAGCCCCCCTCAGGCGGCGACTCCGCGGACACTCGGTCGATACGGCAGCGGAGAAGGGGTGGGAAAGCCTTGCCAACGGAGATCTGATCGACAGGGCTGAGCAAGAGGGCTACGAAGTCCTCATCACTACCGATCAGAATATGCAATACCAGCAAAACCTCGGCGGTAGAAGGCTCGCGGTCGTAGTCCTGCTTTCTACCGCGTGGCCCAACATACAGCTCCGCATAGAAGCGATTAGTGCGGTCCTCGTCGACATTCGCCCGGGAGAGTTGAAGGAAGTCCCAATTTGATGCCAGGCGAGAAACACGCGTGACCACCGACACCAGCGAGGGCGGGCTCGAGCGCCTCATCTGCACGGCGCTGACGGGACACGCCTGCGATCCGGGAGCGGCTGGTCCGACGCGCGAGCGGCCGGCGGCCTACGGCGCGGGCTGGAATTGCGGCGACTCGCAGGACTACGACCGCGAGCATTGCGTGGACCTGGTGCAGCTGGCGGCTTTCCTGCGCGCCACGCAGCCAGAGATCGCGGAGTTGCTGGATCTGGGGCAGGACAGCCCCACGCGGCGCCGGTTCCTAGCCCGCTTGCAGGGGCAGGTGACCAAGCGGGGGACGATCGACGTGCTGCGCAAGGGGATCAAGCGCGGGCCGCACCAGATCGACCTGATGTACGGCACGCCGTCGCCGGGCAACGAGCGCGCCAGGGACCTGAACCGGCAGAACCGCTTCAGCGTCACGCGGCAACTGCGATACAGCCGGGACGAGACGCAGCTGGCGCTGGACCTGGGCCTGTTCATCAACGGCCTGCCCGTGGCCACGTTCGAGCTGAAGAACAGCCTGACCAAGCAGACGGTGGACGACGCGGTGGAGCAGTACAAGCGCGACCGCAGCCCGCGCGAGCGGCTCTTTGAGCTTGGGCGCTGCCTGGCCCACTTCGCGGTGGACGATCACGAGGTGCGGTTCTGCACGCGGCTCGCGGGCAAGGCCTCGTGGTTCCTGCCCTTCAATCGCGGCTGGAACGACGGCGCGGGCAATCCGCCGAACCCCAACGGTCTCAAGACCGACTACCTGTGGAAGCAGGTGCTGACCCGCGACGGGCTGACCGACATCATCGAAAACTACGCTCAGATCGTTGAATCGAAGGACGCGAAGTCGGGCAAGAAGCAGCGGCAGCAGCTATGGCCGCGCTATCACCAGCTGGACGTGGTGCGAGAGCTGCTGGACGACGCGTCCAAGCGGGGCGTCGGCCACAAATATCTGATTCAGCACTCCGCGGGCAGCGGCAAGTCCAACTCCATCGCCTGGCTGGCGCACCAGCTGATTGGGTTGGAGCCGGACGGCCGAACGCTCTTCGACTCGGTGATCGTGGTAACGGACCGGCGAGTGCTGGACAAGCAGATCAAGGACACCATCAAGCAGTTCGCGCAGGTGGGTTCCGTGGTGGGGCATGCCGAGCGGTCGGACCGTCTGCGGCGCCTGCTCCAAGAGGGCAAGCGCATCATCATCACGACGGTGCAGAAGTTCCCGCACATCCTGGACGCGATCGGCAACGAGCACCGGGCGCGCACGTTCGCCCTCATCATCGACGAGGCCCATTCGAGCCAGGGTGGGCGCACGTCGGCGGCCGTGTCCAAGGCGCTGGGGCAGGCCGGTGCGGCGGAAGACGACGAGACCACCGAGGACCACATCAACCGGATCATGGAGAGCAAGAAGCTGCTGACCAACGCCAGCTACTTCGCCTTCACCGCGACGCCCAAGAACAAGACGCTGGAGATCTTCGGCACGCCCGTTGCCGGCGGCGAGCACACCAGACACGCGCCCTTCCACGCCTACACCATGAAGCAGGCGATCCAGGAGGGATTCATCGTCGACGTGCTGGCGCACTACACGCCGGTGGACAGCTACTACCGGCTGGTCAAGACGGTGGAGGGCGACCCGGAGTTCGACACCAAGCGGGCCGGGCGCAAGCTGCGGCGCTACATGGAGGACCACGACCACGCCGTCCGCCTCAAGGCCGAGATCATGGTGGACCACTTCCACGAGCAGGTGGCCGGCTTGCAGAAGATCGGCGGGCAGGCGCGCGCCATGGTGGTCACCAGCAGCATCCGGCGGGCCATCAGCTACTACCACGCCATTCGGGCCTATCTGACGGCGCGCAAGAGCCAATACCAAGCCATCGTGGCCTTCTCGGGCGAGCACGAGTACGACGGGACGAATGTCACGGAGGCGTCGCTCAACGGCTTCTCGTCGAATCTGATCGCCGAGCGGATCCAGGAGGAGCCGTATCGCTTCCTGGTCTGCGCCGATAAGTTCCAGACCGGCTACGACGAGCCGCTGCTGCACACGATGTACGTGGACAAGGTGCTGTCCGGCGTGAAGGCGGTGCAGACGCTGTCGCGCCTGAACCGGGCGCACCCCAAGAAGCACGACGCCTTCGTGCTGGACTTCAGCAACGACGCGGACATGATCGAGGCCGCCTTCGCCGACTACTACCGGACCACGGTGCTCGCCGAGGAGACCGATCCGGACAAGCTGCACGACCTGACGGCGGCGCTGGAGGGCTTTCAGGTCTATGGCCCGGCGCAGATCGAGGAGTTCGTCGAGCGCTACCTGGCCGGCGCCGACCGCACGCACCTCGACCCGATCCTGGACGCCTGCGTGGCCGTCTACCGCGAGGAGTTGGACGAGGACGGCCAGGTGGACTTCAAGGGCAAGGCCAAGGCGTTCCTGCGGACCTATGGGTTTCTGGCGGCGATCCTGCCGTTCACCAACGCCGAGTGGGAGAAGCTGTCCATCTTCCTGACGTTCCTGGTTCCCAAGCTGCCGGCGCCCGTGGAGGACGACCTGTCGAAGGGGATTCTGGAAGCCATCGACATGGACAGCTACCGGGTGGAGAAGCAGGCGGTGCAGGACATGCAGCTGCCGGACGAGGACGCGGAGATCGATCCTGTCCCTACCGACGGTGGCGGGCTCATGCCGGACCCGGAGATGGACCGGCTCTCCAACATCATCAGGGACTTCAACGACCGCTGGGGCAACATCGACTGGAAGGACCAGGACAAGATCCACCAGGTGATCTCGGAAGAGCTGCCGGCGAAGGTCGCCGCCGACCAGGCGTACCAAAACGCGATGGCCAACTCCGACGCCCAAAATGCGCGCATCGAGCACGACAAGGCCCTGGGACGCGCGATGACCGACCTGCTCGCCGATCACACCGAGCTGTTCAAGCAGTTCAGCGACAACGAGTCATTCCGCCAGTGGCTGTCCGAGATGCTCTTTGCTCAGACCTATGACCCAGGGGGCGCGTCGGCCAACGCCCCGAGCCCCTAGCCATGCGCATTACGGCTGTCGATAGCGTCATCGTTCCGCAGGCGGGGCGCAGCTATGTCTATGTGCTGGTGCGCACGGATGCGGGGCTCACCGGGCTGGGCGAGGCGACGCTGATGGGGCGCGAGCGGTCGGTGCGCGAGGCGCTGCGGGATTTCGCGGAGCTGGTCGTCGGGGAGGACCCGCTGCGGCGCGAATACCTGTGGCACCGGGTGTTCCTGAGCGATCGCCGGCGCAGCGGCGCGGTGCAGATGGGCGCGCTGGCCGGCATCGACGTGGCCCTGTGGGACATTGCCGGACAGGCCCTGGGGCTGCCGATTCACCGGTTGCTCGGAGGGCCGGTGCGCGATCGGATGGCGCTCTATAGCCACTGCCACGCCGACGCGCCGGAGGAGGTTCCCGACGCCTTCGGTCCGTTGCTTGACGCGGGCTGGTCCGCCGCCAAGTTTCTGCCGCTGATGAGTGCCGACGAGCAGCAGCGGGGGATGGACGTGCCGGTTGCCATTCGCCAAGCGCAGCGCATCGTGCAGGCCGCGCGCGAGTTCGTGGGCGAAGCGTTTCACCTGCTCATCGAAACGCACGGACGGTTGCGGCCCGACGAGTTCGTTGACCTGGCGCGGCGGCTCGAGCCGTTCGATCCCTACTTCCTGGAGGAGCCCACGCGACCGGAAGCCGTGGCGCCGCTGCGGCGCATCCGGCGGACGGTGAGGGTCCCACTGGCCACCGGCGAGCGCCTGCTGCACCGCTGGGACGCCCAACCGGTCGTCGACGAGGAGCTGGTCGACTACCTGCAGCCGGACATCGCGCACGCGGGCGGCCTGACCGAGGTGTGGAAGATGGGCGTGGCCGCCGACGCGCACCTGATCAAGCTGGCGCCGCACAACCCGCAGAGCCCGGTCAACACCATGGCCAGCCTGCACCTGGATTTCGCGCTGCACAACGCGGCGGTCCAGGAGATCATCTGGCCCTTCGCGCCGGAGATTGGGGCGCTGTTCGACAGCGATCTGACGATTGAGGACGGCCATGCGCTCCCGCCGACGAGGCCGGGACTGGGCATCGTGCTCGACGAAGCCGCGGCCAGAGCGCTGGAGGCCGCGGGTCCGGCCGCGCCGCCCGACCTCTTGCGCTATGCGGACGGCGCGCCGGCTGAGATCTGAGGTGCCGACGGAGGATTCGCCCGGCGTCTACGACGACCTCACGCTGCCCGCCGGATCGGGTCGCCCGTACACGGCGGTCCAGATGGTGATGACGCTAGACGGGGCTATCAAGGGCCCAACCGACGCCTACTGGCCGATCGGCGGCGAGGCCGACCAGCGCACGTTTCACCGGTTTCGCATCCACTTCGACGCCGTGCTGCATGGCGCGCGGACGCTCGGCATGGGGCTGGATCGGTACCTGTGGAGCGATGAGCTCCAGCGCATGCGCCGGCAGCGCGGACTCACGGAGCCCCTGCTGTTCGTCATCGTGACCAACTCAGCCGAGATTGATCCCGCGGACCGGGTGTTCCGGCACCGGCGCTACCCGCTGCGGCCCATCGTGGTGACGCATGCGGCCGCCGAGGTTTCGCCGGCCCTTGCCCAGGTCGCTGAGATCGTGCGGCTGGGCGACACGGCGGTCGATCTGCCGGCGCTCGCCGCCTACCTGGCTGCGGAACGGGGCGTCCGGCGCATGGTGTGCGAAGGCGGCGCGATTCTCAACGCGCACATGCTGCGGGCGGGCCTGGTGGACGAGTTCTTCATCACCGTGACGCCGTCGATCATCGGCGAACCGCGGCCGCGCACGGCGGTCGAAGGTGAGCGCGCCCTGGCCCCGGAGGATGTCCTGTCCCTGGACTTGCTGAGCGTCACCCCGCGCCAGGGCGAGGTGTTCCTGCGCTACCGTGTGCCCAACGCCACGCCCCACACTGAGTAGCAACCCAACGTGAGCACCGTCGCCCTGGTTCGCACGCGGCCCGAGTCGGTTCTCGACGACGTCGCCGACGTGATGCGCCGCGCCGGCTACCGCGACCACCTCGATCCCGCGGCCGAAACCGCGCTCAAGATCAACATCTCGTGGCACCACTGGTATCCGGCCTGCTCCACCGCGCCCTGGCAGCTCGACGGCGTCGCGCGCACGCTGCTGGCCGACGGCTTCCCCGTGGAGACCATCTTCGGCGCGCACAACCGCACCGTGGTGGTCAGCGCCCGCGTGGGCGAGCGCGTCAACAAGCACCGCCCGGTGCTGGCGGCGCATGGCGTGCGCAACGTGCATCTCTATGAGGACGAGCGCTGGGTGCGCTATGAGCCGCAGGGCCGAATGCTCACGTTGCACGACGTGTATCCCGAAGGCGTGCGCATTCCCGAACGCCTCATCGGCACCAACATCATCCACCTGCCGACCATGAAGACGCACGTATTCACCACCATCACCGGGGCCATGAAGAACGCGTTTGGCGGCCTGCTCTTCGAGAAGCGCCATTTCTGCCACGCCACGATCCACGAGACGCTGGTGGACCTGCTGACAATTCAGAAGGAGATCCACAACAGCATCTTCGCCGTCGTGGACGGCTCCTTCATCGGCGAAGGGCCGGGCCCGCGCTGCATGGACATCCACGAGCGCGGCCTGATGCTGGCGGGCGCCGATCAGGTCGCCGTGGACGCCACCATCGCCCGGCTGATGGGCCTGGACCCGTTTGAGATCCCGTTTCTGCGGCTGGCGCACGAAGCCGGGCTGGGCACCGCCGACGCCCGTGAGATCGAGGTGGTCGGCGTCGACCCCGATGCCGTGGCCTGGCAGGCCCGCACCGCGCGGGAGACATTTGCCAGCCGCGGGCAGAAGCTCATCTACTGGGGTCCGCTGAAGCCCCTGGAGCGGCTGTTGCTGCGCACGGTGATCGCCCCGTGGTCATACGCGGCGTCCCGCGCCTATCACGACATCTACTGGTGGAACGTCCATGGCCGCCGCCGAGCGGCCGAAGCCCTGCGCGGCCCGTGGGGGCAACTCTTTCAGCAATACCCCGAGGAGGACCACCACTCGCTGCCGCGCCCCGAGCCCGTCACCGCTCGGCGCTAGCCCGCCGGTCCCGGTTGGGGACGTGTCGAGCGAAGCAGGCGGCAGAGCCGGGCCTATCGCTTAGCTTGAAATCAGGCCGTCCTGGGGGCGAGTCCAGGGGAGTGACGGGAGGGCGGCCATGAACTTGGCGCGGGGGAGCGGCATGTGCCCCACGGGGACGTCGATGACCACGGGTGCCTGGCATTCCAGGGCGCGCGGGAGCAGGGATTCCAGCTCCATGGGATCGCCGGCCCGCAGGCCGACGGCGCCGAAGGACTCGGCGAACTTGACCAGGTCGGGGTTGTGCAGGTCCGTCTCGTAAGTGCCGCCAAAGAGTTCATCGAGATCGCGCGCGACGTTGCCGTAGGAGTCGTCGCGAAAGACGACCGTGACGACGTTGATCCCGTAGCTCACGGCGGTGGCGAGTTCAACGGCATTGAACAGGAAGCCGCCGTCGCCGTTTATGCAGAGCACGTGGCGGTCGGGGTGCGCCACCTTGGCGCCCAGGGCTGTGGGAAAGCCGAAGCCGAGGTTGAACGAGTAGCCGGAGTCGATGAACGTCTTGGGGTGATTGACCTGATAGTGGGTACGCGCGTAGTAGCCGAACTGGGTGACGTCCCAGACGATGTGGGTGTCCTCGGGAATGCTGCGTTGGATGGTCTCGAGAATCGGATACTGCGGCTCCTGGCGTCGGATGTCGGCGTAGGCGATCAGGCGGCGGGCGGCAACGACGGCTTCCACGGGCGAGGGATGATCGCCGGCGCCGGCCGCGCGCAGGATGGGGAGCAGGGCTTCGATGGTGGCCTTGGCGTCGCCGTGAAGGGGAAGCGTGTTGGCCTGGGCACGGGTGAGATTGTCCTCGTCGATGTTGATGTTGATCAGCGTGGAGGCCTCGCCGGCGGGGTTGCCGAGCGAGAAGCGGGCGCCGATGCCTATCACGACGTCGGCGGCCTGCATCACCTCGAAGAGCTCGTTCATCTCGTCGTGCTCGCCCCAGGGGGCGAAGCACGAGCCATACGAGAGGGGGTGACGGTCCGGAATCGCGCCCTTGCCGCCGCTGGAAGTGATGACGGGGATGTTGGTGGCTTCGGCCAGGGCGACGAGCGCGGATTCGGCGTCCGAGAGGGCCACGCCGCCGCCGGCGTATATGACGGGCAGGCGGGACTGGGTGATGACGCGGGCGGCCTCGCGCAGCTGGTCGGCGCTGGGCACGATGCGCGCGATGGGGACGGGTGACTGCAGCGCGACGTCGTCGCGCTCGACGCCGGCCTCGGGCGGGATTTCGATCAACGTAGGGCCGGGGCGGCCGGTGCGCATCTGGCGGAAGGCTTCGGAGACGGCGGCGGGGATTTCCCGCGGCGTGAGGGCCGTGCGCCGCCACTTGGTGACGGGATGCACGACGGAGGCCTGCTCGGGGACCTCGTGATACGTGCCAAGGTTGCGGCCGATTTGCGCGCGCGGGATCTGGCCGGCGATGAGCAGGATCGGCGAGGAGCGGGCGTAGGCGGTCGCCAGGCCGGAGGCGGCGTTGTAGACCCCGGCGCCGGGGACGATGAGGGTGACGCCGGGTTTGCCGGAGACGCGGGCGTAGCCGTCGGCCATGTGGGTGGCGCCCGCCTCGTGGCGGGTGGTGATCATGCGGATGCGGGGCTCGTCCCGCAGGGCGGCGATGATGCCGGACATGTGGATGCCGGGAATGCCGAAGATGACATCCACGCCTTCGCGGATGAGGCCCTCCACCAAGGCCTCGCCGCCGCTCATGATGGCCATTGCGCCATCCATCCGGGGGGTCGTGGTCCGGCCAGGATCACGGGGACGGGTCACGTGGTACAGCGTGCTGCTGCGGCAGACAGCGGCACCAAGGCAGTATCGCATTCGGTCTGTCGGACAGTGGTGGATGTGGCGCCGCCCAAGCCGGGCGATAACCCGGGGCCTGGCTCTTGCCGAACCTGGGGGCGTTACGCTAGCCAGCCCACATGGTCGCGGCATTGCACGCCTTACCCGGAGGAAACGAGCGCATGGTTTCAAGCAGCGCGACGACGGTTGAGCAATACCTGGCCGAGCTGCCGGAGGACCGGCGGGCGGACGTGGCGCGGGTGCGCGAGGCGATTCTGGCCAACCTGCCCGACGGGTTCGAGGAGACCATGCAGTACGGCATGATCGGCTACGCGATCCCGCTGGAACGCTTTCCCAACACCTACAACGGCCAGGCGCTGGGCTCCGTGGCCTTGGCGTCGCAGAAGCGGCACATCTCGGTCTATCTGCACGGGCTCTATGCCAGCCAGGAGCTGACCGACTGGTTCGTGGCGGCCTATGCGGCGGCGGGCAAGAAGCTGAACATGGGCAAGTCGTGCGTGCGATTTCGGCGCGCCGACGACGCGGCGCTGGACGTGATTGGCGAGGCCGTGGCGCGGGTGACGCCCGACGACCTGATCGCGGCGCATGAGGCCGTGCACAGCCCCGAGGCCAAGCAAGCGCGGCGGGCGGCGCGGGCGAAGCAGCGCGCCTCCTAAATCGGAAAGCGGCTTAGGCCAACGGTTGCGGCGGGTCCTTGAGGCCGCTGCCGGTGGCGGGGATCAGCACGGAGTCTCCGGCGGCGATGGCGCCCTGGGTGCGCAGTTGCGCCGCGGCGGCAAATGCGGCGGCTGAGGTCGCCTCGACGAACAGGCCCTCGTCGCGCGCCAGGGCGGAACGGGCCGCCGCGATTTCTTCCTCGCTCACCGCCACGGCCTGGCCTCCAGTGTCGCGGGCGGCCTGAAGCACGGCTGCGCCGCGGGCCGGCACGGCGACGTCGATGCCGCCGGCGATGGTCGGACGGCGTTCGACGGCAACCGGCGCGGCGGCGCCCGTGGTGAACGCCCGAACGAGCGGCTGGCAGGCCGCCGCCTGGGCGATGTGCAGGCGCGGCATCCGGAATTGCAGGCCGGCTTGCCGCAGCTCGGTGAGCGCCTTGTGCGCGCCGAGGATCAGTCCGCCGTTGCCCACCGGAAACACGAGGTGCTGCGGCAGTGCGTCCACACCGTCCTCCAGCAGCTCCAGCACGAGCGTCTTGGCGCCTTCGACGAACGCCGGATGCCGGCTGTGGGAGGCGTAGGCCGCGCCGGGCGCCCGTGCGGCGGCGGCCGCCGCGTCGGCCACGTCCTCCCGCGTGCCTTCCACGGGATGCACGGTGGCGCCGTATTGCGCGATCTGCGCGATCTTGCCCGGCGGCGCCGCAGCGGGCACGTAGATGTCGGCGGCCAGCCCGGCGCGCGCGGCGTAGGCCGCCATGGCGGCGCCCGCGTTGCCCGACGAGTCCTCGACGATCTTGGCGACGCCCTGGGCCTTGAGCGAGGCGATCACCGGCGCCGCGCCTCGGTCCTTGAACGACCCGGTCGGCGCCATGAACTCCAGCTTCGCGCGGCATCGACTCAGCCCGTGGCTGCCGCCCCAGGACGCGAGGTCCACCACGGGCGTTCGGCCCTCGCCCAGCGACAGGAGGGGCGTGTCGCCCGGCAGCGCCAGCGCGGGCCGATAGCGCCAGACGCCGGGCGCGCCCTCGTCGATGAGCGGCTCGATGTCGTGCGTCAGCTTCGGCAAATCCATGCCGGCGTCGAGCAACCCTCCGCAGCGCCGGCATGCCAGCAGGGAGGCGTCCCACGGAGCGTCATTGGCGCAGGTCGAACAGTGCAGCGTCACGGCGGCCATTCAGGCAACCCCCAGCCGTCGGAGGTCGTCGTCGCTGAGGCCGAAGTGGTGGGCAAACTCGTGGATCACCGTGGATCGGATTTCCTCGCGGAGGTCGCCGGGATCGCGGTAGGCCTCTTCGAGCGGGCCCTGGAAGATGATGATGCGATCCGGCAGCACCATGTGATAGCCGGAGGTGCGCTCGGTGAGGGGCACGCCGGTGTAGAGGCCGAAGAGCGTATAGCCCGCCGGCACCTCCGCGCTTTCCAGCTCGTCCTCCGTGGGCCAGTCGGCGACGACGACCTCGACGTTTTCCAACCGATCGCGCAGGCCCGCCGGAATGCCGGCGATCGCCTCGCGCACGTGCTCTTCGAATTCGGCGGGGGTCACGGTCGGCCTCCGGTGGGTGGACCGTTGGCCGCTGGGACTAGATTCCCGACTTCGCGGGAATGACGAAGCAGTGGTGATCCGGCAACGGCGGGCCGGGCCTGGATTCCGGCCCCGTAGCGAGTACGGGGCCGGCAGTTCGCCGGAATGACGGAGAGGTGACGGCCCACTATCGGCCTCCGGCAGGCGAGGGCGGCGGAGACCGCTGTGCTAGCATCCCGTCGGCCCGCCGTCGGCGGTAATCGCACCCCATGGACGACGTCGCCGAGCACACCCTCTCCAACGGACTCCAGGTCCTGCTGCGTGAGAGTCACGCCGTCCCCCTGGTCAGTTTCGTCATGTGGTACCGCGTGGGCGCGCGTAACGAGCCGCCGGGCATGAGCGGCGCCTCCCACTGGGTCGAACACATGCTGTTCAAGCGTACCGAGACGCTCAACCCGGGCGACATTGGCCGACTGGTCAACGGCGTGGGCGGCACGTGGAACGGATTCACCACGGAGGATACGACGGCCTATTTCGAGACGGTGCCGTCGCAGCACCTGGACCTGCCGCTCAGGATCGAGTCCGACCGCATGGCCAACGCCGTCTTCGATCCCGACGACGTGGCCAGCGAGCGCACCGTCATCATCTCTGAGCGCGAGGGACACGAGGCGGAGCCCATGTTTCTGCTCTCCGAGGCGCTGGAAGCCGCCGTCTTCACCACCCATCCCTACGGACACGGGGTGATCGGCAGCAAGGCCGACCTGAACCGGATGACCCGCGACGAGTTGCATGACCACTATCAGACCTACTACGCGCCCAATAACGCGCTGGCGGTCATTGCGGGGGACGTGGTCGAGGCCGACGTGCTGGAGCGGATGGAAGCGGCGTTTGGGCACATTCCCGCGCGGACGCCGCCGCCGCCGCCGCTGGCCGTGCGAGAGCCGGAGCAAACGAGCCCCCGCGAAGTCGACGTGCGGCATCCGGGTCCATTCCCGATCCTGACGGTGGGGCACCGGATTCCGGAGTTCGGGCATCCCGACTTTCCGGCGCTGCTGGCGCTCGACGCACTGCTCGCCGGGCCCAAGAGCGGACCGTTCGGCGGCGGCGGGATCGTGCGCACCTCACGGCTCTATCGGCGCTTCGTGGCCTCTGGCCTGGCGGCCGCGGTCGGCACGGATGTCGGCTTCAACATCGACCCGACCCTGCACCGGATCACCGTGGTGCTCAAGCCCAACGGCGACCGCGAGCCGATCACCGAGGCGGTGGAGGCCGAGATCCACGCTCTGCAGGATGCCGCGCCCGACGCGGCCGAGCTCGCCCGCGCCGTGCGCCAGGCGCGCGCCAAGCAGGCCATCGGCCTGGAGGGCGTGACGGCGCAGGCGATGTGGCTGGGGTTCCTGGATATCGCGCACACCTGGCGCGCGGCGCAGACCTTCACCGATCGCCTCAACGAAGTCACGCCGGAGGACGTGCAGCGCGCGGCGCAGAAATACTTGCGTCCGGAGCGGCGGACCACCGGCTGGTTCATTCCCGAGGGTCCGGCGCGGGCGTGACGCGCGGGCGAAGCCGATCACCCTCACCTCAGTCCTCTCCGGTCAAGGGAGAGGAGGCTCCGGTGCACCGGCTGTGAGACAGGCACCGACGGGCGGCCGCTCTCTCGGCCCCGACACGGTGGCGCGGTCCACCCTGGCCAACGGCATGGTGCTGCTGGTTTACCCCAACCCGTCGTCGCCGTCCGTGGCGGTGGCCGCACAGCACGCCGCGGGAGCCATCCTGGAAACCGAGGACGATTGCGGCCTCGCCGGCCTGACCGCCGACGGCCTCAACCGCGGCACGGCGACGCGGTCCTTCATGCAGTTCAGCGCCGAGCTCGACGACGTGGGCGCCTCGCTCAACTTCGGCGCCGGCATCGAGCACGGCAGCTTCAGCGGCCGCGCCTTGGCCGAGGATCTGGATGTGCTGCTGCGGCTGGCCGCCGACGGTCTGCAGAACTCCACTTTCCCCGACGATGAGGTCGAGCGTCTGCGCGACCAGGCGCTCACCGGGATCGCGCACGTGGAGAACAACCCCGGCGCGCTGGCCGACCGACGCTTTCGCGAGCTGCTGTTCGGCCGCGAGAATCCCTACGGCCGCCCCGACGAGGGCTACGCCGAGACCATGCGCGCCCTCACGCCCGGCAAGGTGCGGGACTTTCACGCCGCGACCTACGACCCCGAGTCGCTGGTGCTGGCGGTGGTCGGTGCGGTGACGCCCGACGATGTGCGGGACCTTGCGGCGCGCTATTTCGAGGACTGGCGCGGGTCCGGCTCGGGCGCTGGCCAGCGCCAGCGCGACGCCATTCGCGCCTTCGACACCGCCGCAACAACGTCCGGCGGCGTGCGCGAGGACCTGAGTCTGGCGGGCAAGACGCAAACCGAGTTCACGCTTGGCTGGCCGGGCGTGCGACGGCTCGATCCGGCGTATTTCCCGGTCATGATGGGCAACTACATCCTGGGGCAGCTGGGGCTCGGCGGACGCATCGGCGCCAACGTGCGCGACGCGCAGGGGCTGGCCTATCACGCCACCAGCCACGCCGAGGCGGCCCACGCCCGCATGCCGTGGACCATTCGCGCGGGCGTCAACCCGGTGAACGTGCCCAAGGCCGTCACCAGCGGGCTGGCGGAAGCGCGGCGCCTGATGGACGAGCCGCCGACCGACGAGGAGCTGCGGCTCACCAAGCAAGCCATGATCGGCTCGCTGCCGCTGCGGCTGGAGCGCAACGGCGGCATTGCGGGCATGCTCCTGACGATCGAGAACTTTGGCCTGGGACTCGACTACCTCATGCGCTATCCGGACATCGTTGAGGCGGTGACGGCGGACGACGTGCAAAAGGCGGCGGCGCGGCTGCTCGATCCCGACGCCTACACGCTGGTGACCGCCGGACCGGAGCTGACGGACTAGCCGACGGTCGCCCGTCGCCGGCGCTACGCTGCCGCTCGATACCCCGCCGATCGGGAGATGCCATGCACGTTCACCACGTTGATCGCCACAGCGACTTTGCCGCCGCCAAGATGGCCAAGAACAACCTGTTCGAGTCGGAGCGGATGTTCTGCGACGTCTACTGCCTCGAGCCGGGTCAGGACCAGCGCGTCCACGCGCACGCCGCGTCCGACAAGGTCTATTACGTGATCGAGGGCGCGCCGACCTTCGAGGTGGACGGCGAGCGGCAGGCGGTCGGCCCCGGGCACGCCGTGTGGGCGCCGGCCGGCTCCGATCACGGCGTGACGAACGAGACCGGCGACCGAGCGCGGCTGCTGGTCGTCATGGCGCCGCGACCGTAACTAGTAGGCCGAGGTCCTTCGCGGTCCTGGGTCCAGGGCCATAACGGTGGCGTTGAAGCTGGCCTGCACCAGCTCGTCGCGCACGTCGCGATGGTTCGGGCTGTCCCACAGGTTGTCGAACTCGTGCGGATCGGCCTGCATGTCGTAGAGCTCGCCCAGTCCGTGATTGTGATAGAGGTTCAGCTTCCAGCGGCGGTCGCGATAC
The DNA here is from genome assembly GCA_034428595.1 of Chloroflexota bacterium. Classification (GTDB taxonomy): domain Bacteria; phylum Chloroflexota; class UBA11872; order UBA11872; family UBA11872; genus JAJECS01. The sequence continues at coordinate 775 of DAOUHO010000051.1, read as the reverse complement.
ATGGTGGCGCGGCTCCCGTCGGGCAGATCCACGGCGTCCAGGTATTCGCAGCGCACGTAGTCCCGATGTTCATGCGCAGGGGCGGCGCCGCGCAGGATCGGCAGCAGTGAGCGGCCCTGCGTTCCCTCGGGGATTGGCAGCCCGGCGATCTCGAGCAGGGTGGGTGCGATGTCCGTCAGCTCCACCAGCGCGTCGCTGCGCAGGCCGGCGATGAAGCGACCCGGCCAGCGCCAGATCAAGGGCACGCGGGTGAGGCCGTCGAAGAAGCGGCAGCCCTTCTGCAGCAGGCCGTGGTCGCCCGCCGACTCGCCGTGGTCGCTGGTGAAGATCACCACCGTGCGCTCGGCCTGCCCCGCCGCCTCCAGCGCGTCCAGCAGCCGCCCGAACTGCGCATCGACCAGCTCGATCATGGCGTAGTAGGCGGCCTGGACCTCGCGCGCATGGAAGTCGTCCGGGTGCTGCGATTCGCTCTGGAAGTCCACGCCGGCGTGCGTGAGGCGGCCCTGGGTCTTCAGATCGCTCGGCCGGAACAGCGGGCCGGGCAGCGCCGACGGGTCGTAGCGGCGGTAGTACTCCCAGGGCGGGTTGTAGGGAGGGTGCGGGTCGTAGGGATTGACCGAGAGGAACCAGGGGGTCTGGTTCTCTCGGTCGCTGGTGATGAAGTCGACGGCCCGCTCCGTGCACCAGGTGGTTTGGTGCAACTCGGGCGGCACATTGTCACGCTCCGTTGTGGGCGCCATCAGCCCTCCGTAGCCGGCCGGGGCGTTGAGCAGCT
>DAOUHO010000050.1:0-2213 GCA_034428595.1 Chloroflexota bacterium | reverse complement strand
TGCGGGTACTCATCGACCGGTCAGTGATCGAGGTGTTCGCCAACGGCCGGCAGAGCCTGACCCAGCGGGTCTACCCGACCCGCTCCGACAGCACCGGGGGGCGGCTGTTCGCGGTGGGCGGCGTGGCGCGGGCCTCAGTCTTGGAAGCCTGGGACATGGAGCCGGTCGCACCGTGGTGACTTTGAGGCTACGCGTCACCGAAAGCGAGCCGGTACTCCTCGTAGGGGTTCGAGCAGGGATTGCCACGGCTGACGTGCATGCGGCCGATGTCCGCCTCGATGACCACCGACAGCACGCTGGTCCAGAAGCCGTGCCGGGGGTGATCGTTGGCGTGCCGGCAGATCGACCGGGGCTGGTCCTGGTGATCGCGTAGCGCGGACTGCGCTACGGCGACGTCTATGCCGTCCCCGGCCAGTCCCAGGAGGTCGTCGATGCGGCGCTTGCGGGGGCCCGACTCGATCAGTTCCGGAAACCGCTCGTTGACGCCGGTCAGAGCCGGATGCAGACAGTGGTTGGTGTGCGTCAGCCAGGCGGCACCGTCTTCCGGCCGCAGCACGTGCAGGTCGTCGATCAGGACCTCGAAGTCGGCCGGCCCTTGCGGCGTGGCCAGGATCAGGTTCGCGGGTATGGCGCGGTACGCGCTTCGCACCGCCTCCATCGCCGCGTCCAGCGACTCGGCCTCCAGCACGCGGCGGACGATGAAATAGTGCGGCACGCCCACATCGCGGGCCGGCGCCGGCAGCGCGTTCAGGCACACGCCGATACCGCGGTCGCTGCAGCCGATGTACCCGATCAGGCCGGCCTGGCCAACCGTCAGCGTCGCCGGGGCGCTGAGCGGCCGGCGGGTCAGCACGACGGTGTACGGGTCGAGCGCCGGATCGTTGTCCCAGTTCTGGGCCACCAGCGCGGGCCGGCGCACCGCCAGCGCCGTGCAGCCGCCGTCCGCTCGGCCGGCATCTTCGCGGCTGCGCAACTGATTGCGCACCTGCAGGAGCATCAGCTCGTCAAGCGACACGCCGCTCGACGCGGCCATGCCGCGCAACTCGGCCAGCAGCTCCGGCGCATAGTCGGCGACGTACGGGATGCACGCGTTGGCGGTGGCGAGCGCCTGCTCGCGGGTGATCGACGCGGTCTTGTTGACCCGCTCGACGGCGCTGGCGGCAAAGCCGCGGATCTCCTCTCCGGCCGCCTCACCGAGCTGGCGGCCCATCTCGCGCGGAGTGCCGTACACCTCGATCTCGCGGTAGCGCGCGCTCACGACCACATCGTGCACGGAATCGGCGTGGCCCTCCACTACCGAGTCGGCATGGCGCGCCGGTACCGCGGGGCCAGTTCGCGCCTGACAGCCTTGCGCTGTGCCATGGTGAGCGTTGCAAAGTCGTTCGTGTGGATTTTGCGTGAGGCTCATCGAGCAGTACATGGGGGTGACCGGCGGCACCCGCCCCGGTCGACGACCAGCTTCGCATCACCGGCGCGCGTTGGCGTTGGGGATCAAGCCCGGCACCAACGCCCCGGCGAGCTCCTATGCGTCGGTCGCATCACATTTTCCCGTCCGGAGGTCCGCCGTAGCCATGAGTTGTGCATGCCCGACCTAGTCTTCACACGAGAGTCACAAGAGCCACAAGAGCCGCGCTCAATTGACATGGCCGCGCAGCGTCCCTTACCATCCACTTCGTGACCAGGACGCGCGCCGGCAAGGCGCCGGACGGCCTCAATGGTGCCTACCATCCGTCAACGGCGGGATGGGCCAGGGCCAAGAGGCTCATCGCAAAGCACTGGCAGTTCTATCTGTTCATTGCACCCGCGGTCGTCTACATCATCGTCTTCAAATACGTACCAATGGCCGGCGCCCAAATCGCGTTCCGGGACTACAGCCCGAGACACGGCATTTGGGGCAGCGAATGGATCGGGTTCACCGAATTCGCCCGCTTTGTCAATTCGCCCTATTTCTGGATCCTGATCAGGAACACGCTCTCAATCAGCCTGCTTGCTTTGACAATCGGATTCGTTTCGCCCATCATCCTCGCCCTTGCCCTCAACGAAGTGCGTACCGGAGTGTTCAAGAGGACCGTGCAGACGGTCACCTACGCACCGCACTTCATCTCGACCGTTGTGATGGCCGCCATGATCATCGTCTTTCTGAATCCGCGGATCGGCTTTGTCGGCAAGGTAATCGCCCTTTTTTCCGCCGGTGGAATGAACGATCTCATGGC
>DAOUHO010000049.1:0-22592 GCA_034428595.1 Chloroflexota bacterium | reverse complement strand
GCGCAGGGCATCAACGTCATCAATCTGCTGCCAATCGACCAAGGAGAAACGGCCACCGCCGTCCTGGCCATACCCAATTTCGAGGCCGGCGACTACCTGGTGTTTGGGACGCGCCGCGGCCAGGTCAAGCGCAGCGCGCTGACGCAGTTCGTCACCATCCGCAACAACGGTCTGCTGGCCATGAGCGTGGCGCCCGACGACGAGCTGGCCTGGGTGCGCCTGGCCACTGCCGAGGACAGCGCAATGTTCTTCACGCGGGAGGGTCTGTCCATTCGCTTCAACCTCGAAAACGTGCGCGCCAGCGGCCGCACCAGCGGCGGCGTGCGCGCCATCAGCTTGGCCGAGGAGGACGAGGTCGTGTCCATGGACCTGGTCAATCAAGACGCCTACGTGCTGCTGGTCACCCGCAACGGCTACGGCAAGAAGATGCCGGTTTCGGACTTCCGGCCGCAGGGGCGAGGCGGTCAAGGCTTGCGCGCCATCAATCTGAACGAGAAGACCGGCCCGGTGGCCGACGCCCGCACACTGCTGAGCCCCGACGAAGAAATCGTGCTGGTCTCGTCCGACGGGCAGGTAATTCGCTGCGGACTCAAGGACACCCGCCCGCTGGGGCGCTACGCCGCCGGGGTGATCGTGATGCGCATGAAGGACAACGTCAAGCTGCTGCGCGTGGCCCGGCTTGCCGACGGCCGCGACGGGGATGCCGACTAGCCAGCGGGGCGCACTCCGCCGGTCCCGCCGAAAACGTCCGCCTTCTTTGCTGAGCCGAGTGGGAACGTTTTCCTTCCGCTACGCGTAGTGTTTAAGGACTGGGGCGAAGCCTCAATGCGACGGGGAGTCTCCATGCAGCGGTTTCGAGCAGCATTCATCGTTCTGATCGTCTTCGCGCTCATGGCGTGCGGCGAGGCCGAGAGCAGTGCCGAATCGATGGCGTTCGACGACGGAGCCATGGCCGCCCCGGCGATGGCAATGGCCGCGGAGTCCGAGGAGGCCATGGTCGTGCGTGAGGTGCCGGTCGAGGTCGAGGTCATTCGCGAGGTGCCGGTCGAGGTAGTAGTCGAGAAGGTAGTCGAGAAGATGGTCACCGCGGCGCCGGCGCCGGCAATCGCGCCGGCGGCAGCCGCGCCGCAGTCGCTCGACGCCGGCGTGATCGAGCGCCAGATCATCCGCACCGGCACCCTGAGCGTCGTCGTCACCGAGCTTGCGGCCGCGGTGACTCAGGTCGAGGACATCGTGGCGGGCATCTCCGGCGCGTTTGTCGCCGCGTCCAACATCCAGCAGGACGACCCGCGGCGCGTAAGCACCATCACCGTGCGCGTCCCCGTCGCGACGTTCGACGCCACGCTGGCCGCGCTGCGCAACGTGGGCGCCGAGGTGATCGACGAGGACGTCCGCAGCCAGGACGTCACGGCCCAGTACACCGACCTGACCGCCCGCCTGCGCAACGCCACCGCCGCGGAGCAGCAGTTGCGCGACATTCTGACCCGCGCGCAAACCGTGCAGGACACCATCGAGGTGCAGCGCGAGCTGACGCAGGTGCGCGAGCGCATCGAGGTGCTCCAGGGCCAGCTCAACGTCCTGACCAACCAAACCACGCTGGCGACGATCGGGCTGCGGCTGCATCCGGCAGCGGACCTGATCGTGATGCGCGAGGTCCCAAGCCATTTCCGAATGCATGACTCGACCAGCCTCAGCCTGTCGGTGTGGAATGACGGCACGGTGGACCTCAAGCAGGTGAAGGTCGTTGATCGGCTGGACCCGGGCATGATCTTCCTGGCCGCGAACGAAGGCGGCGTCTACAGCGCAGCCGCGCACACGGTGTCGTGGACGATCGACCGGCTCGGTCCGGGCGAGGCGCGCTTCCTCAGCAGCGACGTCAGGCTGGAGAGCGAGGCGCTTGAAATGCAGGCGCGCGCAGACGTCTCGACGTCCAGCCCGGAAGGCGACGGCGCCAACAACCGTGCCGAGGCCACGCTGACGTTTCACGTCGACCTGTCAATCTTCAAAGACGGTCCCAACGCCGTGCCGGTCGGGCGGGACGTGGCCTACCACCTCGAGTACCGCAACTCCGGCAACACCGACGCCCGCAATGTGCGCCTCGAGGAGCGCCTGGCCGGCGGCATGCAATTCGTACGCGCGGATGGCGGCGGACGATTCGACGCCGAGCGCAACGCGATCGTGTGGGAGTTTCCGCGGATTGCCCCAGGCTTGTCCGACGCCGTGACCTACGTGGCGCAGGTGGAGGCTGACTCGGGGCGCCTGCAGACCGACACAACGATCGCGTCGGACGAGCCGGACCGCGCCGACGTGGACAACACGAGCACCACCTTCCTGACCGTGCTGCCGGAGGACGTGGCCGATCGTGAGATCTGGAATCCCGGTGACACCGCCGGAGAAAGCATCGACCGGCTCGGCCAATTGGCTCAGTGGGCCGTCGATGCCGGAGTCACCATCGCGATCATCGGCGTACCAGTCCTGGCCGTGCTGGCGATTCCCGTCCTGGGCGTGCGCACAATTCGGCGGCGCCGACGCGCGCACGATGCCGGATCCGGCGTCGAGGAGGCCCCCACCGACCAGGCGTGACGCCGGAAAGCTAGCTCGAGGCGCTGGTGTAGCGGCTGAGGCCGAAGCTCCAGAATCTGGTGGCCGCCAGCACCGCGACGACGGCAATGACGGGAGCAACCCAGACCAGCCACGATGGGTCGCGTCCCGTCACGGCCTGCGCCGGCACGGTGGTGACGAACGCAACCGGGAATACGAAGGTCAGCAGCTGCCGCAGCCAGAATGGGTAGACCTCGATCGGATAGCGTCCGGTCTGGAAGAACAGGTTGAAGATCATCGTCACGTTGGCCACGCGCACAAACCAGAACACCAGCGTGGTCAACGCCACCCAGATGGCATAGACGATGGCCACGCCACAGAGCAGCAACGCCACGAACAGCAGCAGACCCCAGCCGGACGCGCGCACGTCGAGGCCAACCAGCGCCACGCCGAGGACGATGGCGCCGAGCACGATGTCGGACACGTGCCAGACGACGAACCGCCGCGCGCTGGCCAGGAACAGCACGGGCACCGGCTTCATGAGCACGTAGTCAAAGGTGCCTTCGCGCACTTCCTCGACGACCCGGTTGAGGCTCGGCGACATGAACATCGCCACGAATCCGTTGACGAACACGAATATCCCCAGCAGCGACAGCGTCTGTCCCAGCGTCCAGCCACCGAGCGTCTCCGTGTGCGCAAAGATCACCGCCACACTGCCGATGGCGGTTCCCAGATTGAGCACGCTGCGAATCACGTTGCCGAACAAGTCGCCGCGGTAGGCAAATTCTTCCTGCAACGCCGAGCGAAAGAAGGCGCCCGCGATGCGGGCGAGCCGTGCGATCACGCGCCCACCGCCGCATAGCGTTTGACGCCGGCTCGCCAGACCAGGGCAAAGGCCGCCACCGCGGCAACCGTCCATCCGGCCTGGATCGCCAGTCCCGTCACGAGCTCCGCGCCCTGGACCCGTCCCAGCGCCACCTCGATGGGGAAGCCGACCGTATAGCGCATGGGCAGCACCACGGCGGCTTGCTGCAACAGGCCGGGAAGCACGGCAACCGGCGCCACTTGGCCGCCGAGCAGGAGGGTCAAGCTCATCCAGATGTCCCAGAACGACATCGAGCGCGTGGTCCAGAAGGCGAACATGGCGAAGCACGAGCCGATGAGGAACGAGATCGAGGCCGCCATGACCATGGACGGCAGGAAGAGTGCGATCCCGAGCCAATCCGGATCGAAGGCGGGGCGAAGAATCAGCGCCAGTCCGACCCAGATGGGTACGAGGAACATCAGGTTCACGGCCTTGTAGGCAATGTTCAGCGCCCCCGCGCGCCAGAACGGATGCAGCGGGCGCAGCAAGTGCGGGGAGAGCCGGCCGGTCTGGATGCCCGGCGCCATGGTGTAGACCTCGATCGCCAGGGTGAGGTGCGAGACGGCCATGAACACGAGGTAATAGAGGACGAAGTCGTCGCGGTCGTAGCCGGCAATGTCTCCGCTGCCGACAACGGTGGACCAGATGACCAGGTAGATGATGGGGTTGACCACTTGCCAGAGGCCGTACAGGAACATCTCGATGCGGTATTGGAAGAGGTCCGCCAGCTCCGCTCGCAATAGCGACGCGAATCCCGCCAGCGTGCGGGAGCGCATCACGACTCCCGCCGGTGGAAGACCTGGTCGATGACGTATTCCAGGGGCGGGTCCTCGACGCTCAGATCGGCCACCGGCAACTCCGCCAGCATGCGGGCCGTCACAGAGGCCGCCTGCGCCTTGTCGGTGCGCACGCTGACTTGAAATTCGTCGGCCTCGACGACCTCGCCATAGACCGTCACGTCCGCGCGGTCGACGGGCCGTTCCAGCCGCAAGGTGATGGTCTTGTGCGGGGCATAGCGGTCGATCAGACCGGAGAGTGGGCCGTCGTAGAGCAGCTTCCCGTGGTCGATCACCACCACACGCTCGGCCAGCGCGTTCACGTCGGCCATGTAGTGGCTGGTGAGCAGAATCGTGGCGCCGGTGGTGGCGTTGTAGCGCGTGACGAAATCGCGGATGCGCTGCTGCATCGTGACGTCGAGCCCAATGGTCGGCTCGTCGAGAAACAGGACCCTCGGACGGTGCAGGAGGCCGGCCGCCAACTCGGCCTTCATGCGCTCACCAAGGGAAAGCTGGCGCACGGGCTTGGTGAGCACCTCATCCAGATCGAGCAAGTCGACGAGCAGGCCGAGCGACTCCTGGTAGGCGGCGTCGTCCAAGCCAAACACCGCCTTGTTGACCAGGAACGTGTCGAGGGCCGGCAGGTCCCAATAGAGCTGCTGGCGCTGCCCCATGATGAGCGTGATCTGCGACAGGAACTCGCGCCGGCGCTCCCACGGCGTGAAGCCCAGCACCGTCGCCTCGCCGGCCGTCGGATGCAGCAGCCCGCTCAGCAGCTTGAGCGCCGTGGTTTTCCCGGCGCCGTTGGGTCCCAGGAATCCGACGATCTCACCGGGCTGCACGTCGAAGCTGATGTCGTCGACGGCGCGGACTGACCGATGGCGACGCCGTAGCACGCTGCGCAACGACGCGCGCAGGCCGCCTTCACGATCGGCAACCTGGTAGTGCTTGACCAGGTTGCGCACGAGTATGTCGGCAGACATGCAAACCCCTGAAGCGGACGACTCCCGAGACTAGCGCCTCACGGCAACTCTGCAGGTCGAGCCAGGTGCCGGCGCGCTAGCGCGCGGGCACCCATTTGTGCAGGTAGCTGTCGCCGCCGACTTCGGCCACATACACCGCGCCCTGATCGTCGACCCAGATGCCGTGGGGTCCGCCGATCCGGTCCGGCGGCACGCGTTCCTGGGCCCAGCGGGTGATCACCTTGCCGTCGAAATCGAAGACCGTGACGCCGCGATTGAGCTCGGTGACGAAGATGGCGCCGCGGTCCTCGTCAACGTAGAAGTCGGATGGCAGCGGAATGTCGCCCCATTCGGTGATGTACGCCCCGTCGGGATCGAAGACCTGGATGCGGTCGTTCTCGCGATCGGCCACCAGCACCCGGTCGTCCGAGAGCACCCATATGCCGTGCGGCAGCGCGAATTGCCCCGGGCCGGTGCCAGGCTCGCCCCAGGTGAGGTCGTGCCGGCCGGCGGCGTCAAACCGGTGGCACTTGGTGTCCCCATAGCCATCGGAGACATAGATGGCTCCGTCGTCCGTGACAAAGGTGTTCGTGGGCTGATTGAAGAGTCCGGCGGAGGCGCTGGTGACGTAGGGATAGCCCAGCCGCCCCTTCGGCGCGCCGTCGGTGCCGTAGATCCACACCACATGCGCGAGCTGGTCGGTCAGCCAGAGCCGCTCGCGGCGGTCCATGAAGACGCCGTGGGCGTAGCAGAAATCGGCGTCGCCCCAGTGGCCGATGACCTCGCCCTCGCGGCCAAGCACCGTCATGGGACGCGTACCGCGATTGAAGCAGTAGACGCGGCCCAAGCGGTCCGTGGCAATGCTGCCGATCCAGCCCAGGTGCCAGTCGGGCGGGAGCTTGAGCCACCCATCCACGTACTCGTAGGTGAAATCACCGGATCCAACTCGCATCGCGATCTCCAGACGGCATCGCCGACGTGCGCAGCGTAGCGGGTCTCCCCAACCCGGACGGCCGGCGCGTATGTGCCCTTCGCCACGGTGCCGCACCGCGCGTGGACGTAGGTTTGGGGGAGACTGCTGGCCGCCACGGCAGGCGGCTTCGCGATGGAGGTGTGCGGTGAAGAAGAAGATCGCAGTGCTCGTGCTGGCGATTGCGGCCGCGGCGGCGCTCGTCACGCACCGGCTGCGCCGCGATTCAGCGTCGGGGGTCTCGGCTTCCGCCTAGACCAGCCGGCTGGCCCGGGTGACGCTCGCGTCGCCCGGGCCCTTTGCGTGCACCGCCCTATCGCCTAGGGCGGTCCCAAAGCCTTATCCTTAGCGGATTGATGCATACGGCGGGTTGAGACATGTTCCAAACCATTGGGCGCACGTGGGAGCTCATCAAGATGAGCTGGGCGGTCCTGAAGAAGGACCGGGAGCTGGTGCTGTTTCCCGTGATGTCGACCGTGGCCCTGGTGATTCTGGCCGGGCTGATGATGGGCGTTGGCTCCGGCCTTGGCACGGTGGACCGCCTGTCCGGAACCGGTGCCTCCGAGGTGGACATCGCGCTCCTGGCCGTGACCTACTTCCTCCTGGCGTTCGTCGTGATCTATTTCAACTCGGCGCTCATCGGGGCCGCGATGATTCGCCTGGCCGGCGGAGACCCAACGGTCGGCGACGGTCTGCGCATGGCCAACAAGCGCCTACCGCAGATTTTGGGATGGGCGCTCATTTCGGCCACCGTCGGCCTCATCCTCCAGGTGCTCCGCAGCCAGTCGCGCGACAACATGATTGGGCAGATCGTGCTCTCGCTGGTCGGTGGCGTTTGGGCGTATTTGACGTACTTCGTGGTACCCATCCTGGTCGCGGAAGGTCTGGGACCGATTGCCGCGATCCGAAGCTCAGGCTCGCTGTTCAAGCGCACGTGGGGTGAGCAAGTCACCTCGAACATCGGCTTCGGCATCCTGGCATTCGTCGCCGCGCTGATCGGCGCGCTGCCGGCCCTCTTGGTGGCCGCCGTCAGCCTTCCGGTGGGCATCGCGGTTGGGGTGGCAACCGTTGGGCTCGCCCTGGCGATCGTGACGGCGCTGGAGGGCATCTTCAAGGCCGCGCTGTACGGCTATGTGGCGGACGGACGCGTGCCCGAGGATTTCACGCGCGACTCGCTGGCCGGGGCGTACCAGAGCGGCGCCCGACCATATCGGCCGTTCTAGTCGAAAACAGCCTGCTCGCGGAGGTTGTTATCATTTCGTGCCGGGCTTCGTCGGGTGCCGCCTAAATCGGTGGGCACGCAGTTTGCAGGAGTAGACGGACTTGCCGCAGGGTCCTCGAATAGGGCGACGCCGGCTGCTTGCACTAGCGGCCGGCAGTGGCGCCGTCGCAGCCGGCGGCCTTGTGACGCCGGCCAGCGCCGAAGAACCAATTGAGCCCAATCCCCAAGCCGTCTACGTCACCGAGACCGGTCACCACATTTCCGGCCGGATCCTCGACTGGTGGCTGCAATACGGCCGCGAGTCGGCAATCGGATGGCCGATCACCGAGCCGCTTAACTACGGCCGCGAGCAGTTGCAGTATTTCGAGCGCGGCGCGCTGCTGACCGATGCCTGGACACGAGACCCACTCGGAGTCATCCCACTCAACCTGGGGACCGCGTGGGCGCTGCAGCAGGTGTCCGCGGATCAACCGCACGATTACGGGTGGTGGTTTCCACAGACGAAGCGAGGCGTCCACCCTGTGTTTTGGGAACCGTTCCGCGAGGGCGGCGGCGTCTTCGCGTTTGGCTTCCCGGTCCTTTGGGGCGCGGAGACCACCAGCGGGTTGCGCCAGGTCTTCAGCCGTTCGATCTGGAGGGATACCTCGCAGGGCCTGGTCCAAGATCCCGTGGGCACCTACGTCGCTGAGTTGCGCGGTGTGAGCACGGCCCCGGTCAGGCAGTCGGTGGTCGCCCCGCCGTACGACGCCGCGCATTGGCCGACGCGGTCGGTCTATCCGTCAAAGCGCCGGGCAGAGGTCGATCTCACTCGGCAAGTCACCACTTTCTTCGCGGATGACCAACCGGTTTACCAAGCGTTGATCTCAACTGGGTTGCCGCCGGACTTCACGCCGCCCGGCGATTTCGAGATCTTCTGGCGGATCGAGCGTGCGCGGTTGATCTCCAACGGCAGCACCGTCAAGACGTACGACGTGCCCAACGTGCTGCACGTCCAATATTTCACCCAAAGCTGGATCGGGTTTCACTACGCCTACTGGCATGACGCCTTCGGCAGCGTGTATAGCGCCGGTTGCGTGAACATGCGGCTGCACGACTCGCAGTGGGCGTGGGATTTCTGTGCGAACGGCACGCCGGTCACCGTGCACCACTAACGCTCGCAGCCGCCGTCTATTCGGCTAGGGCGTCGTTTTCCTCAGGCTGTGGCGCGTAGGGCGGCCGTCCGGCCGGAAGCGGCTCGCGGCGCTCCGCGACGAACATCGTGGCTTGCGCCGCCGCGGCAACCGAACCAAGGCCAAGGAATTCGATCGTGTCGGCATATGGGCGCCCGGTCACCGGGTGCCACCCGTGGTCGCGATAGTAGGTCCGCACCTCGTCCCTGACGGTATCCCGGCTGAGTTGACGGTCGCTCAGCGGCCCGTGTCGCAGCGGCTCGTGCAGGCGGTCCGGCAGGCGGTCGTCTTCCGGCTCCAGCCCTTCGCGCAGGTTGAAGAGCCGCGCCATCGTGACGCCGCGCTCGAAGGTCGCGTGCAGCTCGTCCGGTGAGACGTCCCAGCCGGTGGCCGCGTTCAGCAGACTCAGGGTCGTGGCCTCGTCGTACTGCAGGAAGTGGCACAGGCCCACGGTGTTGCGAAGCCCGGATCGCTTGCCGGCGGCGCCGGTGTGGTCGCCGCCGGTTGGGGTGACCGGGTAGTTGCGGCGCATCTCCGGCATCGCGCGGGGATCGTGCATGGCCACCTCGAGCCCCTTGACGTGGACGACCCGGGCCTCGGCGTCCGCCCCCAGGGTGCGCGCCGCCCGCAGCGAGCCCTCGGCCAAGAGGTCGCCCACGCCCTCACGGCGGGCGATCTTGCCGATCACGCGCAGGAGGTCGTCGGCGGACCCGAATCGCAGCGTTTCGCCGTTGAGCCGGTGCTTATCCATCAGGCCCAGCTCGACCATCTCCATGGCCCAGGCGATCGTCGCGCCGCATGAGATGCTGTCCATCCCCAGCGCGTTGAGCATCTCATGGCCCTTGCAGACGGCCATGACGTCGACGACGCCGGTGTTGGGGCCGATGGCCGCCATCGTCTCGTACTCGGGGCCGCCGTATTTGGGATCGACCTCGAGGCCCGGTCGGCTGACCTTGACGCGTTTCTTGCAGCGCACGGAGCAGGCATAGCAGCGATCCATCTCGTGATCGGTGTGCTCCTGGATGGCCAGCGCGTCCACTTGGTCGCCGCCCGGCAGCCGGCCATCGCGGAAGTTGCGAGCCACGAGGTGACCCTCGAGCTGCTTCGACTTGACCATGGCGCCGGTACCCCAGGTGTGGAGCCGATGGTGCGGTTCGCCCGGCGCGAGCGTCTCCTGCGCCACCCAGCGCGCCACGCCGGCAATCGTCGGCGGGTCGGCCGCGGTCACGGGCTGCGTGCCGCGCACCGCAATGGCCTTGAGGTTCTTCGATCCCATCACGGCGCCCAGACCAGTGCGGCCGGCCACCTCGTTGAGATCGTGGACGATGCAGGCGAACCGCACCAGGTTCTCTCCGGCCGGACCGATCTGGGCCACGCGCACCTGTGCGTCGGCGAGTTCCGCCCGGATGTGATCTTCCACCGGCCCGGTCAATTTGCCCCATAGCGGCCGGGCGTCGCGCAACTCGACCTCGTCGTCGTGGACCCAGAGATATACCGGATGCGCCGCCCGCCCCTGCACGATGATCGCGTCCCAGCCGGCCCGCTTGAGCTCGGCGCCCCAGTAGCCGCCGGCCTCGGATTCACCGAAGAGGCCGGTGAGCGGTGACTTGGCGCCCACGCTGTGCCGGCTGCCGCCGGGAACGGATACGCCGGTGATCGGGCCGAGCGCGAACACGAGGCGATTTGCGGGATCGAACGCGTCGCTGCCGGGAGGGACTTCCGTGAGCAGCGTGTGGGCAATAACGTTGCGCCCGCCCATGTGCAGCCGCATGAAATCCGGCCTGGGCCGCTCGACCGATAGGCGACCGGTGGTGAGATCGACGCGCAAGACGCGACCGCGCACCGAGCCATGGGAACGTGACATGTCTACTCGCCGCCTGTCATCGGGACGAGGATGTCGACCAGGTCGCCTGACGCCAGCGCGGCGTCGCGCTTCGCCAGCTCGCCGTTCAGGCCAAGCGTGAGGCGCGGCTCGGCATCGACGCCGTAGCGTTCAAGGAGATCCTGGATCGTGGCTCCCGCGGGCACGTCAACCTCCCGCACCGCGCCGGTACCCGGAAAGTAGCGGGCAAGGTCCGCGTAGGGTCGCACACGCACTCGAAGCGGCGGGGGCATCGTGCACCATCCTCTCCCTCCGGCCTGCCGCCGACTAGGACGCCAACGGACCTGGCGTTAGGGCGCCGACCGCCCGCGCACCGCCGTCGCGATGCGATAAACGCACGTCTGCGCCGTCACGAACAGCGTGCTCCACCCGGACCCGCCCCAGGCTAGATTCGCGGGGCGCGCCGGGGTCACAATCACCCCCAGCACCGTGCCGTCGGGCTCAACGACCCAAACGCCGCCCGGTCCCGTGCTCCAGAGCCGGCCCTCCGCATCGCACTTCATGCCGTCCGGATTGTTCGGCGCCGGATGCGCGTCCATGTCCACGAACTGCCGCGGGTCGGTCAGCGATCCGTCGTGCTCCACGTCAAACGCCCACACGTCTCGCGGTCCGCCCGAGTCGCCGACGTAGAGAACGGATTCATCGGGCGAAAAGGCCAGCCCGTTCGGCCGCACGAACCGATCGCTCGCCAGCGCCATCGAGCCGTCCGGCGACAGCCGGTAGACGCCGTTAACCGGCTGCTCCTTGGCGTCGGGACCCAGCGGGTCGATGCCGTAGGGCGGATCGGTGAAGTAGGTGTCGCCGTTGCGGCGAACGACGAGGTCGTTGGGGCTGTTGAGTCGCCGACTCTCGAAATAGGCGGCGATGGGCACTGGCTGCACGTTGGCGTCGAACCGCAGCACCGCCCGCGCGGTGTGGGCGCAGGCCAGCACGTTGCCGTTTCGGTCCAGGGTGAGCCCATTGGTTGAGCCGCTGCCCGCGCGATACGTCGTGAGCTCGGGGCCCTCGGGAAGCTCACGCCAGCGGCAGATGCGGTCGTTCGGGATGTCGCTGAAGAGCAGATGGTCGCCGCGCCAGACCGGGCCCTCGGTGAAGCCAAGCCCGCTGGCGATGCGCTCGAACTGCGCCCCCGGCGCCAGCAGCTGATGCAGCCGCCCGCTGCGGTCCTCGAGCGTGAGCGCATGTCCCTCGTCGACAAAACGGTGCGCCATGCCAACCTTCAAGCGATGCCAGTTGGTGTAGGCCCGATAATGCCCGACCGCGAGCGACGCGCGCGAGGCCGTCAGCGGTTGACAGGGTTTCGGCGGCGCTCCTAGCCTCTTGTCGGCGCCTCTCCATCACGGCGGCATGACGTATGACAACCGACCAGATTTCGCATCAATCTTCCGAGGCGTCCCAGCTCTTTGAGCCCCCGGCGGACTTCGCCGCGCGGGCGCATATAGGCTCGATGGAGCAGTACCGCGAGCTGTATCGCCGCAGCCTCGAAGAACCGGAAGACTTCTGGCGCGAGATCTCCGACGGCTTCGAGTGGATGAAGCCGTGGACCCAAATGCTCGAGTGGGAGCCGCCGTTCGCCAAGTGGTTCGTAGACGGCGCCACCAACATCAGCGTGAACTGCGTGGACCGCCACGTGGCCGCCGGTCGCGGCGAACGCGTCGCGTTCTATTGGGAAGGCGAGCCGGGCGACACGCGGGTCATCACCTACGCCGATCTGCTGCGTGACGTGCAGCGGTTCGCCAACGCCCTGCGCGCATTGGGCCTCGAGCGCGGCGACCGCGTGCTGCTGTACATGCCCATGGTGCCGGAGCTGCCGGTCGCCATGCTGGCGTGCGCCCGATTGGGCCTGGTCCACAGCGTCGTGTTCGGCGGGTTCAGCGCCGATGCCATTCGCGACCGGGTGAACGACGCCGGCGCCTCGCTGGTGATCACCGCGGACGGCGGCTGGCGGCGCGGTCGCGTGATCCCGCTGAAAGCCAACGTGGACGCCGCCCTGGCGGACGACTCCTGCCCGTCGGTCAACTCGGTGGTCGTGCTGCGGCGCTGCGAGAACGACATCAACTGGGTCGAGGGGCGCGATGTCTGGTGGGACGACGCGATCGCCGGGCAGTCCGACGAGTGCCCCGCGGAAGAGCTGCCCGCCGAGCACCCGCTCTACATCCTGTACACCAGCGGAACCACGGGCAAGCCCAAGGGCGTGGTGCACACGACGGCCGGCTACATGGTCTACACCGCCACCACGGCCAAGTTGATCTTCGACCTGCGCGACGACGACATCTACTGGTGCACCGCCGATATCGGCTGGGTCACGGGGCACAGCTATATCGTCTACGGAATCCTCGGCAACGGCGCCACCAGCGTGATCTACGAGGGCGCCCCCAACGCGCCGAAAGAGGACCGATTCTGGGCCATCGTGGAGAAATACGGCGTCACGGTGCTCTACACAGCCCCAACGGCCATCCGGACCTTCGTGCGCTGGGGCGAGGAGCATCCCGACGCGCACGACCTCACCAGCCTGCGGCTGCTGGGGACCGTCGGCGAGCCGATCAATCCCGACGCCTGGCTGTGGTACCACCGGGTGATCGGCGGCGGGCGCTGCCCCATCGTGGATACGTGGTGGCAGACGGAGACCGGCGGCGTCCTCATCACGCCACTGCCGGGCGCCATTGCGCAAAAGCCCGGCTCGGCCACGCTGCCGTTCCCCGGCACGGAGCCGCAGATCGTCGACGAGCAGGGTGAGGCGCTGCCCGACGGCACGCGAGGGCTGCTGGTGCTGAATCGGCCCTGGCCGGGGATGCTGCGCGGCATCTACAAGGACGGGTGGGGCATTCCGGGTCACCCCGGCGAGCACGGCGACGCCGAGCGTTTCATCGAGCAGTATTGGGCCAAGTTCCCTGGTCGCTATCTGACCGGCGACGGAGCCGTGCGCGACAGCGACGGCTACTACTGGATCATCGGTCGAGTCGACGACACGCTCAACGTCTCGGGGCATCGGATCGGCACGGCGGAGGTCGAGAGCGCCTTGGTGAGTCACGCGGCCGTGGCCGAGTCCGCGGTCGTCGGCACGCCGGACCCCATCACCGGGGAGGCCATCGCCGCCTTCGTCACGCTGCGGGGCGGCATCGACACCTCGGACGAAATGCACGCGGAGCTGACGGCGCACGTTGGCGAGAAGCTGGGACGCTTCGCACGGCCCAAGCAACTGCGATTCGCGGATGCGCTGCCCAAGACGCGCAGCGGCAAGATCATGCGCCGGTTGCTGCGCGATATCGCCGCCGGCCGCGAGGTCGCGGGCGACACCACGACCCTCGAGGACCTGACGGTCTTGGCCCAATTGCGCGGCGACGAGGAATAGCCCTGAAGCAATCCGCGCGACGTAATACCATGGCGCCGGCGCCGCGCAAATGGCGGCGTCGTTCAGCGGAGCAACGCACGTCTATGCACGGCACCGGGTCCCTTCGAACCGCGCGCATTGGGCGCGCAATCTGCGCGTTTCTGGGCGGCATTTTCCTCACTGGCGCCCTGGCGGCCTGCGGCGAATCGAGCAGCTTCAGCGACTTGGCGCCCACGCCGGAACCGGCTCCCGTCGTGGCTCAGATGCTGGCAACCGTCCCGCTAGGACGAACGGCGCCGGACTTGCCGCCGGCGCCGCCCCCCCGCACGCCAGAGGCGGTGATCACCATGGCAGCGCCGACGCCCATCGTGATCGAGACGCCGACCCCGCCCGTTGACGGGGTCACACCGCCCCCACCAACTCCGCCGCCCCCGGCCAGCGACCTGTCCCCCGGCCATCAACTCTTCATCGCCAACGGCTGCACGGTCTGCCATGCCGAGGACCTGAGCGGCGGCATCGGCCCGGCGCTCGCGGGGCGGACACCGGACGATCTGACCGAGGAGCGCATCCGCCAGCAGCTCGGCGAGGGCGGGAATGGCATGCCGCCGTTCCCCGATCTGACGGAGGAGCAGATCGGTCAGCTCATCACGTTCATCCGCAGTTCCTGAGACAAAAGTGACAAGGCGCGGCGGCGCGCACGGAGTAGAATCTCAGGGAAGAACTGCGGGGATGGCTATGGCGCGAGTCGGGATCATCGCAGTTGTCGTGATGGCCGTCGTGCTCGCAGCTTGCGGCGACACTGCCGCGCCCGCGGAACCCGCCGCCGAGGCCGCACCGGCGGCCACCCAAGCACCCGCACCGCCCACGGCAACGGACACCCCCGCCCCTCCGCCTGCGCCAACGCCGCAACCGACTGCTGCACCGGCGCAACAGCCGCCGGCCACGCCGACCCCGCCGCCGGCCCCGGCACGCGCAGCCGCCGTCGACTTCTCGCTCCCGAGCGCCCAGGGCCCGCAATACACCCTGAGCTCATTCGCGGGACAGCAGCCGGTGGTGGTGGTCTTCTACCGCGCCTTCTGGTGAGGGACCTGCCGCACCCAGCTCGTGGAGCTGCAGAACAACTACCAGGAGTTTGAATCCCGTGGCGTGGAAGTCCTCGCCATCAGCACCGACTCGCTCGACGACACCGCCGGAATTGTCAGTCGGATCGGCATCCAGTTCCCCGTGCTCTACAACATCGAGGGCAATGTCCCCCGGGAATACGGCATCTTCGACCTCTACGGCGACGGTCTCGCCACGGGGTCGGCGTTCCTGATCGATCTTGACGGGAACCTGGCCTGGAAGTCGATCTACAGCGGCATTCACGACCTGATCACCTCAGCCGACATCCTGGCGGCCATCGACGCGCTGTAGAGCAACGGCGCCGCCCGCACGCGGGACGATTTGACGGAAACGGAGTTCGGACGGCTCATCGCCTTCATTCGCCGCTCACAGGCCGCAAATGGAAACCGGGACCACGCCTCCGACGTAGAATCTCAGGGAAGAACCGCAGGGAGATTCCGGGTGCGCGTCGGGATCATCGCGATCATCGCGTTGGCAGTCGTGCTGGCTGCCTGTGGCGATAGCGCCGCGCCCGCGGAATCTGCGGCCGAGGCCGCACCGGCGGCAACCGCAACTCCGCCGACATCGCCAACGGACACTCCCGCCCCGCCGCCACCCGCGCCAACGCCCACCAGCCCACCGACGCCCACTGCCGCTCCCGCGCCGACTCCGGTAGTCGTCGCCGCGGCGCCAACGCCAACCGCAACGCCTGCCCCCGCACCCACGTCCACTCCAGCGCCGCCCCCAACAGCGGCGCCGACGCCGACGCCGGCGCCCGTCCCCACGTCGACGCCGCAACCCACGCCGACCACAGCGCCCGCGCCAACACCGACTCCCGCACCACAACCCACCCCAACGCCGCAGCCGACACCCACGCCCTCACCGCAGCCCACGCCGACGCCGCAGCCCACGCCGACTCCCGCGCCCGAACCCACACCAACACCGCAACCGACTCCTACGCCAGAGCCGACGCCGACTCCCGCGCCCGAACCCACGCCAACGCCGCAACCGACTCCTACGCCGGTTCCCCAGCCGACCGCCACGCCGACCCCGCCGCCGGCGCCGGCGAGGGCGGCCGCCGTCGACTTCTCGCTGCCGAGTGCCCAGGGCCCGCAGTACACCCTGAGTTCATTCGCGGGCCAGCAGCCGGTGGTGGTGGTGTTCTACCGCGCCTTCTGGTGAACGACCTGCCGCACCCAGCTCGTGGAGCTGCAAAACAACTACCAGGAGTTCGAATCGCGGGGCGTGGAAATCCTCGCCATCAGCACTGACTCGCTCGAAGACACGGCCGGCATCGTTGAGCGAATCGGCATTCAGTTCCCGGTGCTCTACAACCTCGAGGGCGATATCCCCCGCGCTTACGGCATCTTCAATCTCTATGGCGACGGGCTCGCCACGGGGTCGGCGTTCCTGGTGGATCTTGACGGAAACCTGGCCTGGCGTGAGATATACAGCGGCGTTCACGACCTGATCAGGTCCACCGACATCCTGGCGGCCATCGACGCGCTGTAGCGCAGCGGCGCCGCCCGCACGCCGGAGACCTCGGCCGCCGCGCAAGACCACTACGTGGTGCTCGGAGTAGGATTCCAAGGGAGACCTGCCGGGAGGGCCATGGTGCGAATCGGGATCATCGCGGTCATCGCCTTGGCGGTCGTCCTGGCTGCCTGTGGCGATACCGCCGCGCCGGCGGAGCCCGCGGCCGAGGCGGCGTCCGCGGCAACCGCAACTCCGCCGCCACCGGCGCCAACGCCCACCACTCCGCCGACCCCAACCGCCGCTCCCGCGCCGACTCCCGTAGCTGTCATCGTCGCGCCGACGCCCACATCAACCACAACACTGGCGCCCGTACTTACGCCCACGCCGGCGCCCACGCCAACGGCAGCCCCGACTCCGACTCCCGCGGCGACCGCGACGCCGCAACCTACGCCGACCGCGGGATTGACGCCGACGCCTTCTCCGGCGCCGACTCCCGAACCCGCACCAACACCGACAGCCGCGTCGACGCCGACGCCGACGCCGACGCCAAGAGCTACGCCAATACCGCAACCCACTCCGACGCCGCAGCCGACTCCCACGCCGGTACCAGAGTCCACGCCGACGCCAGCGCCCCAGCCGACCGCCACGCCGACTCCTCCGCCTGCCCCGGCCAGGCCAGCCGCGGTCGACTTCTCGCTGCCGAGCGCCCAGGGCCCGCAGTACACCCTGAGTTCATTCGCGGGCCAGCAACCGGTGGTGGTGGTGTTCTACCGCGCCTTCTGGTGAACGGCTTGCCGTACGCAGCTCGTGGAGCTGCAGAACAACTACCAGGAGTTTCAATCGCGCGGCGCCGAAATCCTGGCCATCAGCACCGACTCGCTCGAAGACACCGCCGGAATCATCGAGCGGATTGGCATCCAATTCCCGGTGCTCTACAACACGGCGGGTGACGTCCCCAAGGCCTACGGCGTCTTTGACCACTTCGGCGACGGCCTGGCGGTGGGATCGGCGTTTCTGGTGGACCTGGACGGCACCGTTGCCTGGAGCTATGTCTACACCGGCATCTACGACCTGATTCCGTCTGCCGACATCCTGGCGGCCATCGACGCGCTGTAGCGGAACATTGCCGCCCGCTGCGCGCCATGGGCCGCGCGCCTACAATCGCCGCCGGCCTACCTGATGGGAACTTTCATGAATAATCCGCTGCGGGCCGGCGTGGTCGGCCTGACCGGCATCGGGGCCAATCGTCCCGCGCCAGGCCCGGGGCCGGGCACCGGCGTCGAGATGCCCCACTCCCACGTCGCCGCCTACCGTCACATCGCCGCCACCGAACCCGTGGCGGTGTGCGACATCGTGCCGGAGAAGCTGGACGACTTTCACCGCACCTGGGGCGACGCGCTGCCCCACGTGCGCGGCTACACCGACTACCGCGAAATGCTGGCCCGCGAGCAGTTGGACGTGATCAGCGTGGCGACTCCCGACGATAGGCACGCGCAGATCGTCGTTGACGCGGTCGACGCCGGGGTGCGCGGGATCATCTGCGAGAAGCCCATCGCCTCAACATTGGCCGACGCCGACCGCATGATCGCCGCCGTCGAGGCCGCGGGCATCCCCATGCTGGTGGATCACACGCGGCGCTGGATGTTCCCGTGGGTGCAGCTGGCCGAGGTGATCGCGTCAGGCGAAATCGGCGACGTGCAGCGAATCGTGGCGAATCAAGGCGGGCCGCGGGCGATGCTGTTCCGCAACGGCACCCACATGTTCGACACCATCCTCTGGTTTGCCGGCGGCACGCCCACCGCCGTCTACGCGATCGCCGAAGCTGGGTTCGAGAACTACCCCCCTCGCTATGCCAGCGACGGCGGGCATGATCCCGATACCGACCCCGCCATGTCCGTCGTCGTCGAGTTCGACAACGGCGTGCGCGCCTTCTGGAACATGTGCAAGACCATGCCGCAGGTGTTCACGCTGGAAGTCCTGGGCACCGCCGGCATCGCGCGCATCGGTGACTCGGACGACGCCACCGTCACCGTCAAAAACGGCGGCGACTTCAAGCAGCGCACCCTTTCCCGCCCCCACTACACCCTCGGCCACATCGCCGGCTGCGTGGACGAGATGGTGCAGCTGATCCATCACGGCGGCCGCCCCTCGATGGACGGTCGCACCTCGCGTCAGGTCGTTGAGGTGCTGCTGGCCGCGCTGCAATCGCAGCACGCCGGCAACGCGCGAATCACTCTGCCTATCAGCGACATGTAGTCGGGCAGGGCGCCGGCGAGTTTCTCCGCGTTGGCGGAGCGCCTTTCAGTCGGTCCTCTTCCGAACCGGACGTGCGTCGTTCGCCGCATGCGGCGGCCCAGCGTCTGGCATTTTTTGGATGTCTCTGAGTGCTGACTGTTGGCAGTGGTGTCGGGGTGGGCGTCAACAGGTCTGAGCTAGAACTGTCGCGGCAATGATGACAATCGCCGCTGCTGCCACAAGAAGACCCCAGCCGCCACCTTGACTCCTGCGATATGCAGAGAAGCGCTCATGGTAGATGGCCCGTACCTCTCGCGATGCCCTGGTGCGCTGGGTTTCATCGGTGAAGTCATCCTGAAGAATGGGGGGATGGGAGATGCCGCCGTCGGCGGGTAGGAGCCGCTTGTAGCGGCGTCGAAACTCCTCATCTGACTGAATTCCCTTTCGCATGTTGCAGGGGGTGCAGAGGAGTTGCAGGTTGCCGATCTCATTGCCGCCGCCCCGACTCAACGGGTGTTTGTGGTCTATCTCAAGGTAGCGGATGCGATGGGTACGGCCGCAGTACGAGCATCGACCCTTCTGGGCCATATAGAGTTGATTCTTCACGCTTCGGGGAAAAACGATCCTGGGTGTGTCCGAATCGTTTGATTTTTCGCCCCGTCTCACCGAATTCCTCCCGATTGAGTCGGGCCTCCTGGTGCACGCCCGCGGCTAGAGCGACTTGATATAGGCCACGATCGCCAGCAGCTCTTCTTGCGAGAGCAGCGTGTCGAGGTCGGCCTGCATCAGGCCCGCCTCGTATCCCTCGACGACTTCCGCGTTGGGGTCCACGATCGCCCGCAGCAGGTAGGCGTCGTTGGCAACGACCGTTGAGCCATCGGCCAGCGTGACCTGGCTCAGATAGACGCCCTGCCACGTGGGGCCGATGCCGTCGGAACCGTCGGCGCTGTGGCATGCCTCGCAGCCAATGGCGCGGACGAGCGATGCCCCCAAAGCCGGATCGGGCGCCGCCGCGGTGGGAGTGGGCGTGGGCTCCGGTGTGGGCGTGGGTGTTGGTTGCGGCACCGGGGTCGGTGTGGGCTGTGGCGTTGGCGTGGGTTCCGGCGTGGGCGTGGGGGTCGGTTGCGGGGTCGGTGTGGGTTCCGGCGTAGGAGTCGGCGTGGGAGTTGGCGTAGGAGTGGGCAGCGGGGTCGGGGTCGGGGTCGGGGTCGGTTCGGGTGTTGGAGTGGGCGTGGGTGTGGGCTGGGGAGTGGGCGTCGGCTCTGGCGTCGGGCTGGGCTCCGGGGTCGCGGTGGGCTCCGGGGAAGCCGTTGGTTCCGGTGTGGACGTTTGAGTGGCCGCCGGCGTGGGCGTGGGTTCCGGTGTGGGCGACGGCTCCGGCGATGGCGTGGGCTCTGGAGTCGGTGAGGGCGTCGCCGTGGGCTCGGGCATTGCGGTCGGCGTGGGTTCCGGGGTAGGCGTCGGCGCGGGCTCGACCGTGGGTGTCGGCACGAGCCGCGTCACGGTCGCCGGCGTTGAGGCAGGCGTGGGCGCGGATGTGGGAGGCGAGGCCGCTGGAGTGGCCGCCACGAGCGGCGCCGCAGCCTCCCCGCATGCCAGGCACAGGAAGCCGAACGCGACGATAAGGCCCGCTATCCGGGAGATGCTCGAAGGACCACTCGATTGGCGCTTGGGTGCGTCCCGACGACCGCTGTCGTGTCTACGCACGCGTCGGTTCACACAACGCGCAAGTCACCGGCATTCAGGAAACCATGGTTGGGTCAATGCAAACGTGTCCTGCGGTTTCATCGCGCGGCGCATAGGCGAGAGAGTATCGCGCGTGGACCGCTTGTCACGCGTCCGCCGGCTGCCGTGGGTCTGCCGTCCATCGAAGACACCGCCACCCCTCCAGAAGCGCTTCGACCGAACACCGCGCGGCGAATTTGCCCGCGGCACTTCGTTCCGGGGGCAACGGACGAATCCCGTTGGGGCGATTGCCACGAGCATTTGGGCGCCAGCCTCACGGATGCGGTCGCGCGGGACTGGTAAATTCTGCCGTTGCCGTACTCCGACTGCCCGTGGCAGGTACCCGAGGGCGCAGTGATAGCGGTGGGACAGTTTTCGGCGAAGCACTGGGTGGGCGCCGTACGCCGCGTGCTCGCTCAGGCCGTGAAGTCGATCGGGACTTTCGTCTCCTTCTCGGCGTCGGGGCTCCTGCTCGCGGCCACGTTGCTCCTGGCGATTCTGCCCGCCCGCCTCGTCGATGCGTTCGCCGCCTGGCTGGGGCGCCGCGTGTATGACGGAGGAGGGCGCCGAACGCGGCAACTGCGCGCCAATTTGTCCGTGGTCATGGGTGCGTCGGCGTCCGCGCAGGAGGTGGACACGGCGGCCGCGGATGTCTACGCCAGCTACGGCCGGTATCTGTCGGAGTACTTCACCATGATCTGGCCCGATTGGTGGCGCCGGCAGCGCCGCGTCGAGATCGATTCGTCGGAACTGGCGGCGGCGCTCGATGCCGGGCGGGGCGCGATCATCGTGAGCATGCACGCCGCCAACTTCGAGATCGCCGCCCGCGAGCTGCGGCGGCGGCACGCGCCGATATCCTCCGCCGGCGAACGGATGCGCCCGCACTGGCTGGGGCGCGTCATTGCGATGATCCGACGGCAGGCGCGGATCGCGGTGCACGACGAACGCCAGGCCGCCCGTCCATTGCTGCGCGCGCTGCGCCGTAACGAAGTCGTCGGCTTGGCAGCGGATCGGGTGATCTTTGGCGACGGGGTGCCCGTGCAACTGTGCGGCGAAACCGCGCTTCTCCCAAAGGGTCCCGCCATGCTCGCCATCATGAGCGGCGCGCCGCTGATGCCCGCCTTCACCCGGCGCCTGCCCGACGGCCGCGTCGAAGGCGTCTTTGGGCGCGGCGTCGACCTGAGCGACCTCGACCGATCCAGCGACGGGGTGCAAGAAGGTGTGCAGCGCATGGCGGACGCGCTGACGGAGATGATCGGCTTCGGCTACCGCAGCTGGTACGCCCTGCACCCGGTGTGGGAAACGGCGCGGGTGCCGTAGCGCTCCATCACGCCCTTCCCACGGATCGAGCCGTAAGGGCGGTTCGCGAACCGCCCCCCGTATCAAGTACGGGGCAGGCTCTACTCGTGGGGTGCCAGGTTCAGCTGCCGCTGGATTCCCGCCCCGTATCGAGTACGGGGCAAGCTCTTCGCGGGAATAGCGGATTGGCTACGCAAAGGTCTCCAACTGCGAGTAGACGTCTACAGAGCCCGTGACGCATTCCGGGTCAGGAAGCGCGGTCCGTGTTCTTGAGGAAGTCCCGCGCCCCGGCCTCCAGCCAGGGCGTCCAGGGCGGGTGCAGGAACCGCGCGCCGACATCGATCCAATGGGCCGCCGACTCCGAAAAAGCCAGCGTGCCCGCCGTCCGACCGGCGGCGACGATCTGGCGGATCGTCTTTTCGGTCACCTCCCGAACTTCCGGCGAGTTGTTATCGAGAATCCCCATGCTCTGGCCCAGGTCCGAGGGCGCCACGAAGAACACGTCGATGTGGTCGACCTCGAGCAGCTCGGACAGGTTCTGGACCGCCCGGATGTCCTCGACCAGGATCACGATCAGCGTCTCGTCGTTCGCCTGGTTCAGGTAGTCGTCCACGCCGTATCCCTGGCGCGAGCCGAACATGCCGCGATGCCCGATGGGCGCAAACTTGGCGGCGTCGACGATCTGCCGCGCCTCGTCGGCGGTGTTGACGTGCGGCACCACGATGCCCTGCGCCCCCTGATCGAGCGTGCGATAGATGATGCCGGGCTCCACGCGGTTGACGCGCACGATGGATGTCACGCCCCAGAGATCGCACGCGCGCGTGAGGTCGGCGATGTCACCGAAATCAACCGGCCCGTGCTCGGCCTCGATCCAGAACCCGTCGAACCCCCACGGCCCCATCAAATCGATCATGTCGGGCGTATTCGCGCCAGCCGGGACGGTGGCTATCCCACCCTCGGCGAGCTTGCGCTTGACGCGGTTCGGTCGGAGTTCAGCCATGCTCACGAGTCCTTGCAGTGACGGACAACGGCCCGACG
>DAOUHO010000048.1:0-4663 GCA_034428595.1 Chloroflexota bacterium | reverse complement strand
ATCGGCAGCTTCGTGGGAACGATGGCCCTCAAGCCGCGCCGCAAGGACCAGGTGAAGGGCGAAGCCTACGAGTCCGGCATGCCCCCCATCGGCGACACGCGTGGCCGCCACAACGTCCGTTTCTACATCGTGGCCATGCTGTTCCTGATCTTCGACGTCGAGCTGGCGTTCCTCTATCCCTGGGTCGTGCTCTACAGCAACCTTGACGAACAGCTTTTCTTGTTCATCGAAGCGTTGGTGTTCATCGGCATCCTGGGCGTCGGGTACGTCTACGCGTGGCGCAAGGGCGCCCTGGACTGGAAGAATTAGCCCGTGATCAGCACGGCGCCGACACCCACGATCGACGCGGCGGGCATCGTCAGCCGCGTGCGCGAGCTTGCCGGCGACGCATGTGCAGGCGGCCGCGTGGTACGGGGCGACCCCGTCGTCGAGATTTCATCGGACGCCGTGGAGCCGCTCGCCCAGGCCCTGCGCGACGATGACGCGCTGCGCTTCGAGCAGCTCATCGACGTGACGGCGGTGCACTGGCCCGCGGACGTCGGGCGCGAGTTCGAGCTGGTCTATCAGTACCGCTCGCTCAGCAACAACTTGTTCCTCCGGGTGAAGACGCGCGTAGGCGACGGCGGCTCGGTCGCCACGCTGGCCCACACCTACCAATCCGGGCGCTGGCTGGAGCGCGAGGTGCACGATCTATTCGGCGTGCGCTTCGAGGGCCATCCGGACCCGCGCCGCGTGCTCCTGCCCGACGGTTACGAGGGTCACCCGCTGCGCAAGGACTATCCGGTCGAAGGTCCGACCTTCCCCGAGGACGCCCACCGCAACGATCTGTTCGGACACCTGGACCCGGATGACTTCTGGGACGAGCCGGAGACCGGAGCGTCGGGCTCATGACGGTCGAAGCCGGCACCGCCAGCATGTTCGGCGACATCGAGCAGGTCAGCGAAAACCAGATGGTGCTCAACATGGGGCCGCAGCATCCCAGCACGCACGGCGTGATGCGGTTGCTGATCGAGGTCGATGGCGAAACGGTCACCAAGTGCACCCCGGACGTGGGGTACCTGCACCGCGGCGTGGAGAAGCTCATCGAGACCCACGACTACCGCGGCGGCATCACGCTGACCGACCGCATGGACTACACCGCCGGCCCGTCGAACAACATGGGCTACCTCATGGCCATCGAGAAGCTGATGGGCATGGAGGATGAAATCCCGGTCCGGGCCAAGCTGATTCGCACGGCGGTGGCCGAGCTTTCCCGGCTGGCCTCGCATCACATCTGGATCGGCACACACGCGCTGGACATCGGCGCCATGTCGGCCTTCCTGTGGTCCCTGCGCGAGCGCGAAAAGATCCTCTATCTCTTCGAGCAGGCCTGCGGCGCGCGGCTCACCACGTCATTCATGCGCGTGGGCGGCACCGGCCCGCACGACGTCCCCGAGAGCTGGGTTGAGAACGTCGACGCGTTTCTCGACAGCTACACCCTCGACGAGCTCAACAGCCTCCTCACCGGCAACGAGATCTTTCAGAGCCGTACCCGCGGCGTGGGGATCATTCCCCCCGAGCAGGCACTGAGCTACGGGCTCACCGGTCCTGCCCTGCGGGGCTCGGGCGTCGACTGGGACCTGCGCAAGGCGCGGCCCTACGCGGCCTACGACATGATCGATTTCGAGATTCCGGTGTTTCCGGAGGGTGACGTCTACGCGCGATACCTGGTGCGGCTCAACGAGATGTACCAGGCGACGCGGATCGTGCGGCAGTGCATGGAGCATCTCCGAGACCTGCCGCCGGACGCCCCATCCAACGCCGACCGTCCCGACCTGGTTCCGCCGGACCTGGGGCGCGTGCCGTTCGACATGGAAGCCATGATCAATCACTTCAAATTGGTCATGCACGGGGTCCAGCCCCCGGTCGGCGAGTCCTACTTCGGGATCGAGGGCCCCAAGGGCGAGTTGGGCTACTACTTCGTGAGCGACGGCAGCGGCATGCCCTATCGCTGCCACGTGCGCTCGCCCTCGTTCGTCAATCTCGGCGTCATGGAAGATGCGGCGGTCGGCGGGCTGATCGCCGACACAGTGGCGCTGATCGGAAGCATTGACATCGTGTTGGGCGAGGTGGACCGGTGAGCAACGAACTCATCACCCTGACGGTCGACGGCATCGAAGTCCAGGTGCCCGCGGGCTCCACGGTGCTGCAAGCCTGCGAGTCCATTGGGGTCGAAGTCCCGACGCTATGCACCGACCCGCGCCTAGACCCCTACGGCGCTTGCCGCATGTGCGTCGTGGAGATTCAGCCCGGGCCGCCGCGGCCCATGGCCTCCTGCACCATGCAGGCCGCGCCCGGCATGGACGTGGTCACGGACAGCAAGTCGATCAAGGAAATCCGCAAGCACGTGATCGAGCTGCAGCTCCAGCACCACCCGTTGGACTGCCCCTACTGCGACCAGGCCGGCACGTGCGAGCTGCAAGACGAAACCTTTGCCCAGGAAATCCATCAAAGCCCCTACGAGACCGTGCCGAAGGCTCATCCGGAGGAAATCCTCAACGAGGTCATCCTCATCAACCACAACCGCTGCATCCTGTGCGGTCGCTGTGTGCGGATCTGCGACGAGCAGATCGGCGTCTACGCCCTTGACTTCGTTCATCGAGCCATCGGCACCTTCATCGCACCGGCCCAGCACAAGGAGATGGACTGCGAACGCTGCGGCATGTGCATCGAGACGTGCCCGGTGGGCGCGCTGCTCAGCCGCCCGTTCAAGCACGCGGCGCGAAGCTGGCAAACCGACAAGACCGCCTCGACCTGCCCGCACTGCTCGGTGGGGTGCTCCCTGCTGGTGGAGTCGCGCCACGGCGATGTCGTGCGCACGCGCACCAACGGCCTGGAGGAACCGGCCAACGGAATTCTCTGCGCCAAGGGCTTCTTCGGGCACTCTTATGTCAACAGCGGCGACCGGCTGACGCAGCCGCTGATCCGCCGCGACGGGCGCCTGGAGCCGGCAACCTGGCGTGAGGCTATCTCCTACGTGAGCGGCGCCCTGCGCGGCGTGATCGACCGCGACGGCCCCAGCGCGATTGGCGCGGTGGGCTCGCCGAACTGCACCAACGAAGACAACTACGCCCTGCAGCGATTCACGCGAGAGGTGATCGGCAGCAACAACGTCTACAGCCAGTCCAGCGGCTTCCACGAGACGTTCCATGCGCTCGCGTCGGTGCTGGGCGGCCAGGCCCTGCTGCGATCGCAGAATGAATTGCTCGAGTCGGACGTGATTCTGGTAATCGGCGCCGATATCGGGCAGACGCACAACGTCGTCGGCGCGCACGTCAAACGCGCCGCGCGGCGGAACGGCCGCCAGTTGCTCGTGGCCACGCGGCTGGCCAGCACCCTGGATCGATATGCCGCGGCAACCGTTCGAGTCCGACCCGGCGGCGAGGCCGCATTGCTGGCCGCGCTGGCGGGACGTGACGACCTGCCCGAAGCCGTGACCGGCGCGTCCGACGAGTCGCTGCACGCCATGCGTGATGCGCTCGCGGCGGCCGGTTCCATCGCCGTCGTGTGGGACACCGGAGTTTGGACGCTGGGCCGGGTCGAGCAGCTGTCACAAGCGGCGGCCGGTCTCGCTCAGGCATATGCGGATGTCCGCCTGTTTCCGATGGCGGAACGGGCCAACACGGTGGGCACGCTGCTCACCGGGATGGCACCCGACATGCTGCCTGGCCTGCGGCCCGTCACCGATGTCGACGCCCGGGCCGAGGTCGAGGCGGTGACCGGCGCGATGACGCCTCAGGACCCGGGGTCATCACTGGCCGCCTTCCTGGATGGCGATGCCAAGGCGCTGTACGTGATGGGCGAGGACCTGGTCGGCAGCGCCGGAGACCCAGACGCCATGCACGAGCAGCTGGCAAGTCTCGAGCTGCTGATCGTGCAAGACATTTTCATGAGTCCCACGGCCGAGGTGGCCGACGTGGTGCTTCCGGGCGCCTCGTTCGCGGAGAAGGGCGGACACTTCACCAACTTCGAGGGTCGGCGCGGCGTCGTGGCGCCAGCCATCATCCCCGTCGGCGATGCCCGCCCGGACTGGGAAATCATCGCGAGGCTCGCCGCCGCACTCGGCAACGACTTTGGCTGGCGATCGCACGAGCCAATCTCCGAGGAGCTGGCGGACCTCTGGCGCATGCCGGACATCGAGGGTGGCGAGTCAGTCGCCGACCTGAACGGCGCGCTGGCCCAGGCCAACGGTGCGGCGGAGTTCACGCTCGCAACCGAGCAGCACCTCTATACCGCCGGCGTGACCGGTCGGCACGCACCAAGCCTGTCCCTGATGCTGCCGGAGGCCGTCGCCGAGCTCAATCCCGCGGACGCCCAGGACCTCGGCTTGGCCGATGGCGACCCCATCAGCGTGGCATCGCACACCGGCGCGCTGAATCTCAAGACCCTGGTCGCGAGTCGCGTGCCGCGCGGCGTCGTCAATCTGCCGGATCGCTTTCTGGATGCGCCGCCGCGGCGCCTCGACCCCACGGGCCCGAATGGGATTCCCGTGCAAGTGACGAAGCGCTAGCCGATGGACGGCTGGGAATGGCTGATCGTCGCCATCAAGTGCGTGGTAATCCTGTTGATTTTTGTCGCCGCGCCGCTGATTCTGGTGCTCGTGGAGCGTTGGACGCTTGGCCGA
>DAOUHO010000047.1:0-23359 GCA_034428595.1 Chloroflexota bacterium | reverse complement strand
GAACCGTCGATCCGCCGCAGCGAGACCGCCCGGCGCCGAGTCCGCAGCGCCGCCTTCCCGAGACCGCACGGGCGTGGCGCGCGGTCTACGGGCGCGCGGTGCTGATCCTCGCGTATGGCGGGGCCGTGCTCGCGCAACTGTGGATCGAGCCCGCCGAGCGTGCCGACGCCGCGTTCATGTTCGGCATGTTTACCCTGGCCGACGGTGCGCTGCTGCTGGTGCTCGCCGACAAGAGCCGCGCCTTTGCGCCGGCCCGACGCCAACTGCGTCTCGAAGCCGCCGTGTCGATCGTGATCGGGCTCATCGCCGCCGGCATCTCGTTTGGCCTGGGCCGCCCAATGCCAATCGACTTGTTCTATGGGCTGGTTGCCGTGTGGGCGGTGTTGACGGCCGGGGCGCAGTTTGCGGTGGCGTTCGCCATGCGGCACGGCGATTCGGCGCACCTCGTGATCCTCTACACGATCTTTGTCGCGGTGACTCGACTCGTCTACGGCGTCGAGGCCGCCGCCGCGCCCGAAGTCGTCCGTCTGGCCTACGCGCAGAGCGTGATTCTCATGGCGGTCGTGGCCCTCACTGCCATGCTCTACGTGCTCCTGGGAAACGTGTTGCGCGAATGGCCGCGGTCTGAATTCGAAGCGGCGGGGCGCTCCGCGCGCACGTGAGGTCATTGGTCGCAGCAGCACGCCGGTGTCACACTGCGCGCCGGAAGTCGCGTCAAGGTATTTGGGGGCAGGCATGAGTCGCGGACAAGAAGTGCTCGCGCGGATGAAGGGCCCGGTCGTTCCTATCAACCTGTGCTTCAACGTCGACGGCACCCCGGACTATCCATCGATCGGGCGCTATGTGGATTGGCTCGCGGACGAGGGCGTGCCGATCCTCATGCTCACGGCCGGCAGCAGCGAGTTCGCCAGCCTGAGTGACGATGAGATCTGGCGGCTCACCGCGGTCGTGGCCGAAGCCAACCAGGGGCGCGCGGTGTTCATCGCCTCGACGGGACTCTGGAAGCCGTCCGTCACGCGCGAGTTCTTGGTCCACGCCGACCGCGTGGGCGCCGACGCCGTCAAGCTTCAGTTCAGCAGCTGGCTCACGCTGAGCCGCGAGGTGGTGGTGCGCTACTTCGATCTGGTGCAGGACGCCGCGGACGTGCCGCTGCTGCTGCTGTCCGGTCCCAACTTCCCGCTGGATGGGGCCGTCGAGCTGGCCTCGCGACCCAACATGATCGGCATCAAGAACGACGGGCATCCGTTCTACGACTACTACGAGCTGATGCGCGGCACCGCGGATGAAGACTTCGGCGTGATCAGCGGCGGGCAGATGCGCAACTTCATGTTCGGGTACCCGCTTGGGTCACCCGCCTACCTGTGTCCCATCGCGCCGCTTCGACCGGGCCTGGCCAACGAGTTCTACGACCACGTGGCGGCCGGGCGCACCGGCGAGGCCTGGGAGTTCATCTTCAAATACGAAGACCCCTGGCTCCACTGGGCCGCGAGTCAGAACTGGCTGGCGTCGATCAAGGCCGCGATCCACCTGCAGGGCCTCTACCCGAACAACCTGCTCGGGCACGCCTACCCGCACCCGGCGCCCGACGTCGTCGACAACGTGCGGGACAAGCTGGTCGAGGTGTTCGGGAGCGCGACGGTCGAGTAGGAAACCGTTGCGCTTGTAGGAGTACGCAAGTCATGGCCGCCGATTCGACACTGCTCGCATACCTTGCTCCCTGGCTCAAGGGCCATACCGAAGACATCGCGGTCGAGGCCCTCGGGTACATCCTGTCCAGCTCCGAGGCGGCCAGGGACGCCCTGCGGGACGTGCTCCGGGACGGCGGCGCTGACGTCGATCCTATCGCGATGGTGAAGACTCAGCCCAGCGACGAGGAGGGGAGGCGTCCCGACCTTGCTGGCTTTGACGAGCACGGCGCGGAGCGCCTGCTCATCGAGGCGAAATTCTGGGCCGGACTCCAGCCGGGGCAGCCGAATGGGTACCTCAAGCGACTGTTTCGAGGCGATGCGACCGGCCCGTCGGCGCTGCTATTTGTCGCACCGGCTGCAAGGTCGGAGACGCTCTGGGCCGAGGTGCGGCGACGGGCGCAGGGAGAGTTCGAAATCTCGGAGGCGCCAGGTAAGCAAAGCGCTGCCGTTGGAGTCGGTGAATGC
This sequence comes from Chloroflexota bacterium, assembly GCA_034428595.1. Taxonomy (GTDB): domain Bacteria; phylum Chloroflexota; class UBA11872; order UBA11872; family UBA11872; genus JAJECS01. The sequence goes on along the minus strand of DAOUHO010000047.1, from coordinate 21,206 downwards.
CGGTTGATGCTCACCAGTTGGGAGGAATTGCTCGGCCCTATGGCTGTTCGGGCGAGCGCGGCCGGAGATTCAGCAGTGGCATTGGACATCCGTCAACTGCGCGGCCTCACCACCCGGATGGACGAGGAAGCGTTCCTGCCGCTGCGATCAGAGGAACTCGGGCCGGAATTCCCGCGCCGCGTACTCGGCTTGCGGCGTCTGATTAGCGCCGTGACCGCCCGTTGTCGTGACGCTGGGTTGGTGACACGCAGGGGCCGGTTCACGGCGTATCTGGGCGGTTACGGACGGCGAGTTCTGCTGTGCGGCGCCAGCGTGTGGCTTGGGGTTGACTTCAATCTCTGGGCCGAGCGCGGCGATACACCGCTGTGGCTGCACTTTGACGAGCGAATGAAAGGGCACACAGTCAGCCTCAATGAGATACGTCGCGCGCTAGAGTTGCCGAGTGAAGTTTGGCATGCTCCGGTTCACCTGCCTGTGGGCGTCGAGTACGACGCCGTGCTGGACGACGTGGTCGATCAGCTCGAACGCATCGGACGGAAGATCAACCCTAAGTACCAGCAAAGCGAGTCGCGCTAGTTCGTCCGCGGTGGCCGGCGCTGTGCGCAGCCTTGTTTGAGCTGACCGTTACGCGAACGCCAGGTTGCGCTTCTGGCCGCGGACGATCAGGCCCTTGACGCCGGTGTTGTGCCCGTCGATCTGCACGTTCTGGGGGTCGCGATAGCCGGTTCGAACCAGGCGGCGCCACTGATTGGTGCGGTTCGGATCCGAGCCGTGGATCGTCAGGTAGCTCATGAAAACCACGTCGCCGGCGTTGGCCGGCACGGTAGTGGCGTCCGCCAGCCGGTATTCGTCCACCGGCAGGTGCGGGCGGGTATCCTTGGAGTCGACGCGCCCGATGTGCGGCAGCGGGCCGAGCTTGTGGCTGCCCGGAAGGAACTTCAGGCAGCCGTTGGCCTCCGTGGCGTCGTCGATATGCAGCAGCGCGTCGATGTAGGCCGGACCCTCGTGGGCGTAAAACGGATAGTCCTGGTGCATGGGGAACGGCGTGCCCATCTCGGGGCCCTTGGCGTGCAGCACGGTGTGGTGGTACTCGACGCTGGTGCCGAGCAGGTCCGCCACGGCGCCGACGAGCTTGTCGTCGGTAACGGCGCGGAAGAACTCCTCGGAATAGGCGGGGAGATCGGAAAGAATGTCTAATCTCGCACGCTGGTCTTCCTCGGCTGTCATATAGGCTTGACGCCATGGCCCTTTCCAACCCGGACCCTGCGTGGCCCACTCTTGCATCAGCCGCTCCAACTCCTCCGACTGCCGGGCGACGGTTTCGGCGTCGAAGACGTTCTCCAGCCGCAGGTAGCCCTGCTCGTTGAAGGCGTCGACTTGATCCTGTGTCAGCGTTTCCATGCCAGCACCTCTGGACCTGATGGCGCAGTCTACCCGCAGTCTCACCGGCAGGAACTCGAATGACGACCCAAGCATCCGTGGTTGACGTGCCGGTGGTCGCGGTGCCTCGCTCCCGGTGGTGGCTGCTCGCGGTGCGCGCCGTGGCGCCGCTGCTCTACGCCAACGCCCAGATCGGACTGCTGTGGCCCCAAGACCTTTTGGCGCCGCCCGCCATTGTCTTTGGCATCTTTGCGCTCACGGACGGCGCGCTGGCGCTGCTGGTGGCGCTGGGCGTGCGCGAGTTTCGCCCGGCGCGTGGCTTGATCCTCGCAGACGCCGCACTGGCAGGCGCCGCGGGCATCGCCGGCATCCTGTTCTGGCTGGTGGTGTGGCCCACGTCGGTCGTCCCTGCGGCGGCTTACGTCGGGCTTGCGGGGACTTGGGCTTTCTTGAGCGGTCTGCTGCACGCCGCGATCGCCATTCCGTTGCGGCGCATCGAGGGTGCGCAAATGCCGCTGCTGTTCATCATCGTCAGCGGCCTGGTGCGGATGGCGTATGGCATACCCACGGGCCTGTCGGCCCTCGTCGTGGTCAATCTCGTCGGGTTTCGCCGAATCCTCTCGCTTCAGCAGTGGTTTGTATTGCTGCTGGGGATCGCCTACCTGCTGTTCTACGGGGGACTCGCCGAAGTGTGGCGGGGACGGCGCCAGTCCGAACAGGAAACGCAAGCACGTATCGCCCGCAAGGAATCGCAAGTGCGGCAGGCACGCGAGCGACGCGCGAATCAAGAGAGACGAGCAGCGGCCCGTCGGTGAGGCCGCCACCGACGTGGGCTATGATCCCGCACTCGCCGCTGGACCGGGGCTCAACCTCAACAGCCGGGGGCGGCGCCCGGACAAAGGAGGCGCGCGGTGATGATTGACGAGAGCCAGCACCAGACCTATTCCGACGACTGGCGGCGCACCAACCCCGATCTGGCGTTCTTCCTGCCGCCGGCGCCGCCGGAGTGGCAGGAGTCGGTGGATCACGTGCTGGTCAGCCTCACCCGCGAGGGCGCGCTGCTGGCCATCTGGACCTACTGCACCCAGGAGCACGCTGCCGACGAGTCGATCATGGTGCGCCGCAGCGAGGACGGCGGGCGCACCTGGACTGGTCCCGACGTGCTGGCGGGTCCCGGCCGCTACCCCGGCCAGGTCGCGTCGTTCGGCTTCCCCGTCATGAGTCAAAACGGGCGCATCTATTGCTTCTACAACCGCAGCACCGGCCTGGGCGACGGGTACACCTGCTCGTTTCTGGAATGCAAGGTGTCGGACGACGACGGCCGCACGTGGGTGGACGGCGGCGTGCAGATTCCATTCCGGCACACGCGCTTCGACCTGCCCGATCCCAAGGCCGGCGCCTCGTGCATCGTGTGGCAGAAGCCGATTCGCGATCGCAACAACAAGCATCTGGTGGGAATCACCCGCTGGACGTCGGAGCGCGTCCGACGCCGCACGCCGGCCACCGCCCGCGCGCCGCGCGGCGTGGGCGATTGCCATGTTGAGTTCCTGCGCTTCGAGAACATCGACGACGAGCCGGACCCGCACGACCTGGAGCTGACCTGGCTGCCCGACAGCGACGATCTCGTTTCGTCACCGGTCATGTTCGACACCGAGTACACCGCCGGACACTCCTTCTGCCAGGAGCCGGGCCTGGTGCTGCTGCCGGACGGTCGCCTGTTCGCCAGCATGCGCACGCCCAACGGGCAGATCTGGTACACGGTGTCCGCCGACGACGGCCACTCGTGGCGGCCGAGCGAGATGCTTCGGTTTCGCGACGGCGGCGCCCCGATGGAGAACCCGGTCTCGCCCACGCCGCTCTACCGGCTGCACGACGGGCGCTATATCCAGCTGCTGCAGAACCACGACGGCTGGGGCTACAACGGACTCGGTCCGCTCAACAGCGACAGCCGCCGGCCGCAGTTTCTCGCGGTGGGCGAGTTCCGCCCCAACGCTCATCAACCCCTTTGGTTCAGCGAACCGCTGCTGCTGTTCGACACCGACGGCGTGGGCGTGGCGCCACACTACCGGCCCTGGCTGTCGATGTACTCGAGCCTGACGGAGCGCGAGGGCGAGCGCATCCTCTGGTACTCCGATCGCAAGCTGTTCGGCCTGGGCCGCTACATCACCGACGAGATGCTCGCGCCGCTGACCGTGCCGGAGGCATAGACCCGGCGCAGATACCCGCAAGGAGAAGTTCTCTTGGCCACAGTCGCGTTCGTGACGGAGTCCGAAGCCAAACATCGGCGGCCCTATGCCGAAGCCATTCGAGACGTGGAGCGGATCGAGGCCGCGCACGTGGTCGACGACGGCGACGACGGCCTGCTCGGCGTGATCGGCTCGAAGCTCGTGGGCCGGCATACGACCGTCGACGAATTGGTCGCGGCGGTGCGCCCGGACATGGCCATTGTGTCGCTGGTGGCGGCGAACTCACCGCCCGCGATCGAGGCGCTGCTCAACGCCGGCATCCCGATCATGGCGGAGAAGCCGGCCTGCGTGGATCCCGAGGACTTCGCCCCGTTGGCGCGGCTCGCGGACGAGAAGGGCGTGCCGCTGATGCTGGCGCTGGCCAACCGCATGCGCCCGGACATGACCGACGCTCGACGCATCATCGCCGAGGGCGGCATCGGCGAGCTGTACGCCGTGCGGGCGGCGCAGGTGGCGGACCAGACCCGCATCCAAGAGCTCACCGAGCCCGACTGGACCTTCGAGCGGGCCAGGGCCGGCGGCGGTCATCTGGTCTGGTTGGGGATTCACTTCGTGGACCTGATTCGCTACGTCACGGGCCGCGACATCGAGCTGGTGCAGGCGCTGACGGGCGTGGTGGGCGGCGCGCCGATCGACGTCGAAGACCTGGCCCTGGTCAATATGCGGCTGTCCGGCGGCGCGTTGGTGTCGTTGTTTTCCGGCTACCTCATGGAGGAGAAGGGGCACCAGGGACTGACCATCTACGGCTCGCGGGGCTGGCTCCAAACCGATGCGGCCGCGGCGCCGCGGTTGGTGTGGTGCTCCGGCCGCGGCGACGACGCCAAGGTGCGGCGCACGCTCTACGAGGACCGCGGCGCGCCCTATACCGCGTGGGTGGCCGAGACGCTGCGAGCCTGCCTGGGCGAAATCGAGCCGCCACTCTCGGCCGCCGACGGCCTGGCGGCGCTGCGCGCGGTGCACGCGGCGTATGCTTCAGCCGCGCACGGCCGACCGGAGTCGGTGGCGTAGGCCGTCCACATCCGAGTGTCGAAGACGCGGGATCGGGCGTTCTGCGGCATGCTTGGCGTCGCGCTCGGCGGATGAATCGGTGCACCCTGCGGCAAAGGACCGGTGAGGCATGAAGATCGTCGGCTATTGCGATCCCCTGCACGTTGCGCCCGGCGACACGGTGCGCTTCATGGTCAGCAGCGCCCACCCGAGCTACCGGGCCGATCTCGTCCGGATCGTGCACTGCGACAACAATCCTCGCGGGCCCGGATTCAAGGCCCCGATGGTCGAATCCGCCCTCAGCGGCGACTACGCCGGCCGCGAGCAGGCCATCCGCACCGGCTCCAGCGTGCAGATTCCCTATGCCGACGCGCTGGGCCAGCTCGACGGCTTCACGGTCACGGTCTGGATCATGCCGACGATGCCGGTGAAGGCGGAGGCGCAGGCCATCGTTCAGCAAGCACTCGAAGCCGCGGATGGCCAAACGTTCGAGGTGGACCAGCCCGGAAGCGTCCAGCAAGCCATTGTCAGCCACGGTCTCGAAGCGCCTGACAGCGCCGGCTACGGCCTGTTCATCGGAATCGGCGGCCATCTCATCGGCCAGGTTGGAGACGGCGCGGGAGGCACGACGGTCGTCGGTCCCGCCACGCCGTTGGTCGAGCATCAGTGGACACTCGCGGCCATGACCTATGACGCCGGTTCAAATCGGCTGGCGGTCTACCAGCTCCCCAAACATCCATGGCCCGTCGAGCGCGGTCGCGGGGTCGCGGTGACGACGGCGCGCGGCTCGCGGCCGCCAGCAGGCGCGCCGCTGGTGATGGCCGCCGCGGTGGAGTCGCGCGAGGGCGACACGGTGCTCACGCACTCCCACTTCAACGGCAAGATCGACGCGCCGCGCATCTACGACCGCGCGCTTTCAGGGGACGAGGTCGAGGCCCTGGCGCGCGGCGGCGACTCGCTGGCGGTTGAGGGGCTCGTCGCCGCCTGGGATTTCGGCCAGGACATCAGCACCGACCGAGTGACCGACGTCGGTCCGCACGGCCTCCACGGCCGCGCCGTCCAAATGCCCACCCGCGGCGTCACCGGGCACAACCACACCGGGCGCGAGACGAACTACCGCCTCGCGCGCGACGAATACGGCGCCATCCACTTCCACGACGACGACCTCGAGGACGCCGGCTGGGAGGCGGACTTCGAGCTGGCGGTGCCGGACGGCCTGCGCAGCGGCGTCTACGCCGCCTGGGTGCGATCGGGCGACGACGAGGACTACATCACCTTCTTCGTGCGACCCGCCGACGATGCCGAAACAGCCCCGATCGGCGTCCTGATGTCAACCGTGTCCTACGTCACCTATGCCAATTTCCGCGACGTCGACGGCGGCTTCTGGAGTCCTGAGCGGGTCACGAACGCGGATCCCAGTCTGAATCCCGCGGCGCACGAATTCCTGCGGGCGAACCCGATGCCGGGACTCTACGATTTTCACTCCGACGGGACGGGCGCGGCGCTCTGCTCCTGGCGCCGGCCCATCCTGAACATGCGACCCACCTACCGCTACCGCGTCTGGTCGGCGCCGTCGCGGTTTCCGGCGGACCCCTACGTGATCGATTGGCTGGAGGCCCGCGGCCTGGAATACGACGTGATCACCGACCACGACCTCCACGCCCAGGGCGCGGACCTGCTCAAGCGGCACCGCGTCATCATTTCGAGCTCGCATCCGGAGTACTGGACCTCGCCGATGATCGAGGGCCTGGAGACCTATCTGAACGACGGCGGACGCCTGATGTACCTCGGCGGCAACGGCTTCTTTGGCGTCGCGGCCGTCGACCCGAATCGGCCGCATGTGGTCGAAGTGCGGCGCTGGGGCACGAGCTGGCCCTTCGAGCATCCGCCGGCCGAGCGAGTGCTGGCCACCACAGGCGAATTGGGCGGCGCCTGGCGCAATCGCGGCCGTCCGCCCCAGGCCCTGGTGGGCATCGGCTGCGGCTCGGCGGGATTCGACAAGGGCTCGCCCTACGTCCGGCAGCCGGACAGCCACGACCCGCGCGCGGCCTTCATCTTCGAGGGCATCGGCGACGACGAGCGCATCGGCGACATTCCGTCGCTGGTGGTCAATCACGGCGCCGCGGGCTACGAGATGGATCGGCTCGACTTCAGCCTCGGCACACCGCCGCACACGCTGCTGCTGGCATCGTCGCTGGGGCACTCCGACAAGTACGTCGGGCTGGCCGACGAAGCGCTCTGGTACACGCGCGGCATTGACGGCGTGTCGGTGTCGGACCCGCCGACGCCCGGCGAGCACCACCCGTTCATTCGCGCCGACATGACCTATTTCGAGACGCCCAACGGCGGCGGCGTGTTCTCGGTGGGCTCCATTGCCTGGCGCTCGTGCCTGTCCTACAACGACTACGACAACACGGTTTCGCGCGTGACCGAGAACGTCGTGCGGCGGTTCGCGTCGCCCGAGCCCTTGGCCGATCCGCCGGCCAATCCGGATGTCTTCACGATGGCCGGCGAGTCTCGCCGGAAGGAGTAGCCCCGTGGCCCAGGAGTTCGAGCGACACACGCCCCGCGACCCGCTGCCGATGCCGCCGCCGATGGACTTTCCCGAGGAGGGGGCGGCCGAATCCGAGGTCCTGGGCGACGTGCACGCGCGGATTGCGGAGGATCCATTCTCCGTCGAGCGCAACTTCGGCATCACCTACGTCGGGCCGCCGCATCCCATCGCGGAGCGCGTGGCGACGCTGACCCGGGGCACCTACTTCGTGGAGTGGGCGCGGCAGATGAACCCCGGCGCCTATGCCTTCGAGAAGGAAGCCATCCGCATGATGGCCAGCCTGCTCGGCCGGCCCGAGGCCACGGGCTTCATCACCAGCGGGGGCACCGAATCCAACATGTCGGCCATGCGGCTGGCGCGCAACCTGGGCGGCAAGTCGGAACCGGAAATTGTGATGCCCACCTCGGCGCACTACAGCTTCCGCCTGGGCGCCGAGCTGTTGGGCATCCGCCTGGTCGAGACGCCGGTCGACGAGCGGATGGCGCCCGACATGGACGAGGTCAGGCGCGCCATCACGCCCAACACCGTGGGACTCATCTGCTCCGCTCCCGAGGGGAACTTCGGCCAACTCGATCCGATCCCCGAGTTCGCCAAGCTGGCGCTCGAGCACGACCTGTATTTGCACGTCGATGGGGCGTTCGGCGGCTTCATCCTGCCGTTCATGCGCGAGCTGGGCCATGACCTGTGCGACTTTGACCTCAGCGTGCCGGGCGTGAGCTCGTTCATGACCGACGGGCACAAGCTGGGCCAACTGCCGGTGGCGACCGGATTCTTCCTGATCCGCGACGCGAGCCTGCTGGAGGCGGTGCCGTTGGATTGGACGTTCATCCACACGCTCACCGCCACCAAGCCCGGCGATCACGCCGCGACCGCCTGGGCCGTGATGCGGCACCTGGGGCGTGAGGGCTACCGGGCCTCCACCGCGCGGCTGCTGGAGTCGGTGCGCATCGTGGTCGAGGGCATCGAGGCCATCGACGAGCTGCGGCTGATGGTGAAACCGTTGATCAGCGTCATCAACTTCACCTCGGACACGGTGGACATGGAGCAGGTGTTCAACGAGCTTTCAGGACGCGGCTGGGGCAGCACCTTCGGCCACATGAACGGCCACGCCCGCATCCGCCTCTCGCTCCACCCCTACCGCGACGCCGACCACGCCCACGGGTTCGTGCGGGCGCTGAGGGAGTCGGTGCAGGCCGCGAGGTAGGGGCTGGCTCGATGGAGCTGGAGATTCGTCATTCCGGCGGAAGCCGGAATCCAGAACCTCCCGAACCACCGGCTGGACTCGACTTATGTCCGCGGCTCCGGGCGGCTGCCTCGCGGAGTGGCGGCAGATGCTGCGAAAGGCGCGCAACCGCCAATCGTGCTCTAGGACGATGAAGATGTTGTTGAGTCCCGCCTGCACCAAGGCGTACCGTCCCGGCTCGCTGATGTTTTCGGCGAAACCAGCGTAGGCCAGGCCAGGCCAGGTCAGGGAGAGGATGCGTTCCGGCTCGCGTTCAAATCTCTCCTGCTAGGTGTAGGCCTAGAAAAGGGCAGATTGGTCATCGTGCGGTGGGAGTCGTTACCGCCTGATGTCACTCCAATATCCCTTCTCATTAGTCACAGACCTTGACTGGCCGGTAATCATAGATGTCGACTAGCGGGTAGTCATATATCTCGACTGGCGAGTAGTCACAAGTATCGACTGGCGAGAGCTTGACTCTAAACCAATTGATCACCCTTTGAGCGGCCTCTGTTGTTTCCGCCCATGCACTCTCGGCGGCGTTCTGAAATTCCTCGAACAGCGTCGCCGATCTTGTCCAGGCTTCCTTTGAGATCTCTTTCGATGTGACCCAGGCGCCCAGCAGCGGATCGAAGCCGGCGTCCTTCCAACTCTTGGCTGCGGCGTAGAACTGGTACCCCACGAGGGCAAAGCTAACGAAAGCCAATGGCAATACAAAGGGGCTTATAACCGCCGTCAGCGCTGGGAAGATCATCACCAAACCGGCAATGATTCCAGTGATGCCGATCCCAACAGCGACTCCCGCACTCGACTCCTTCCATACCAGATCAAAAATCTCGGCTCGATCTATTTTGCCTTCTTGATACGACAGTCCGTACTCCATGACGGCGAACACCCCAGCCGTAACAGAACCTACCAGAGCCCCGGACACCGTTACTCTCGCAGTCTGCCCGATGGCATCCTTCACTGCTTGTGTCCGCAGCGCCATTCGTGCCGCAGCTATCTCTTCGTCAGTCATTGGCTTCGGGCCTCTGATCCGGTTCAGAATCCGGTCCTCGAAGATGCCCTCAGCGGCGCTGTCGCCGCCGCCCTGGCTGCGGGGAATGAAGTGGCTCCAGTCCCGAGTGCTGTGGAAGTCTCGCAATGCTTGTGGCCCGCCCATGCGGACTTGACGCGGAATCGTCTCCCAAATCGATTGCGCGCCCGCCAGGTCACGGGAGGCCACTCCCGCCTGGCGGTAATAGCTGACCAAGTCTGGTGGCACGGACATGAAGTTAAGGTTCGTACGCCAAACGTTGACAAATATGCCCGCAACCCAGAATGGCCAAGCGCCGGTGCGGATGTATTGCTGCACGTCTGGGTCGTTGGCGGCCTCGGTCAGGCCGTCAATGATCAACAGATCCGGCTCGTCGCTGGCGATTCTTCTTGTGCTGGTGTCTGCGCAGAATCGCCCGTCAATGATGCACAGATCCGGCTCTTCGTTGGCGGGGTCGGGAGTCTCGGCGAGAGCAAGCCGTTCAAGGGCGACGTGTAGACCGCAAGCCGCGAGGCTTGCGCCTGAGAGTTGCAAGAAGCGTCTGCGGTTTAGATTTACGCGCTCTACAGCTTTAGCCACTATTGGATCAAGCCCACGGATCGAGCGCGACTTTGACGACGCCGTCGGAAGGCCCGCCCGAGCGGACGAGCTCGATTCCCTCGGCGGCCTGGGCCAGGGGGAGGCGATGGGTGAGCATTCGCTCCAGCGGATAGCGACCCGATTCGGCGAGTTGGACGGCGGCGCGGACGGCCTGCGTCTCGTGGCTATTGACGCCAAGTACGCGCACCTCGCGGGCCACGAGCCGGTCCCAGGGCAGCTTGACGGGCGCGCCGCCTTTCGACCCGGCCATGACGAAGGTGCCAAGCGAACGCACGACCGAGGCCGCTTGTCCGGCCGCCTCGGGACTGGCTGTGACGTCGATCGCGACGTCCGCCAAACGGCCCTCCGTGAGCGCCGCGATCTCGTCGACTGTTGAGTCCGAGGCGATCAGCGTGTCGGTTGCGCCGAAGTCTCGAGCAAAGTTGAGCCGGGCGCGATCGCGGGCCAGACCGACTACGATAATTCGGGTGGCGCCGGCGGCGTGCGCCGCGATGGTGCAGGCCTGACCCTGGGGGCCGGGTCCGAAGACGACAACCGTGTCGCCGATGCCGGCGTTGCCCAGCGTTTGCACCCATCGAATGCCGTTGGCCAGCACCGCGCCGATCACGACGCCCACTTCCGGCGAAATTCGCTCCGACACGCGATGCACGCGGGCGCGCGGCGGCAAATAGATGAACTGTCCGTAGGCGCCCCACAGGTGGGGTGGGTTGGCGGCGGATAGGCGACCGCCGTAGCCCTGATCGTCGGCGCACATCTGGTAGGAGCCCCGGCGGCACCACTCGCAGCGGCCGCAGCCAAAACTGGCCTCCACGATTACGCGGTCGCCGATGTCCACCTGCCAGCGTGCGGCGGCGTCCGCGCCCACCCGCTCGATGCACCCCACGATTTCGTGGCCCAGCAGGGCCGGGACGTTGCGGATGACGGCCGAGTGGCCGTCCCAGTGGTGGATGTCGCTGCCGCAAATGCCGGCGAGCTCGACGCGGAGCACGCCGTCGTCGTCGCCGATTGCAGGGAGCGGGAAGTCGCGCGGCTCGATGCGGCGGGGCGCGACTAGCACTGCGCCGCGGCTGACGGTCACGTTGACTCGCCGGACTGGATTCCGGCCTCCGCCGGAATGACGGATGAGGCGGCGCCGCGGCTGACGGTCACGCTGACCCGCCGGACTGGATTCCGGCCTCCGCCGGAATGACAGATGAGGCGTTATGGAACTTCGAGTTCATGCGCGGCTTGCCAGGCAGCCGATGATGGTGTCTATGTGCGCCACGAATTCAGCCGTCAGCTCGATGGTCTCGCCCAGCGTGGCCTGGGGATCCCAGGACCACGAGCCGTCCGCCTGCTGCGTCTCGACGAACCAATCGCCCACTCGCACCGTCCAGTCGCGGTATTCGGCGTCTCCCGTGAGCTGATAGAGCAGCGCCGAGCCCCACCCGCTCTTGCAGACCTGCGCGAAGTCGAACTGGCGCGGCGTGCATTGCATCGAGAATGCCATATAGTCCCGCGCGAGCGCCAGATAGCCCGGCTGCAGGTCGACCAGGTGCAGGCGGCAGAGGAAGGCCGCGGAAATGCCGCCAACCGTCCAGCGCTGCTTGCGGGCGGCTTGGGACTCAACCGTGAACCACGATTCCTCGCCGGCCTCGGGGGTGACGAGCGCCTGCCGCTCGCGCGACCAGGCGTAGTGCAGCCGGTCGGGCAACTCGCGCTGCGCATGCCAAATCCGCTCCAGGAAGCCGTGGACCGCCCGCGCTTCGTCAAGGCGCCCCAGCGCGATGCACGCCAGGCCGCAGCCGCAGGCGTAGGGAATGTCCATCACGTCGCCGGGCGTGCCGTCGGCATCCAGGTCGTTGGTGAACCCGCCCGATTGCGGGTCCTGCATGGTGAGGACGAAGTCAAGCCCGCGGCTGCTCAGGTCGAACTGCCGCGCCATGTGCGCGCCGTAGACCAGCGTGGCGTTGCGATAGGCGTAGGCGTCGGTCAGCACCCGCCGGCCGCGATCGAAATCACCCTCCGGAGTGAACATGTGGCGGCGGATCCAGCCGCACAGCGCCGCGGCCGCCGCGGTCTCGCCGGCCACGGTGAATGTCCACGGCACGCGGTAGAACCTGAAGCCATGCGACGGGTCGCCGACGGAGCCGTCGGGATGCATATGCCGCAGCAACCAATCGATGCCGCGTCGCTTGGCGTCGGCGTACGACTCCAAGCGAGAGCGCATATCGGTCGGCGAGATGCTGGTCGTCATCGGCGGCCAGCTTAGCCGCACGCCCGGCGCGTCGACAGCGGCCGCGCGGTCGCGCTACGGTCCCAGGGTCGACAAGCTCGCAATGGAAGCTGCGTACGAATGTGCAAGGGAGCCGCATGACGCTGGCCATCGACGCCTTCTACGGCGGCCACGTTGAGATGCCGAATCCTGGGTTTCGAGGGCCGCCGGCGCACACGCGGCGAATGAGCGACGCGCATCTGGCAACGGTCTATGACGAGGCCCTGCGCTTCGCCGAGCTGATGGAGCGCACGGGGTACGACACGCTCTGGCTGGCCGAGCACCACTTTCAGCGCGAGGGCTATGGCTGCATCGGCAACGTTCCGCTGCTGAGTCTGCATCTGGCGCACCACACCGAGCGGCTCAAGTTCGGCGCGTTCTTCAACACGGTCACCGCCTGGCACCCGGTGCGGCTGGCCGAGGACTACGCGATGGTCGACGTGCTCACCGGCGGGCGGCTGCGCTTCGGCATCGGACGCGGCTACGTCGCGCGGGAGGTGGAGTCCCTGGGCGGGCCGCTGCTCGACGACGCGGCCAATCGCGACCTGTTCGAGGAGCAGGTGGAGATCATGCTCAAGGCCTGGCACCAGCCCGAGTTCGCCCACGCGGGCGCGGCCTATCGAGTGCCCGCCGACGTACCGCATATGTTCGACGAACTTGTTGACATAACGCTCGTTCCGCGACCGGCGCACCTACCGGTTGAAGTCTGGCAACCCATCACCAGCACCAAGCGGCGCGGGCTGGACTTCATGGCGCGGCATGGCATCAAGGGCGTGATCGCGGGAGGCACGGCGCCGGGCGGTCGAGCCGAGCAGGCGGCGGCGGTCTATCGCGACGCTCTCGCACGGACGGGCCGCGAGACGCAGCTTGGCGAGGACCTGGCGGTCGGATTCCAGATACACATCGCGGACAGCCGCGAGGGCGCACTGCGCGAGGCGACCCCGTGGTGCGAGGAGCATCTCAAGGGGCTCGCGCCGCTGGGCCGCTATCCGCAGCTCAGCGACGACCAGATTCGGGCCACGGCCCAGGGCGAGGCGGCCTATGACGCGGTGCTCCCCACGATTCACGACCTGGACGCCGAGGGCACCTGGGTGTGCGGTACGCCCGACCATGTGCGCGACCATCTGAGCGGATTGCTCGAACGCCTGCCCGGCCTGCGCCGCGTCTTCATTCAGACCGGATCGCTGGGCGTGCCGCCGTCGGCCATGCGAGCCGATATCGAGTGGTTCGCGCAGGACGTGATGCCCGAGTTCGCCGCCCCGTCGGCGGCAGGCGCCGGCTAGGGCCAGCCGCTCCTCGGTCAGGCGGCGCTCAGGAGATCCGCAAGCGATACCAGCGGATGTTGTAGACCTCGTCCTCTTCGCACCAGAAGGCCACGTAGACATCGCCGTCGGGAAGCAGCGCCAGGCTCGGGAATCCGAAGGGAAGGTCGACCAGCTCCTGCCCGCTGCTCTCCGTGGCGCCGGTCATGCTGGAGGAGGCGCCCTCCCACAGGGGAGCTTCGGCCAAATTGACCCAGTCGTCGCCCTTCAGGCGCGAGAGATTGGCCCACAGGCCCGGCAGTTTGTTGTGCCGGTAGACGAAAAGGATTCGGTCGTCGGGAAGCACCAGCAGCTTGCCCGTCTGCCCGTGGATCTCGGTGGACTGCGGCTCGGAAAACGTCCGGCCGTCGGTTGAGACGGCGTACGGATTGGGCTCGGTGCCGCCGGTGGCGGAGTCGAAGGCCCAGGCGGTGGCCAGCAGCCGGCCGTCGCTCAGCTGCCGCAGCGAGACCTCCCACGAATAGATGCCTCGGTTGGTCTCGTCGATCAGCACCAGGTGTTCGGGCCAGGTCCGACCGCGGTTGTAGGACACGAATGCCAGCGCCATGGCCCCGATCGGCTCCTCGCCGTCCCAGCCGCGCCAGGGGGCCATGGGCGCCAGCCAGCGGCCGTCGGCCAGCTCCACGATGTGGTGACAGACCTCCCACGCCGGACTCCACACGGGAGCCTCGAGGATCTCGGGCTTGCTCCAGGTGTGGCCGCGGTCGGAGCTGTGCGCGGTGATGATGTCCATGGGCGCGTGGCCGAGGTTCTCGCGATTGACGACCTGTCCGCCGTGGACGTCGCGGTAGGTGCGGCCGCCGATGCCGACCAGCGTGCCGTCGCGCAGCTGGCTCACGCGGATGCCGCCGGTGGTCGGTCGGGTCGTGGAGCTTTCGACCAGCAGCTCGGGCGCCGACCAGGTCACGCCGCCGTCGGGCGAGCGGGCCTTGTAGGTCTGGTAGTCGAGCGCCTCTACGCCCGAGGCGAGATCGAAGCTGGCGAATAGCTCGCCGTCGTCGAGCACGACGATCGACGGATGCCAGGCGTGGACGGCGCGACGCTCCGGTTCCGGATTCCGATAGACCAGGCCGGTGGCCAGCACGTCAATCATGGGCAAGCTCCGGCTGCCATAATCCGGGCTGATTCGCGGTCGGATCGCCCGACGCCGAATTCGATACCGCCCAACGGTGCCTAGGGAGCATGCGATGCCTCCGGTCGAAGCCCTGGTGGATGCCCGCCGCAGCATAGAAGCCCGCTATCGCGCGCGCACGCCCGAGTCGCGGGCGTTGCACGAACGAGCGCTGCAGTCGCTGCCCGGCGGCGAGTCGCGCACGGCGACCTGGTTTGCGCCCTACCCGACGTATATCGCCTCGGGCTTGGGCTCGACTTTGACCGACGTTGACGGCAATCAGCTGGTGGACTTCACCTTCAACTCCACCTCGGTGATCCACGGCCACGCCCATCCCGACATCGTGGCGGCCGTGCAGCGCCGCGTGGCAGAAGGCACCGCATGGAACGCGCCCAACGCCGGCCAGGTGGAGCTCGCCGAGATTCTGTGCGCGCGGGTGCCGTCGCTCGATCAGGTGCGTTTCTGCGCGTCGGGCACCGAGGCGAACATGCAGGCGATCAAGGCCGCGCGGGCCTTCACCGATCGCGACCTGATCATCAAGATGGACCTGGCCTATCACGGCACCTATGAGGGTGTGGAGATTCACCAGGGGGCAGACGGTTGGGGCGGTCCGGGAGCGCCGGTGTCGCGGGGCGTGCCCAGCAACGCCGTGGACAACGTGCTGATTGCGCCGTTCGACGACGCGGAGATCGTGGAGTGGCTGCTCGAAACCCATCCTGGGCAGGTGGCCGCCATCGTGGTCAACCCGGCCCAGACCCAAGGTGGCCTGCGCGCGCCGTCGCCAGGCTATCTGAAGGCTCTGCGCGATGCCGCGGATGCGCACGGCGCCCTGCTGGTGTTCGACGAAGTCATCACGCTGCGCCTGGCGCGCGGCGGTGGTCAGGAGTTTTTCGGCGTACTGCCGGACCTCACGGCGATGGGCAAGATCATCGGCGGCGGGTTGCCCGTTGGCGGCTTCGGCGGTCGGGCGGACGTGATGGAGATCTTTGCCGACCGACAGCCGCCGGTCCTGCCGCATGCGGGCACCTTCAACGGCAACCCGGCCACCATGGCCGCGGGCCTCGCGGCCATGCGGCTGCTCGACGCACCGGCGTTCAAGCTTCTGGCGGAGCGTGGCGAGGCGCTCGGCCAGGGTTTGGTCGAAGCCTCGCAACGGGCCGGCGTCGCGTTGGACGTCACGCAGATCGCATCAGTGATTGGCGTCGACGTTCCATTGGCCGGCGCATACGCGGGGGAGATCATGGAGCTGATCGTCCTCGAGCTGTTGAACCGCGGCTTCAAGGCGGCATCCATGATGACGGTGTCCACCGCGACGTCCGTCGACCAGATACAGGCGCTGACCGAAGCGCTGACTGACGTGCTGCGGCAACTGCGGGACGCAGTTGCCGAGGTCGCACCCGCGGCGGCGCCCGCACCGGTGTCTAACACGTAGGCGCCAGATGGCGACCCAGCGGTAGCATTCACTACTTGACCGACGTGGCGGCGGCCGTCACGATAGATGGTTAGTCGAGCCGGTCTGCGGCGCACCGCCGCCGATCTCGCCGAGAGTCGTACGCAGGAATAGGAGCCGCGTGCCGTGGCTGCCATTGCAACCAATGTTCGTCGCCTTCCGGGCCCGATTCAGGCCCTCGTCGCGACCCTCATTGTGGTCGCCCTGGGACTCTTGATTCTTCGGGTCACGCTCAACCCGAACGAAGACGCGATGCAGGCCAGCGCCGAGGCGGCGCGACCTCAGCGCGAGGCGGTCCAGGTCCGCACGCGGGCGCCGACGGATACATCGACGACTACGGAGTCGACATCGGCGACGGACGACGCCGAGACAATCGGCCTCCCAGGCGTTGGCGACACCCTGGTATCGAAAGACGAACTCGCGGTAACGCTGCTTGCGGTTGATGATTTTTCGGCGTTGCCGCAACTCCAAGGCGATCCGGTCGATCCCCGCAAAGACTACTTCCGGATCGTCACCCTGGAGTTCGAGAACAACAGTTCCGACCCAACCACCGTGCAAAACACCAACATCTGGTTGGTGAAGGAGGACGGCTCCCGCATCGTCGTCGATGCGAACTCACTTGACGCGCTCATTCGCGCACCCGCGCTTTCCTTCGAAAGCCGGCCGCTGTTTTTGGCGGAATCGGTACCGGTGGACAAATCGATTGTGGTGTCGGTGACGTTCGACGTCAGGGAAGACGACACGATCACCAAGGTCGACGTCGAGGGCCTCGAATTTGCGATGCCTGAGGTCAATCTCGATGGCGTGGCAGTTGCGGAGGCCGAGACCGAAGCGGACGCCGACGCCGAAGCCACGCCGGAAGCCGATGTCCGCGACACCCGCGCCGGAAGCTCGCTCGACACGACCGAAAACCGAGGCCGCGCGCGCATCGAAGCCGTGGAGCAAATAGCCGAGTCGCGCACCGGCCTTCCCACGGTCGGCGATGCGCTGCTCGGAGAGGACGGGCTCGAGGTCGTACTGGATTCGGTGCAGCAGTTCGAGCAGCTGACGCAGGTTCACGGCTCACCGTTCAGGCCCAAGAACGGCTTGTTCCAGATCGTGACCATCACGTTCAACAACACCAACGACAGCGGGAACATCGTCGTCTCCAAGGCCAACATCGTGCTGATCGCGCCGGACGGCAGCGAGATCGCCGTGGACTCCCCGGGCGTCAATGCGCTCATCGGCATGGCCACGACGGCGACGGAAGGCCGACCGCTGTTCCTCGTCGAGAGCGTGCCCAATGGGAAGTCGGCTACGGTCGCCGTGGTGTTCGATGTCGATCCGAACCTGGTTGACCTGCTCATCGATATCGAGGGCTTCCAGTTCGAGGTCCCCAACCCGTAGGCTTCGCCGCGCAGCCAACGGCATGCGCAGCGCATGACCAGGCCGTCGGGAGGGACCGGATTTTGGCGCACCATTGGCACGCGGCGTCTCGCGCTCCGTCCGTTCAGACTGTCGGACGTGGACGCCGTGCTGGCATATGAATCGGACGGGGCCTACGCCGAGTTCCTAGGCCTTCCACAAACATATCGCCGATTGGACGCCGAGCGCAGCGTCGCGTCGCGCATGCTGTGCGACTGGACGCGCTCGGCGATGTGGGCCGTGGACCTGCGTGGCGACGCCATCGGGCACGTCGGAATGACGCTGTACGCCGGTCACGGGCGCATCGATCTCTACTACGGCCTCGCGCCGGCGCATTGGGGCAAGGGGTATATGACGGAGGCCGTGCGCGCCGTCATCGACGCCGCCTTCACCTCGCATCCGGACGTCAACCGCATTCAGGCCGACGCCAACCCCAAGAACCCGGCCTCGCTGCGGGTCATGGAAAAGGCCGGGATGACTCCCGAGGGCGTGCTGCGCCAATACGTCGTCATCCACGACACGGCGACAGACCAGGTCATGTGCAGCATCCTGCGCCGCGAGTGGGAGGCCGCGCGCAAGGAGTAGAGGCCTTCCGATTCCGGCGCAATGGCGACCGGGCTCGACTGCCGCGGACGTGACTATCGCTGCGAGACCCGACCGCCGATCTGCTCCAGCACGCGCAGGGTGTCGGCCACCGCCCATGTCTCAACGATGCGCCCGTCCACGATGCGCCGGATGGCGATCACCTCACCGTTCACCGTCTCGCCCGTGGCCTGGATGCCGAGATAGGTCCCCAGGTGCGTCCCGCGCCACGAGGCGTGAGTGGTCACGAATTCGCCGTCCTCGAACTGCTGCTCGACGGTCCAGCGCAGGTCCGGAAAGGCCTGCAAGCGGTCGCGATGCACGGCCTTGATCGCGGCGGGCGTCACACTCTCGCCCGCGCGGTGCACGAGGCCCGACGGATCGTGCAACTCGTCGAACACCTCCCAGTTCCGGCCGTTGAACGCCTCATCGGCCAGACGTCGCACGACTGCCGCATGGCGGCCGGTCACCGGTTACTCGTCCTCGGGCATGAAGCCGGCGTTGATAAATCCGCCATCGATGGTGATGGCGGTGCCGCTGATGTAGGTCGATCCATCGCCGCAGAGGAACAGCGCAAGGTCGGCAATCTCCTCCGGCACCGCTTCGCGCTTCTTGGGGAAGCGTCGAATGCGCTGCTCCCGCAGCTCCGGGCGGCGCCTGTAGATCTCCTGCACCATCGGCGTTTGCGTGACGCCGGGACAAATCGCGTTCACATTGATGTCGTAGGGCGCCCACTCGATGGACAGCATTTGGGCCAGCGCAATCAACCCGGCCTTGGCGGGACTGTACGCGCCACGATCGGGCACGGGCACCATGGCGCCCACCGACGAGATCAGCACCACGCGTCCACCCTCGCTCTGCCGGACAAGCTGGCGTCCGATGGCCTGACAGAGCAGAAAGCCGCCGGTGAGATGCGTGTCCAGGACCGAGCGCCAGTCCTCCTCGGCCAGCTCGAGCAGCGGGGCAATGGCGGTGTTGCCGGCGCCGTGGACCAGGAAATCGCAGCGGCCAAAGTGGTCGACGACCTCAGCGACGGCCTGCTGAACGGAGGCGCTGGAGGCGGAGTCGAGCGCCACGGGCAGGGCCCGCCCGCCGCTCTCAACAATCTCGTCCGTGAGCGCCTCGCTGCGCGCGCGGTCAATGTCGGCGATTGCGACCGCCGCGCCGTCGCGCACGAAACGCCGGCAGATCGCGGCCCCCAGACCGCCCGCGCCGCCGCTCACGAATGCCACCTTGCCCGTCATGGTGTTGCCCTTTCCCACGTTGGCCGCGCCAGTCGCCCCGTGACGCACGGCCGATCAGCCGGAGCGTCAAGGATCACGTTCGCGCCGCAGCCTATCGCTAAGCGGCGCGCTTGGGCGAAACCGCGGTCACCCGTGGCCGAATCAGGATCTCTGCATGAAGTCGGTGATTAGCCGTGCGACCTCGCGCGGGCATTCCAGCGGCAACGAGTGCGAAGCCCCCGCCAGCCAGCGCAGCTCGATGTTGTCACGCCGCGGGATGTGCAGCTGTTCATGCGTCGCCGGCTCGCGCCCCCGGTCGCCGTAGAGCTCGAGGATCGGCAGGTCGGTCTGCTCGAGGACGTCGTACCCGTCCCACGTTCGCCAGATGGCGGCAAAGTCGCGCCGTTGCGATTCGGTCCAGCGGTGCAGGACCTCCTGGCGCAGCTGCTCCCGCTGCGCCAGCTGCTCAGGGGACAGCGTGCTCATGGTGTCGTCCCGGAACGCGTCGCGCTGCGCGTGATGATTGGTCCAGCCCTCGATCGAAATTACGCCTTCCAGGATCTGCGGTCGCACCCGTGCCATCTCAAGCGCGATCATGCCGCCGATGCTGTGGCCACCGATGAAGAACGCGCGCAGCTTGAGGTGCTCCAGCACCTGCAGCACCTCTTGGGCGAACAGCTCGATTGAGCCGTTCACGGGCGGCGGCCAGCTGCGACCGTGGCCTCGGAGCTCAATCACCACCACGTGCAGCGCCGCATCAAGGCGGTCGATGATGCCCTTGAGCGCCCCGGCGGCGTTGAAGCTCCCCGGAATCAGAACCAGCGGCGGCCCGCATCCGTCGCGCTCGTGGTGGGCGAGTGTTGCACCCGGAATCTCGATGGTGCGCTGGACGAATGCCGGTCCGAGACCCACGTCTGGGCGGGAGGAATCAGCGTGTGGCATCACGGATCCGGCTCGAGCGGCGAATTTCGCAAGCCGTCGAGATCGGCAAGCCGCACCCGCAGCACCTCCACCGTCTGCTTGCCGCCGGCGAAGGCAATGAAGAGCTGGCCGCCGTGCTCGATCACGTGCGGGTAGTCCACCCAACGTCCGCCCACCAGGTAGGCCATGGTGTGAACGACCAAGCCGTCGTCGCTGATTGAAATCGCGAGCGGATCACGCCGCTTCGGATTGGGGTTCGAGACCAGCACGAAGCGACCGTCGGCCAGCCGCAGCCCGCTGAACTTGGACGTGGCGTCCGGGAAGTTGGTTCGAACCGGGCGGCTCCACGTGCGCCCGCCGTCCGCGGAAATCGCGCGATAGAGGAACCCGCTGCGGCGACCGTCCCGAAACAGCGCCGCCAGAGTCCCGTTCGGCAGCACCCACCAGTGCGGCTCTTCCGCCGACAGCTCGGCGTTCGATCCCAGCACGGGAACCGATATCCACCGGTCGATCGCGTCGACGCCTCCCACGAGAAAGTCAACGCCGACCTCGCGGTAGTTGTGGCGGCGCCGGGACATCATCCATTGGCCGTCGGGCAGGCGCTCCGGGGGAAAGTTGTTGATGGCGTCACGGCAGACGATGCCCGCGGGCTCCCACGAATCGACCGTCGGACCAAGCCGAAACGCGTGCAGCGCCAGGCTCGGGCCGAAGAACCCGGCCGCCTCGTCCAGCGACGCCAGGGCCAGCAGCTCGCCGTCCCGCCGCCAGAACCCGCGGGAGATATAGCGCAGGCCCTGGTCGGTGCGCTGGGCATACAGCGGCGAGGATGGACCGCATCCGGGCGGCGCGGGCGTGAGGTATCGAGGGCTCGACCACCGAAGTCCATCGGGGCTGGTGGCGAACTTCACCCGCTG
>DAOUHO010000046.1:0-1729 GCA_034428595.1 Chloroflexota bacterium | reverse complement strand
GAATCGTGGCCCTTGTCTTGCAGCCAGAGGGCGTAGTCGTGCTGGTCCAGCGGCCAGTCGTTGCGCGGCGCGTGGCTGTACTCGAACACGCGGTAACCGTCGTCCACGCGCGGTTCCTGCACCGATGCCGCGCCCGCCAGGTGCAGCTTGCCCACCAGCCCACCGTCGTAGCCGGCGTCGGCCAGCGCGCGAGTGACGAGGCGATCGGCGGTCTCGGCCGGCACGGTCGCGTTGCCGTTGCGCGCGTTGCGGACCCGGCTGGGATACATGCCGGTGAGGAAGCTGGCGCGGCTGGGGGTGCAGATGGGGCTCTGGCAGTAGGCGTGCGTGAACGCGACCGACTGCGCCACGAAGCGGTCGAGGTTCGGCGTGCGGACGTGCGGATTTCCCAGCGCGCCGACGGTGTCGTAACGCTGCTGGTCGGTGCAATACCAGAGGATGTTGGGGCGGTTGGGGGTCACGACTATGGCCACTCTGGCCAAGGCCTCATTCCGGCGCTACGTCATTCAGCAGGGCGTCGACCGTGGTGTCCAGCGCGGCGGCGATGCGGGCCAGCGACGCTGCCGAGCCCGGTTTGCGTCCGCGTTCGATTTCGGATAGATAGCTGGCGGCGATCCCCGTCTCTTTGGCAAGCGCCCGCAGCGTGAGGCCGCGATGTTTCCGAAACGCAGCCAACGGGCGGTCGCCGCGCATGATGGCGAGTGCTACCGAATGGGGTATGCGACTCCCGTCGTCTGCTTCAATCGCGGCCAGCCGATCCTCGAGATCCTCATTCCGAGCGAGAAGCGCCTCATACGCCGTCTGTGACAGCGTGACAGTTTCGTCACGGCCCATAAGCCTCCCTCCGATGCCGGACTCTCAGTACCAGCATGTGCGCGCCCTCGTCATCGTAGACGGCGAACGACGGAGGAGTGATAGACAAGTCATTCCGAACGTAGTGAGGAATCTAAGGACGGTGGCGCATGCTCCGCGCCCCTGAAATTCCTCGCCGCGCTCGACGCCCGGACACTTGGCGCCTGGTGACGCCAAATGGTGTATACGTGCAGTTGTGAAACGCACGCAGGTCTATCTCGGCGACGCGGAGCTTGCGCTTCTTGATAACGCCGTGCGTATCACCGGCGCCTCGCGGTCGGAACTGATCCGGCGCGCCGTGCGGCGTACGTTTGGAACCATGTCGACCACGGACAAGCTGCAGGCGCTGGACGCCGCTGCCGGCCTGTGGGCCGACCGATCCTTCACTGGCGCTGAGTATGTGGACGCCATCCGCGGCGATCTTGACGAGCGGCTGCGCAACCTCGGCTTGTGAGAACGCAGGCGGACGGGGGGACGCACGTGCGTTTCCCGGCAACGACAGCCGTGTGCCTTTGCTCCAGCGTGGAACCGGTGCACCTGCTAGCGTGGCGGTGGAGGTGGAAGGGGCCGGGTGGCTCTCGCGGTCTTCAAAACCGTTGTGGGGCGCTGGTCAGCGTCCTAGGTGGGTTCGACTCCCATGCACCTCCGCCAGCCGAGAGCGTGTGCGTGGCGCGGAGCCGCTGCGAGCCGGGCGCCCACAAGACACCCCAGGTGCGTAAGGTGTCAAGCCGCGAGGGCGTCGTGGTGCTGGCGGTGGTCCCAGGCCGTGGCCTCGTGGTAGGCGGTGCGGGTGCGCAGGCAGCCATGCAAGTAGCCCACGAGGCGATTGCCGAGGGCGCGCAGCGCCTGGGGATGACGATTGCCCATCGCCCGTCGC
>DAOUHO010000045.1:0-9450 GCA_034428595.1 Chloroflexota bacterium | reverse complement strand
CAGGGCATCGACCTGCGCCAGGATCCCCAGTCGCTCCAGCGGCTGGTCGAGGCCGCGGAGAAGGCCAAGCAGGAGCTGTCAACCGTTCCGCAGGCGCAGATCAGCCTGCCCTTCATCACCGCCGACCAGCACGGCCCCAAGCACCTGGATCACACGCTGACGCGGGCCCAGTTCGAGGACCTGACCGCGGATCTGACGGCGCGCTGCGTGCCGCCATTCAAGCAAGCGCTGCGGGATGCCGGCATCGAGGCCAGCGCCATCGACGACGTGGTGCTGGTCGGCGGGTCCACGCGCATGCCGGCGATCGTGGACCTGGTCACGCGGCTGAGCGGCAAGGAGCCCGACCAGAGCGTCAACCCGGACGAGGTGGTCGCGGTTGGCGCGGCCATCCAGGGCGGCGTCCTGGCCGGCGAGGTGGACGACGTGGTGCTGCTGGACGTGACGCCGCTGTCCCTGGGCGTCGAGACCCTTGGCGGCGTGATGACGAGCTTGATCGAGCGCAACACCACGATTCCAACCAGCAAGTCGGAGATCTTCTCCACCGCCGAGGACGGCCAAACCGCCGTGGACATCCACGTGCTGCAGGGCGAGCGCCCGATGGCGCGAGACAACACCACGCTGGGCCGCTTCCGGCTGGAGGGCATACCGGCGGCGCCGCGCGGCGTGCCGCAGGTCGAGGTCACGTTCGATCTCGACGCCAACGGCATCGTCAACGTGTCGGCCAAGGACCTGGCCACCGGCAAGGAGCAGCGGATCACCATCTCGGCGAGCACCAACCTCTCGCGCGAGCAGGTTGAGGCGCTGGTCAAGGAAGCCGAGGAGAACGCCGAAACGGATCGGGAGGCGCTCGAGGCGATCGAGACTCGCAATAACGCGGACAGCCTGGCCTACCAGACCGAGCGGCTGATCAAGGACAACAGCGACAAGCTCAACGCGGACGATTGCGCCGCGGCCGAGCAGGCCATCGAAGCGGTGCGCGAGGCGCTCGAGGGCGAGGACCTGGACAAGGTCCGCGGCGCGGTGGCCGTGCTGCAAACCGCCTCCCAGAAGCTGGGCGAGCAGCTCTACGCGGCGCAGCAAGCCCAGGGCGACGGCGCCGCCGCCGACGGCGCGCAGCCCCCAAGCGACGCCGAGGCCGACGACGTGGTGGACGCGGAGTTCAAGACGAGCGACGCGGATGCCGAGTCCCAGCCGGCCGACGAGAAGTAGCCCATGTGCGCCTCCGATCACGGCCAGTCCACGCCCGGCGTGAACGACGAAGCGCCGGCCACCGACCGCGGGCGGGCGGAGGAGATCGTCGCGCTGCGCGCGGAGATCGAGTCGCTCAACGACAAGCTGCTGCGCGTCCGCGCCGACACCGACAACTATCGCAAGCGCCTGGAACGCACCACCGAGGATCTGGTCCGCGACGCCAAGCGCCGGCTGTTCATGGACCTGCTAAGCCTCGCCGACGACCTGGAGCGGGCGCTGGCCGCGCCGCAAGACGACGGTCGCGCGCTGGCCGAGGGCGTGGACCTCACGCTCACGCGCCTGCGGGACGTGCTGGCCGGATATGGCGTGCGCCGCATGGACTCCGGCGGCGCCTTCGACCCGAACCTGCACGAGGCCGTCGCCACCGCGGTCTCCGGCGACATTCCCGACGGCCACATCGTGGACGAGGTCAGCCGCGGCTATCTCTGGGGCGAACTCGTGCTGCGCGCCGCCCGCGTACGCGTGGCGGTGGCGCCCGACGACTAGCGACGCCATGGAATACCGGGACTACTACAAGACGCTGGGCGTCAGCCGGGGGGCCAGCGACGACGAGCTCAAGCGGGCCTTCCGCCGCCTGGCGCGTCGCTACCACCCCGACGTCAATCCCGGCGACCCCCAGGCGGACGCGCGCTTCAAGGAGATCAACGAGGCCTATCAGGTGCTCAGCGACCCCGAAAAGCGCAAGCGCTACGACCGCTTTGGGTCGAATTGGCGACAGACCGGGTCGTTTGAAGAGGCGTTTCGTCGAGCCGGGGCGCCGGCCGGCGCCTCGCCCGGAGGCTTTGGCGGCGCGGGCTTCAGCGATTTCTTCGAGTCCCTGTTCGGCAGCATGGGGTTCGGCGGTCAGCGTCCGGGCCCGCCGCCCAGCGCGGACGTCGAGGATCGCCTGGACATCACCCTGCGCGAAGTCGCCGAGGGCGGGCGGCGCTCGCTGATGCTGCGCACGCCGCACGCCGATGGCCACGCGCGCCAGGAGCGCATCGACGTCACCATTCCCAGAGGGGTGCGCGACGGCCAGCGGCTGCGCGTGACCGGCAAGGGCAACATCCGGCCGGACGGCACGCGCGGTGATTTGTATCTGCGCGTCGCGGTGGCGCCCGACTCGCGCTTCGAACGCCACGACGCGGACCTGCACACCACGGCGACCATCGGCCTCTCGGAAGCCATGCTCGGCGCCAACGTCAACGTCTCCACCCTCAGCGGGCCTACGTTGACGGTGCAGGTGCCGCCGGAGACGCGCGACGGCGCTCGGCTGCGATTGCGCGGCCAGGGGCTGCCGAAGGCCCGTTCAAATCAGCGCGGCGACATGCTCGTGCGCATTCGCGTGCGCCTGCCGCAGGATCTCTCACACCGCGAGCAAGCGCTGTTCCGCGAGCTCGCCGAGCTGCGCGGCGAGCAGCCGCTGCCCCAACGAAGCTAAGTGCGTTCCCCCGACGACTTCGACGCCGCCACCGAACCGGACACCGGCATGCGGGAGCGGCCCGCGGTGTTCATCGGCGTGGTGGCCGAGATCACCCGCGTGCATCCGCAGACGCTGCGCCACTACGAGCGCATCGGGCTAGTCACCCCGGGGCGATCCCGGGGCAACGTGCGCCTCTTCTCGCAAGAAGACATCGAGCGCGTGCGGCTGATCCAGCGCCTGACCAATGAGTTGGGCGTGAACCTGGCGGGCGTCGAGGTAATTCTGAACATGCGCGACCGCCATGAGCGCCAGCGGCAGGAATACGAACGCCGCGAGCGCCGCCTACGCGAGCGCTTAACCGCGGAAATCGAGCGCCTGCGCAGCGCTTTGCAGCGCCTGGTCGGCTAGCACGTCGGACAAGGAGTCGCGACCACGATGATGAACTTCGAACGATTCACCGAGAAGGCGCAGGAAACCGTCCAGCGCGCCCAGTCGATCATGCTGGAGCACGCGCACAACCAGCTTGACGCCGAGCACATCCTGTTGGCGCTGCTGGAGCCGCCGGACGGCGTCGCGGTGCGCATCGTCCAGCGCCTGCGCGTCTCGCCGGACCTGATCCGGGGCGAAATCCGTCGCCTCCTGTCCGACAAACCACGCGTCACGGTCGAGGACGGCAACAGCGGCGTGGTCCAGGGCCAGATGTTCGTGACGCCCCAGACCCTCGAGCTGATGAACGCGGCCCGCGAGGAGGCCGAGCGCCTCAGCGACGAGTTTGTGGGCAACGAACACCTGCTGCTGGCCGTGGCGCGCTCCCGCAACTCCGAGGCGGGCCACGCGCTGCGCCGCACCGGCGTCGATACGGAGGGCATCTACGGGGCCCTGCGCGACGTTCGGGGCGCGCAGCGCTCCTCGAGCCCGTCGGCCGAGAGCCGCTACGAGGTGCTCGAGAAGTACAGCACCGACCTCACGGAAATCGCGCGGCACGACAAGCTCGATCCGGTCATCGGTCGCGAGCAAGAAATCAAGCGCGTGATCCAGGTGCTGGCGCGCCGGACCAAGAACAACCCGGCCCTCATCGGCGAGCCGGGCGTCGGCAAGACCGCCATCGTCGAGGGCCTCGCCCAGCGCATCGCCCACAACGACGTGCCGCGCATCCTGCGCGACCGCCGCGTGCTGGCCATCGACATGGGCGCCATGGTCGCCGGCTCGAAATTCCGCGGCGAATTCGAGGAACGGCTCAAGGCCGTGATCAACGAGGTCCGCGCGTCCGACGGCGAGATCATCCTGTTCTTCGACGAGCTGCACCAGGCCGTCGGCGCCGGCGCCGCCGAGGGCGCCATCGACGCATCAAGCATGCTCAAGCCGGCCCTGGCCCGCGGTGAGCTGCAAGCCATCGGCGCCACCACGCTCGACGAGTTCCGCACGCACGTCGAGCGCGACAAGGCGCTGGCGCGGCGGTTTCAGCCGGTCTACGTGGAGGAGCCCTCGGTCGACGAGACGGTGGCGGTGCTGCAGGGATTGCGCCCGCGATACGAACAGCACCACGACCTCAAGATCAACGACGAGGCGATCGACGCCG
The DNA here is from genome assembly GCA_034428595.1 of Chloroflexota bacterium. Classification (GTDB taxonomy): domain Bacteria; phylum Chloroflexota; class UBA11872; order UBA11872; family UBA11872; genus JAJECS01. The sequence goes on along the minus strand of DAOUHO010000045.1, from coordinate 5,218 downwards.
CCGCCCGCCTTTCCGACCGCTATCTCACGGAGCGCCACCTGCCCGACAAGGCGATCGACCTGATGGATGAGGCCGCCGCGAAGGTCCGGGTCGACATATTCGACACGCCGCCCGAGCTGCGGGACGTGGAGAGGCGCATCGAGGAGCTGCAGGAGGCGGAGGAGAACGCGTGGCAGGCCCGCGACTACGAGCGCGCCGCCAACGTCAAGTCGGACGTGCTGCAGCTCAACGCCAAGCTCGAGGACTGGCGCAAGCGCTGGCTGGCCGAGCGGGACCTGGACGACGTGGTGAGCCGCGAGGACATCGCCGACGTGGTCGCCAACATCACCGGCATTCCCGTGGCGCGCATGTTCGAGGAGGAGGCCGCGCGCCTCCTCGACATGGAAGCCGCGCTCCACAATCGCATCGTCAATCAGGAGGAGGCGGTGACGGCCGTTGCCGACGCCATCCGGCGTTCGCGAGCCGGCATCGCCGACCCGCGCCGTCCCATCGGCTCGTTCTTCTTCCTGGGACCCACCGGCGTGGGCAAGACCGAGCTGGCGCGCGCGCTGGCCGAGTTCATGTTCGACGACGAATCGGCCATGCTGCGCATCGATATGTCGGAGTTCGGCGAGCGGCACGCGGTCAGCCGGCTGGTCGGGGCGCCGCCCGGATACGTCGGCTACGACGACGCGGCCCAGCTCACGGAAAAAGTCCGGCGCCGGCCGTACCAGGTGGTGCTCTTCGACGAGGTCGAAAAGGCCCACCCCGAGATCTTCAACGTCCTGCTGCAGGTGCTCGACGACGGGCGGCTCACCGACGGCCACGGACGCGTGGTGGACTTCAGCCACACCATCATCATCATGACGTCGAACGTCGGCGCCCAGCACATTCGGCGAGAAAACGCCCTGGGATTCCGGCAGAGCGATACGGCGGACTCGGCCGCGAGCGACGACCGCGCCATGCGCACCCGGCTGCGGAACGAACTGCGCAAGACGTTCCGGCCCGAGTTCCTCAACCGTGTGGACGAGATCATCATCTTCCACTCGCTGACCCAGCCGCAGCTGCGCGAGATCGTGGACCTGATGGCCGCCGACCTGGGCCGCCGCATGGCCGCGCAGGGGATCGGCGTCGAGCTCACCACCGCCGCCAAGGACCGCGTGCTCGACCTCGGTTGGAATCCGGACTACGGGGCGCGGCCGCTGCGGCGCACCCTGCAGCGCGAGGTGGAAAACCACATCGCGCGGTTGCTGCTCGACCAGAGCTGCGATGACGGCTGCACCGTCCGCGTGGACGTGGCCGACGACGACTTCACGTTTGACGTGCAGCAGGCGGCGCCCGTGGTCGAAGGCGGCAACGGCGCCACGGCCGAAGCCTCGCCGGAACCCGCGGCGACGAACGCCTAAGCCGGGACCCGGTCGGGGAACGGCCCTCACGGCCTCCCCAGCGCGAGGGCCGCTCGTTGACCGGAGTTGGCATTGTTCCGCGCGATTGGCGCTAAGGCAACAATTTTTAACGCTCGCAGAGACTCGAAGTAGGTTGCCGCGAGGTGAGCAATGGCGCTCACTTAGGGATCCTCTGAACAAGTAGCGCGTCACTGCCGGCATCGACCCCCCATCCGTTCGCCCTGAGCTTGTCGAAGGGGTCATCGAACGGATGGGGGTAACGTCCCCGGCCACTTTCAGACCTTTCTTAGAGGAAGGAGGCTCCCATGCCTCGTTTCAGCAACCTTAGCGGACGGCGCGAGGCGCTTTTCTGGGACTGTCGATGCGCGTTCTCGGGCGCGCGAGACCTGAGCAGGTCAAGCCTTACGCAAAGTATGAGTAGCTGTGCCCCAGGTTCGACGTCTGCTATTGTGTTGGTCGTGCTGGTGATTGGGGAACCAATTACCTCCCTACTAAGCCATTCGAAGCGGTCATTCCAATTGTGATTATTAGGATTCTCCAGTTTCTATGGTCAGTTTTCGGGGCAATCACGCGGTTCATTGTTGTAGTCACTCCGACCATTATCAGAGGTGTCTATTGGTGTCTACAGTCTGTGTTCATGGCAGTTATTCGGGTCGTTATTATAGTCACCCCGGTCGTTATCGAATGGGTTCGTTGGTGTCTACGGTCAGTTTTTAGACGCGGGAGGAATACAGTTGGCTACACGTTGATATGTCAAAGAAGCCGAGTGACACGCAGTCGTAAGTGTGGCCATGATTGCACTCGCGGTAAGTTAGTGTGTCACGGTAGCCGAGTGCTATATATTGGGATCACGAATAACCCGCAAGCGAGAGAATCCGCGCACAAGTCGGATGGCAAGATATTCGACTATCTGAATGTGAAGACTAAACCGATGTCTCGCGACGGTGCAAAAAAGTGGGAAAACCGATCCCTCGCTGGATACCGTAATCGCTTCGGGTGCAATCCGTTCTACAATCTCAGGGATAGCGGATGATGGTCAGTACCACGGATGCGATACGGCATTTCGAGAAGACGGCGGCAGACGGGATCCTGCGGCGCAAGGGCGGGCGGCGCTAGTTTGGGACGTAAGCTCCCATCCCGTGCCGCCGAAGGTCGCCAGCGAGACCATGTTCAGGAACAGTGACGCCTCCTTATCAAAGGTGAGGTTCCATGGACCCGACGTTAGCCGGACTTCACAGCCCGATACCTATCAGCGGGGAAATGAAATCGAACTCGCTTACGCGGCGGCCTAGGGTGGCAAGCGGTCGGCCCGCGCGGAGGAATCCTCCCGGAAGCCACCAGACGCCCTCCGTGTCCCACGACCACAGCATTGTCGTGCCGGCCGTCGAGCTGTGGCGAACGAAGGGCGCGGTCAAGAGCGCCATGAACGTCAGGTGGACGCCGTCCCACTGCGTGGCGACGCTCGTCCAGTCCGGCACGAGCGTCCCGACTCCAGCCGGGCTGTTAGGGTGCCGATTCGTGCGAGGGTGGGCGACGCAAAGCGCGTGCCAGTCGGCGGGGCCGACGATTTCCAGCACTCGCGCGGACTCGTCGATCTCGGCCTCGAAGCGGGGGTAAGCGGAGCTTGACATCCACTCTCCAACGCCCCGCCCGATCGCTGCGTCGAGGCACGAATACTGTCCACGCAGCGTGGACGTGATCCGCCATCCGTCGGGGCGTTGGGCGTAGTCCTCCCACTTCAAGTTCGGCTCGGACGACTCTGTCTGGCATGAGGCTATTGTCGATGTGTGGTAGTCCACGTGGTAGTCCACGAGTACCTGCCGAGCCCTGTCGAAAGAGGCCGTCCACCAGAGGCTGTCTGGATGGGCCGTCACTCGGCGTGCCAGGCTCTCCAGGCGCGGGCCTAGGGCAAGCGCGGCAACGACGTCGCGGTCGAACGTGGGCGACCACGGATTGACTACATTCAAGGCTATTGCGGCTCGCACGAACGCTTGCGGGGGAGTGACGGCGAGATCGACGGGGACCTGATCCCGCTCGATCGTCAGCAAGAAGCAACACCCCACGGGAGAGCGCAGGATTCGGTCGGCCCAATCATCGGTCCGGGGTTCCATCGCCTACCGCGCCTTCGTTATTCGCTGACGAGCACCGCCGTGAACCGTCAGCCACCGAATCCCTCGGTCACAATGCAACTCTCCCAGACCGCCATGCCGCCGGCGCCAACGACGACTATCCAGATAATCGCGAGGCGACAACTCTTCGAGTCTACGTTTGTCCATGCCGACCACCTTGCGCATCCACCAGCACCGCCGCGGTCATCCCACGCTCGCCACGCGGGCGTGGGAGTCGGTGAAACGCACGGCTCGCACAGTCGATCTGGTCCGAATAGTCCGAGTTCGGGAACAGCGACGCCTCCTGGACGAAGATGCGGTTCCACGGTCCGCGCACCAGCTTCACGTTGCCCGCCTCGGCCCGAGCTGACAGCGCCTCGGCGCGAATCTCCTTGGCCCCGCTCTCGGGCGACGACCGCGCGTTGTAGCCCGCCACTGTCGCTCGAGGTAGCGCACCCGCGCCTTGCCCGCCTGCCCGGGATCCCGCGGTTGCGGGCGGCGGCGCGGTGGCTCACCATTCTCTGCGCGGCATCGCCCTGAGAGGTGCGTTGATGGCCCACTTGGCGTTTGAACGATTGACACGCGATGAGATCGGCGCCCTGGCGCCCTCGGCGGTGGCCATCCTGCCCACCGCGGCTATCGAGCAGCACGGGCCGCACAATCCCGTGGGCCTCGACACCATGTGCTGCATGGCGGTGGCCCGAGGCGCGGCCGAGGCGGCGGGCCCGGACCTCAACGTGGTCGTGTGCCCGCCGCTGCACTTCGGCAGCTCGCACCATCACCTGCCGTGGCCCGGCGTGCTGACGCTCACCAGCCACACCTTCGGCGTGGTGCTCCACGAGCTGCTCGACAGCCTGCGAATGATGGGCTTTCGCCGCGTGCTGGTGCTGAACGGCCACGGTGGCAACGAGTTTCTGATCCAGCAGACCGCGCGAGACTTCGTCCTTGAATTCCGCGAGGTGCACGTCGTCGCGGGCAGCTACTGGGACGTCGCCCGCGCGGCGCTGGAAGCCGTTCCGCGCGACGGGGCGTTCTCCATTCCCGGCCACGCGGGGTCATTTGAAACGTCGCTCATGCTCCATCTCGACCCCGAGCTGGTGCGAACCGATCACATTCCGGTGCGCGGCGACGTTTGGCGGCCGGCCGCCCTCGCCAACGTGACCGAGGCGCGCGACGGCGACTTCCTGGGCGACCGGCCCACCGGCGTGAGCGACGACGCGTCGCACGGCACGGCCGACCTGGGCCGGCAGTACCTCGACGCGGCGGCGACGGCGGTGGCCGCGCAGATTCGGGAGATGGCCGAATCGGCTCCCGACTGAGCTGAGACCTAGCCCGAATCTCCGTCCGGCGCCGGGAAGCCCATGGCGTCGCCAAACTGGTCCTGGAAGTCGGGGACGGCGGACAGCTCGACATAATGTACGTGGCCGGGCAGGTCGGTGGCGCGTACGCGCGACGTCAGCGAGAGCAGGCACATGCGCGCGCCGTGGCCGGCGGCGTTGCCAATGGCCTCGACCGCATGGACGGGCACCGGCGGCAGCAGCCCGACGGCCAGGGCTTTCGCCGGGTCGATATAGCTGCCAAAGGCGCCGGCCAGGAGCACGCGGTCGAGATCGGACGGCTGCAGGCCGGCTTCGCGCAGGAGGACGTTCGTGCCGCAGCGGATGCTGCCCTTCGCCAGCTGCAAGCGGCGGATGTCCTGCGCATGCAGGGCGATGCTCTCCTCCG
>DAOUHO010000044.1:0-5702 GCA_034428595.1 Chloroflexota bacterium | reverse complement strand
CGCAATCGCGATGAGAATGACAACGGCGATCCAGGAGGGCATTAGGCCGCGCTGCTACCCCTCGTCTGACAGTTGGTGAGAGTTTTCACAAGCCGGCCTCATGATACGCATCACGACCCGCCCGCGCCATGCTGTCCGTCGGTAAGCGCATGGGTGAGCGACTCCACTTCCATGGAGAGGTCGACGTTCGAAAGCCGCACGCCGGCTGGGACGCGCAACTGCGCCGGCGCAAAGTTGAGAATGGCGTGCACGTCCGCGGCCACGACTTGATCGACGACGGCTTGCGCGGCCTCGGCGGGCACGGCTATCAGCGCGATCGCCAGGCCGAGCCGTCGCGCCTCGCTCGCGAAGCTGGACACGTCGACCACTTGGACGCCTTCAACCACCGCGCCAATCTTGGCCGGGTCGGCGTCGAATGCGGCGGCGATCTTGTACTCCGGTCCGTGAAAGCCGCGATAGGCCAGCAGTGCTTGGCCCAGATTGCCCGCCCCTACCAGTCCCAGCGGCCACGAGCGATCGATGCCAAGGATTCGGGCCAGCTGGGTCCGCAGAGCGTTCACGGAGTAGCCGACGCCCCGCGTGCCGAACGACCCGAAGTAGGCCAGGTCGCGGCGCACCTGCGGCGCCGTGGACCCGGCGAGATCGCTGAGCGCCTTGGAGGATATGTGCGGCACGCCCTGCTCCACGAGCGCACCGAGCGCGCGGTAGTAGGCGGAAAGGCGCCGCACCGTGGTTGGGGGAATGCGTTGCGATGAACAGCGATCAGCCATGCAATGGCGCCAGAGTTTCGCGGTCCGCATGACGAGCGCGAGACGGCCGCAATCTAGCATGGCCGAACGTCGGGGCGCCGGCCGACAGCGCTTGGCATGTTGCGGAATGCCGGCACGTGAATGTGGGCGAGCGCCCGGTGCGAGCCGTTGCGCTTGCGGCGTCACCGGCCGCGACCCGAGGGCTGCCCAACGGATAGGATGCGCTCGGGACGAGCCCGCACGGAGATCCCCGCAGTGACGCAGGAACAGCGCTTCGACATTCCAGGAGTCCCGTTCCCCGTTGGGGTGGCGTATTACCGCGCACCGATGCCCAAGCTCGAGGTTTGGGACGACGACTTTGCGCGAATCCGCGCGGCGGGGTTTCGCATCGTCCGCAGCTTCACCTATTGGAACCACATGGAGCCGCGACCCGGCCAGTACGAGCTGGAGGACTTCGACCGTCTGTTCGACCTGGCGGAGAAGCACGATCTGCGCGTCTGGCTCGACCTCACGCTGGCCACGCACGGGGCCTGCCCGGAGTGGCTGACCCGCGAGCATCCCGACATGCGGGTGGTGACCTATCGCGGGGACCTGGCGCAGCCGAGCGCGGGCGCTTCCGCGCCGCAGGGCACCCAGATGCACTGCTACGACCACCCGGCCTGGCGCGACTACGGCGGTGCGCTGCTGCGGCACGTCGTCGAGCGATATCGCGAACGACCCGGAATGCTGATCTGGGGCCTATGGGACGGGGTGAATCTGTCGTCCGCGTTCTGTCGCGAAAGCCATGGATACCCCTGCTACTGCCCGCACACGCTGGCGCGGTACGAGGCGTGGCTGCGCGCGCGTTTCACGCTGGACGAGTTGAATGAGCGGGTGCTGCGCCGCTACCGCCGCTGGGAGGACGTGGAGCCGCCGCGGTCGAATCAAAACGTTGTGGAGATGCTGCTGTACCGGCGGTTCCACTACGAAAACCTGGTCGATCACCTGCAATGGACGGTTGACGAGGCCAAGCGCCTCGATCCAATCCATGAGACCCGCTCCCATGGCTGGTGGGCCCCTCGGGCCTGGGACGAGCACTGCGCGGCTATCGCCGACAGCTGGGGCATGTCCATGCCCTCGAATAACTTGCTGACCTCGTCAGACTCCTACCAGCTTTCGGCGCGCGCGTTTGGATTCGACTGGTCGCGCAGCGTCGGGAAGGACGGGCGCTGGTGGAACGAGGAGATCTACGCCGGCATGTCGCGCGGCGGGGTGACGTGGAAGAAGCAATCGGACCCGCGCGAGCTGACCACGCTGGTCTGGATGACGCTGGCGCACGGCGCCGCTGGCACCATGTTCTGGCAGCACCGGCCGGAGTACCTCAGCTTCGAGTCGCCCGGCTACAACCTGGTGGCGTTGGACGGCGAGCCCACGCCGCGCTTTGAGGCCGTGGCGCGGGCCATCCGGCAGATCGACGGCCTGAGCGACCACCTGCCGCTGGAGTGTCCGCCTGCCGAGGTTGGGATCGTCAATCACCCCGAATCGCAGGAGCTGTTCGGCTACAACGATGAGGACGACCGATACGTGGCCGACCTGGAGGGGGTGTACCGGACGCTCTGGACGCATGGCGTCCCGGCGGATGTGGTGACCCCCGGTATGGATTGGGCGGGCTACCGCTTGCTGTTCCTGCCCAACGTGACGCTGATGACCGACGACGTGCGGGAGCGGATCGAGCGCACGCTGGAGCGCTGCCCGGATACCCGGCTGGTGGCGGAGGGAAGCTTCGGCCTGTACCAGGGTGATGGACAGTCCAGCTACGGGCCGCCGGAGGGCCTGGCGGAACGGCTGGGCGTGCGGGTGGCGGATTTCTCGGCCGTGACCGACTACGACATCGAGCAGGGGCGCAACGTGCTGCGGACGACCGACGGCGCGCATTCGATCACCAGTCCGTGCGGCTACGCCGTGCTTGAGCCGCTGGGGGATTCGCGCACCACCGCCACGCTCGATGGAGCCAGCGTGGCGGTGCAAACGGCCGACGGACGCTTCACGTGGTACGGATTGACCCTCTCGGCGGGCTTTGGGGACGTCGGCCAGCCGGATCTGGTGACGGGCCTGCTGGATGAGACCGGCATCGAGGCGCCGGTGGCGATCGAGGGCGACCGGGTAGTGCCGGTGGTCCGGCGCTCGCGTCAGGGCGGGTGGCTGGTATTCGTCTTCAACCTGGAGCGATCCACGGCGCAGGTGCAGCTGCACCCGCGCTGGCCGACCGCCGCGGCGCGCGACCTCTTGGCCCAGGCCGACCTTGTGGTCGAGGACAACGCCTTCCGAATTTCGATCGAGCCGTGGGAGGTTGCCGTCGTCCACTGCTCGGAGGTGTGATCGGATCCGCGTTTCGGCCGACGCCCCGGTGCCGGCTGAGCGTGCCTGCCCCGGCACGCCTCGGCATGGGTCACAATGTCCGGCAAGCGGCACTCTGAGCACGCAGCGGGGTGCCTGAGGCCACCGAGAACTCCAGGAGGGGACGCGTGCGGATTGGCGTGGACGTGGGCGGCACGTTTACCGATTTTGTCGTGATCGCCGACGGCGAGATGCGCGTGTTCAAGGTCCCCAGCACGCCCAGCGCCCCGGAGCAGGCCGTGGTGGACGGCCTGCGCGTGGGCGACATCGAGTCGGCCGACGCCATCGTGCACGGATCGACCGTAGCCACGAACGCATTGCTCGAGCGCCGCGGCGCCCGGTCCGTGTTGGTTACGACGGAAGGCTTTCGCGACGTGCTGGAGATCGGTCGCCAGAATCGTCCGGCGCTCTACGAGCTGGAGCCCGAGCGACCGGCGCCGCTGATTCCGCGGGGGCGCCGGCTAGAGGTGACCGAACGCGTGGGCGCGGACGGCGGCGTCGTCACCCCGATCGACCAGGCATCGCTCGACCGCCTGGAAGCCCGAGTGCGGCGACTGAATCCGGCATCCGCCGCCGTCTGCTTGCTGTTCAGCTTCTTGCAGCCGGCCCACGAGCAGGCGGTGCGTGAGGCGTTGCGCCGGGCCGGCGTGGAGGCCGTCTCCCTCTCGTCGGATCTTCTGCCGGAATATCGCGAATTCGAGCGCACCAGCACGACGGTGGTCGACGCCTACGTGGCGCCGGTCGTTGCCAGGTACCTGCGCCGTCTGGAGCCGGCCATGCCGGGTCCGCTGTGGGTGGTGCAGTCCAACGGTGGCGTGCTGCGATCGGTCGAGGCGTCGGAGGCGCCGGTGCGCACCGTGCTCAGCGGTCCCGCCGCCGGCGTCGTGGGGGCGCAGCACGTGGCGCGGGCCTCGGGCATCGCAAATATCGTCACGTTGGACATGGGCGGCACGTCGACCGACGTCGCCGTCTGCCCCGGAGAGCCGCTGCGCACGACCCACGCCGAAGTCGCCGGCCTGCCCGTGGCCATTCCCATGACGGACATTCACACGGTCGGCGCAGGGGGCGGCTCGATTGCCCAGACCGACGAGGCCGGCGCCCTGCGAGTCGGTCCTCGCAGCGCGGGCGCCCTGCCAGGTCCCGCTGCCTATGGGCGGGGCGGCACGGAGCCCACGGTGACCGACGCGAACCTGGTCTTGGGCCGCCTTGCCCCGGATGCGGCCCTTGGCGATCGCGTTCACCTCGACGCCGGCCAAGCCCGCCGCGCGGTCGGACGGCTCGTTCCCGACGCTGATCGATCCGAGGCCGCGCTGCGCCGGGCGGCCTTGGCGGTGATCGCGGTGGCGAATGCGCACATGGATCGCGCGCTGCGCGTAATCACGCTGGAGCGCGGCTTCGACCCGCGCGACTTCACCTTGCTGCCGTTCGGCGGCGCGGGTCCGATGCACTGCTGCGAGCTGGCGGAACGGCTCGAGATCGAGCGAGTGCTGGTGCCGCCGCATCCCGGCGTACTGTCCGCGCTCGGCGCGCTCACCGGCGCCCACACGCGCGAATACACCGCCACCGTGCTCGATGAGGCGCACGCGCTGACGCCGGACCGGTTGCAAGCGCTCTTCGAACCGCTGGAGCAGACGGCGCGCGACGACCTGGCGCCGGAGCGCGCGCCGCGGCTGCAGCGGCTGCTTGACGTGCGCTACGTCGGACAGTCGTTCGAGTTGAGCGTGCCGCTGCGAGACGGCGGAGTGCCCGAGGCGGTGCGGCTGTTCCACGAACGACATCAGCAGCGATATGCCCACAGCCGGCCGGATGCGCCGGTCGAGATCGTCGTGGCGCGGCTCGTCGCATCGGTGCCGCAGCCGTCCATTGCCACATCGGCGCCGTCGGCGGCCGGTGACCCGGAGGCCGGGACGACGCAGGCCACCCCGGCCGACGGCACGGTGTGCGATGTGCCGCTGCTGTCGCGCCACGACCTGGGCGTCGGTTTCGAGCTTGAGGGTCCGGCCGTCGTCACCCAGTCCGACGCGACCACCTGGGTGGCGCCCGGCTGGCGGGCGACCGTCGACCCCCAGGGCGCGATGATCCTGCGGCGCGCGGCATAGCCCGCCCCCGCCCTTGGTGAGATTGGTCACTCTGACGTGGGCGCCGCGGCTCTATCGTTGACTTCCGGTATGTCCGTCATCGAAGTTCAGGACCTCCGCAAGACCTACGGCGACGTCAAGGCCGTCGATGGGGTCTCGTTTTCGGTCGAAGTCGGCGAAGTCTTCGGCATGCTCGGCCCGAACGGCGCTGGCAAGACGACGACGGTCGAGATTATGGAGGGGCTGCGCCCACGCGACTCTGGAGCCGTGGGTGTGCTGGGTCTGGATCCGGGACGTCAGGCCGGCGACCTCAAGCGCAAGATCGGCGTCCAGCTTCAGCAGGTGTCGCTCTACCCGCGGTTGCGTGTGGCTGAGGTGATCGAGCTCTTTGCATCGTTCTACGGACGCGCCGGCGTGGCCGACCATCTCTTGACGCTCCTGGGATTGGAGGAGCGCCGCCGCGCGTTCGTCAAAGACCTTTCCGGCGGACAACAGCAGC
>DAOUHO010000043.1:0-2414 GCA_034428595.1 Chloroflexota bacterium | reverse complement strand
CCGTTCCAGGTCGGGATCACGACGCTCCAGCGCGGCGCGTCAGCCACGATCGGCCACCCACTGCCGCACGAACTCCTCGAGCGCGTCGCGCCACGGCCTCAGCGTGATACCCACCGCACGCGCTATCTCATTCGCCAGCTCGCTGTTCGCCGGTACGCGCGCCTCGCGCGGAAACTCATCAGCCGAGATTTCTTCCAGCTCCACGTCGTCGCGTCCGGCGGCGCGCAGCACCGCGGTCGCCCAGCCATACCAACTGGTCGCGCCCTCGTTGACGAGGTGGTGCACCCCGTACGCCTGCGTATCGATGAGTCGAAGAATGGCCGCCGCCAGGTCGCCCGCAGACGTTGGGTTGGCCACCTGGTCGCCCACGTAGCGCACGTGGGACGCGTCGCTGGCTAGTTCCAGCAACCGGGCCACGAAGCCTCGGTTCCATCGGCTGTAGACCCATCCTGAGCGCACGACATAGAGGCGGTCCAAGGCTTGGCGGGCGGCGCGTTCGCCGCCGAGCTTGCTCACGCCATAGGCGTTGATCGGGCCGGGCTCATCGTATTCCCGGTACGGCCCCAGCTTGTCGCCGGCGAACACATAGCTGGTGCTCAGATACACCATCTCCGCACCGGCGCGGGCGGCGGCGCGGGCGACGTTCCAGGCGCCCACGACATTCGCCCGTTGCGCGGCGCCCCGATCGCGCTCGCAGGCCTCGGGATCGGTCATCGCCGCGGCATGTATCACCACGTCGGGCTCGATCTCACCGAGTGCGCGATCCATGGCCGCGCCGCTCGTCACGTCCAGGGCGCTGCGTCCCAGCGCCCAGACGTTGGCCTCATCCAGTCGCTGAGCAAGCTCGATGCCGATCTGGCCGCCGCCGCCGGTGATGAGGATGCGCGGCGAACGGCTAGCCATCGAACTCGGGATCGTCACTCCGGCTGAACGTGAGCGCCACGCTGAATCCCGCAATGGCAATCGCCACGGCGCTCAGACCGATGTATTGCCAGACGTCGAGCTCGCGGCCCAGGGACACGATGAGAACCAATGCGACGAAGACGGCGGACATCGCGGTCCAGGCCACAAGGCGCGGATGCCGCGACGCCTGGCGAAGAAGCTTCATGGGCGAATCTCGGGAATCATCGCCGGCGGACGACTTTGCCAGCGTATGATGCAGGGTGGGTTGCGGCGACGGTGCGTCGCGACATTCTCCCCCAGGTCGGGTATGCCTGCCACCAATGCTGGACATCGGTTCTTCATTTGGACGATCGGTTGCCAGATGAACAAGGCCGACGGCGAGCGAATCTCGCGCGACCTGATGAGCGCCGGACACACGCCCGCCCGCAGCCTGGCGGACGCAACCGCCGTCGTGGTGAACGGCTGTGCCGTGCGCGAAAACGCGGACCGGAAGGTCTGGGGCATGCTGGGCCTGCTGCAGGGTGCCAAGCGGCGGCGGCCCGAGCTGCTGGTTGGACTCACCGGCTGCACCGTTCACGCCGACCGCACCGAGCTTGAGCCGCACCTCCGGCCGGTCGACGTGCTCTTCGATTCGCTCAACATCGAGCCGATGCTCGCCCGCATGTCCCGGCAGATTCCGGGCACCGAGGTGTACGAGGATGTCGAGGCCGCGCCGCCTCCCGGTGTGGGCTCCGTCTCGCGTTATGTCAACATCATCTACGGCTGCGACAAGCGGTGCACCTATTGCATCGTGCCGTTTCGGCGCGGCGCCCAGCGCAGCCGCCCGCTCGACGAGATCGTCGACGAGGCGCGGCAATGGGTCGACGAGGGCGCGCGCGAAATCATCCTCGTTGGCCAGATCGTCAACGCCTACGGGTTCGACCTCAATGGACATCGCCTGCCCGACGCCCTGGCGGCTGTTGACGCGCTTCCCGGCGTGGAGCGTGTCCGGTTCGTCACCGCCCATCCGCAGTTCATGACCGAGCCTCTCGCCCTGGCGATGCGCGACCTGCCGCGCGTCTGCGAGGAAATCAACTTGCCGGTGCAGTCCGGCGACGACGCCGTGCTGCGTCGCATGGCGCGCGGCTACAGCGTGGCGCATTACCGCGAAACGATCGGCATGCTGCGGGCGATCGTGCCCGGGGTCGCCGTCACCACCGACGTCATCGTGGGATTCTGCGGCGAAACTGAGGCGCAGTTCGAGAACTCGCGCGACCTCGTCGCCGATCTGAGGTTCGACCAGGTCCACGTCGCCGCCTTCAGCCCGCGGCACGGCACCGCGGCCGACCAATGGGCCGACGACGTTCCCCAAGACGAAAAGCTGCGGCGGCTGCACGAGATCGAACACGTGCAAACGCCCATCGCCCGGCAGATAAACAGCGCCCTGGTTGGGTCGGTCGAGGACGTGTTGCTGGAATCGCTGGAAAGCGGCAAGGCGCCCGGGCGCCCACCCACCTGGCGCGGTCGAACCC
>DAOUHO010000042.1:0-3080 GCA_034428595.1 Chloroflexota bacterium | reverse complement strand
TTCCGATCTGGGTTCACCGCCACTCACCGCGAACGGTGTGGGCTCGGACTCGAGCCCGAGCGCCCGCACGATTTGCGCGTTGTTGCCCAGGCTGTCATGCGCATCCAACGCCAGGTGGTAGGCGGCCAGGCTGATATCGGCGTCGAACAGCGCGCGCAGCCGATCGCGCATGATCCGAGTGACCACACGGCTGTCCCGGTCCCAGAACAGCCCGTGGTGCACGACGACCAGCTGCGCCCCGACTCGCGCGGCTTGCCCAAACAGCGCCAGACTGGAGCTGACGGCGGTGACCACCCGCTCGATGCGCTCGCTGCCGACCACCTGCAGGCCCATGGGCCCATAGTCCGGAAACGCCGCCACATCGAGCGTGGCGTCCAGAAACGCGATCAGGTCGTCGCGGCGCTCGGACACCCGGCGGTTAGCTGACGGCCTTGCTTGCCTCGCGCACGCCATCGACCAATTCGGCGTCCGTATCGCTGGCTGAGGCGATGCGCATGAATTCATCGGCCGAAATCCCCAGCTCGCCCAGCACGCGCTTATCGATAGGGCACGGGTAGATGTAGTCGTCGATGGTCCCGTCGGCCTTGGCCCGGGCCTTGTCCGACATGCGGGCAATCCAGGGAATGCCGCCGATCACGAGGTCGCGCGATCGCGGCTGGAAGCCTTCGCTCATAGGTCGATCCCCTGTGTCGTGTACCAGAGTCTAGACCAGGGCGGCGGCAAGATGCCTAACGTTGGGCGCTTGCGCGGTGAGATCTCGGACAAGCGTCAATCCCGCCGGGTGGGCGGGCTCGGAGCGCCAGAGACCGGCGGCGTCGGCGAGGGCGAGCAGCAGGGCGCCGGCCAGCAACTGTGAGTCCGCGTTTGGGCGCCGAGCTTCCATCTGGCCGGCCACGAGGGCCTGCGCGGCGCGTCCCGACGTTGGATCATGCGGCAGCATCGTGGCTTTACATAACGACCACTCGGCGAAGTCAAGTCCAAAGGCTTCCAGGTCAATGAATACGATTCCGTCGGAGCCAAGCACCAGGTTGCCTGGATTCAGATCGAGCGGGACCGTCCGCACGGGAGCGGAGTTGATGAGGTCAGCGAGCCGGCGAATCTCCCCGGCCGCCGCCCGCGCCGGGTGTTCACGCTGGACGACGTGCGAGTCGATCACCGCATCGGCGACTGCCGTGACTTCCGACGTGCGGAGGCTGTGCGCCCGCTCGACGCGTTCGGGGTCGAGCGCTTCGGTCCACGCGTCAAGCGCCGCGAGCAAGGCGTCCCAGGCGGCCGACACTTGCTCCCACGCGGGTCGGGCCGCTTCTCCGCGCAACGCCTGTGCCAGAGTCTGGCCGTCGACCCATTCGCGAACAATGGCCCCGTTCGCGTCGTCCACCGCCAGCAGCCGCGGTACGGGCGCCGCGTGCGCGGCAAGGGCGGTGTAGGCGGCGCCCTCCGTGCGCGCCCGCTCGCCGGCCTGGGGTCCGTCGAACAGCTTGCAGGCCAGCATTCGAGAACCGGCGCACACCCGGTATGTCCCGCGTGCGATGTGTTCGATCCTCGATGGATCTACGGGGGAGACGCCGCCCGCATGCAGCGCGGCGTGGATGCGCGCGGCAATCACTCCCGCAGCTCGGTCTCGATCTCGGTTCTGACCACGGTGCCGAATTCGACGCCCAGTGCCGACGCGAGATCGCGGGGCGTGACGATTGAGCCATCGCGCAGGCTCAGGCGGGCATGCAGGTGTGTGTCCGGGCCGAGCGCTAGGTCCATCACACCGGGGCGAATGTCTCGCGGCCGGGAGGGGCGGCCTTTGCGGTCGTCGCGCTTAACCACGACGGTGTCCGCCGCGAGCAGACGGGCCACGCGGCCGGCCAGGTCCTCGGGTTGGTCTTCGAGCTGCAGGTCATAGGTCGCCCAGGCCGTCCCGAACTTCCGGCGGGCGACTTGGCGGACCTCGCCGACGGCCAGCCCGTCGGCCGTTGCGGCAGCCAGTCGCTCGCGGACCGAGTCCGGCGGCACGTCCTCTCGCAGCGACAGCACCACGCACTCGCGCAGGCCCTCGGTGCCCACGGCCAGCGGCGGACCGAAGGTCAACCGGGGCTTGGGACGAAATCCGCGGCTATAGGCCAGCGGCAGGCCGGCGCGGCGCGTGGCGCGCTCCCACGCCCGGCGCACGTCGTGCAGCGACAGATACCGCGCGTCGCCCGTCTTGGCGTAGCGGAGGAGGTAGTGGTGCTCGGCGGGTGGTTCTTGGTCCATGCGGCGAATTCGGGTCGCGGTCGGCCGCCTGCGCGTGCCGTGCCTTGTAGCATAGGCGCGCCGAGTGACGCCGAGCGCGCGGGCCAGTGAACGAACCGGTTTTGCTTCTCAACCAAAACTACGAGCCGCTCAACGTCTGCCGCACGCGTCGCGCCATCGTGTTGCTCAGCAAGGGCAAGGCCGAGCTGCTGGAAAACGGGCGGGCGCCGATTTACAGCGTGCGCCAGCTCTACCCGCGTCCGTCGGTGATCCGCATGCTCTACCACGTCCGCCGACCGCGTCCGACGGTGCGGCTCAGCCGGCGTGAGGTCTTCGTGCGAGATCGATATCTTTGTCAGTACTGCGCCGAGACGATCCTCGAGCCGACCGTGGACCACGTCGTGCCGCGGCGGCTTGGCGGTCGACGACGCTGGGAGAACCTGGTGACCGCGTGCCGCCACTGCAATCTGCGCAAGGCCGGACGCACGCCGCGGGAGGCGGGCATGCGCCTCCTGCGCCAGCCGCGACGCCCGAAATCGGCAATTGCCCACCTGGTCTGGCACGTCGCCGGAGGCAGCGTCGACCCCACGTGGCAGCCCTACCTTCCGCAGCTGGAGTCGGTCGCCGGCTGAGGTTCAGGCTGCCGCCAACCGGTCTTAGCCGGTTGTGTGCTCGCGCAACAGGTTGAGGGCCGACCCGGCCCAGAACCACTCGATCTGGTCGTCGGTCAGCGTGTGATCGAGTTGGATGTGTTCCCGTGAGCCGTCCGCATGGTCGATGCGTGCCGAGATGGGCCGGCCGGGTGCCAGTCGATCGATGTCCTCGAGGCTCACCCGATCGTCGGCCTGAATGCGGTC
>DAOUHO010000041.1:0-60836 GCA_034428595.1 Chloroflexota bacterium | reverse complement strand
GAACCAGCTGCGCCGAGCGTCCCGCAGTTGCCCATAGTTCCCACGCCCGGTGTTGACAACCTGACCCAAGCCCCGTTCGATGCGTCCATGCCCTTCTTCTCTTCGGTTCGGGAGCGGCGGCTCTGGGCCTG
Source organism: Chloroflexota bacterium (assembly GCA_034428595.1). Lineage (GTDB taxonomy): Bacteria > Chloroflexota > UBA11872 > UBA11872 > UBA11872 > JAJECS01. Next base: position 60,705 of record DAOUHO010000041.1, on the reverse strand, counting down.
GACGCTGCTGGTGGTGGCGGCGATCTACGCGACCCTCGGCCTGGCGACCAGCCTGGCCGGGCTGCTGCGCGACTCCGGCGTTCTCACCCCCCTCTTCGTCCTCGCCATGCTCATGATCGGCGTGGCCGTGGTGACGCGGGGACTGCAATGGCGACCCGGCGGCACCGAGATTGCCGTCGCGCTTGGCGTCGCGGCGGTCTACGGACTGGTGTTCGTCCGGATGGCGCTGGCAACGGAACGCAGCCACCTCATCGAATACGGCGTGGTGGCGCTCCTGATCTACGAAGCGCTCACGGAGCGGAAGAGCCAGGGCCGTCGCGTTCCCGTGCCCGCCCTGGTCGCATTCGTGGCGGCGGTGCTGATCGGCGTGGTGGACGAGGGCATCCAGTGGTTCGTGCCCGTCCGCGCCTTCGACCCGCTGGACATCCTGTTCAACGCGCTGGCCGCATCCATGGCCGTCGGGGGCAGCGTGGCGCTGGCGTGGGCGCGCCGGCGGACGTGGAGATCACGCCGCAGGCCATCGGGTCGATAGGGACACGCTGAACAAGGAAACCCGATGGCATATATGGACCCCCATCCATTCTGAATCCCCTTCGACAAGCTCAGGGTGAACGGACGGGGGTCAAGCCTGGATCCTTCCTGGGGAAACGAGCAGATTGGCCACGCGGGCTGCGGCGAGGGTCGACGTTTGGAAGGGGCGGTTCGCGAACCGCCCCTACGGGTGAACCCGCGGTGGGGTGCACCTGGGCAACCACGAGGGTTGCCCCTACACCGGGCGATCGCCTTGTAGGGGCGTCCCTTGTGGGCGCCCTTGATTCACCCGTTGGCCCAGGCCGCGCGCAGCCTGGGTGACGTCAGGGCATCCCATCCCACGCGGCACGCAGTGCGGGTCGCCGGATGCGCGGGCGCACCGCCGAACCGGCCGATAAGCCGCATTCTGTCGCGGGCGGTCATCTATCTGGGACCGGCGTTGCCGCCGGCCTCGTGCGGCCTACCTGGGACTTGGCGAGCAGCCTGCAAACGTCCCGGCTTGGCCTTGCTCCCGGCAGAGGTTGGCCGTTTCACGCCTGGCGCGTACTCGTGCTTGTACTCCCGGAGGAGGTGTCACAAGCGCCGGGCATCGTCACTGTGCCCCTGTTCCTGCCCTTCGTCGGACGTACCGACGTTGGACGACGGGCGTTACCCGCTGCCGTGCTCGATGGAGTGCGGACTTTCCTCCCCGACGCGAAGATCGGGGCGACCGCCTGGCCGGCCCGGCGGCTCCCGCCGCCGGTGCGTAACACACCTTAACGACGGGGAAGAGTGAGCGTGAGGTGGGTGTTCCAGGCCTGGGCTCGATAGCTTTGTGGTCCTCAGCGCGGCAGTTGGTCGGCCCGAAGGCCAACCGGTGCCGGTCGATCCTCAACCTAGGATAGTCGGGCAGGTTGACTGCCCAACAAATTCCCTAGAAAGGAGGTGATCCAGCCGCAGCTTCCGCTACGGCTACCTTGTTACGACTTCGCCCCAATCACCGGCCCCACCCTCGGCAGTTGCCTCCCTAAGGTTGGCGCACCGACTTCAGGTGTTGCCGACTTTCATGGCGTGACGGGCGGTGTGTACAAGGCCCGAGAACGTATTCACCGCCGTATGCTGACCGGCGGTTACTAGCAACTCCGGCTTCATGCAGGCGAGTTGCAGCCTGCAATCCGAACTAAGACCGGCTTTAAGGGATTCGCTTCCTGTCGCCAGGTCGCTGCCCGTTGTACCGGCCATTGTAGCGTGTGTGTAGCCCGGGGCATAAGGGCCATGCGGACTTGACGTCATCCCCACCTTCCTCCGCGTTGACCGCGGCAGTCTCGCTAGAAAAATTCAACTAGCGACGAGGGTTGCGCTCGTTGCGGGACTTAACCCAACACCTCACGGCACGAGCTGACGACAGCCATGCAGCACCTGTAACCCAGTCCCGAAGGAAATCCCGATTTCGCGGGAGGTCCAGGCTATGTCAAACCCCGGTAAGGTTCTTCGCGTAGCCTCGAATTGAACCACACGCTCCGCTGCTTGTGCGGGCCCCCGTCAATTCCTTTGAGTTTTAGTCTTGCGACCGTAGTCCCCAGGCGGGACGCTTACCGCGTTAGCTCCGGCGCGCAGAGGGGTTGAGCCCTCCACACACCTAGCGTCCATCGTTTACGGCGTGGACTACCAGGGTATCTAATCCTGTTCGCTCCCCACGCTGTCGCTCCTCAGCGTCAGGTCAGACCCAGACCGCCGCCTTCGCCTCTGGTGTTCCGTCCGGGATCTACGCATTCCACCACTCCCCCGGACGTTCCGCGGCCCTCTGCCTGCCTCGAGCTCGGTGGTTTGCTCCGACCCTCCCCGGGTAAGCCGGGGGCTTTCACAGGGCACCTGCCGAGCCGCCTACGAGCGCTCTACGCCCAGTAATTCCGGATAACGCTTGCCTCCTACGTATTACCGCGGCTGCTGGCACGTAGTTAGCCGAGGCTTATTCCTGGGGTACCGTCAGTTGCGTCCCCCAGAAAAGGGGTTTACGACCCGAAGGCCTTCATCCCCCACGCGGCGTTGCTGCGTCAGGCTTTCGCCCATTGCGCAAGATTCCCCCATGCTAAACCCCGTAGGGCTCGGGACCATATCTCAGTCCCCGTGTGGCGGATCATCCTCTCAGACCCGCTACCGATCATCGCCTTGGTGAGCCATTACCCCACCAACTAGCTAATCGGCCGCAGCCCCCTCAGCAGGCGCCATATCGAGTTCCCTCGACACAGCTTTCGTCCACGGGCATCACCCCGCGACCATATGCGGTATTGTCCCCGGTTTCCCGGGGTTATTCCCCACCCGCCGGTAGGTTGGCTACGTGTTACGCACCCGGACGCCACGGCCGTGGCGAAGCCGAAGCTTCACCCGTACCGTTCGACTCACATTGGTAAAGCACGCCGCCAGCGTTCATCCTGAGCCAGGATCAAACTCGCCAAAAAAACCTCAAGCTCGACCGCGTCGCGGCCAAGCGGTTGGTCAGTGTTTAGGACCGCCGAGCGCCGAAACGCTCCGCGGCTCCATCGAGCCGTCCTGATCAACACGGACTACTGTCGCGCTGAGATTCAGGCCATGGGCGACCCGAATCCTCACGCTCACTCTTCCCCTGTTAAGGTGCCGCGCGTTTGCGGCTCGGACCCAAGAGATGCGCCGCCAAGGCGGGCAATGTCAAAAGGGTCACCGCAGCGCGCACGGAAGCGCTCACATGCGTGAACGTGCCCCAAGAATAGCACGTGGGCCCGTTGGCGAGGCCAACGCGGGGTGATATCCTTCCGCTTGCCATGGACGAGCACATGGCTGGCTCTCATCCAGAGTGGTGGAGGGAACAGGCCCTGCGAAGCCTGGCAACCTGCGCGGCCACGCGCAAGGTGCCAACTCCGGCGGCGAAAGTCGCGAGATGAGAGGTCACGGGAATCGTGACCCCTCGCTGGTCGGAGCAGCGAGGGGTTTCGTGCAAGTGGGATGTTCACGGTGAGCTACAGGCGCATCGTCCGTCGGCCGGTCATGGCGATGGCCGGGCCCGCGCGCGCCGCGGGCCGATTGGCCGCTTCGGCCACCGACTGAGTCCATCCCCCGAGGGCTAGCCCCCCGACCCATGGCCAACTGAAGGACGATCTTCCGTGAGCACCATCAATGCGCTCCAGTGCCGCGAATGCGGCCGTGCCTACGAACCCATAGCGGTTCACGTCTGCGAGTTCTGTTTCGGCCCGCTCGAGGTGCAGTTTGACTACCAGGCCATCCGCGACCGCGTCTCGCGCGAGTCCATCGCCGCCGGTCCCCAGACCCTCTGGCGCTACGCCGACCTGCTGCCCGTCGAGAGCGGTTGGGATGCCACCTGGCCCGTGGGCCTCACGCCCCTGCAGCGCGCCCACAACCTGGGCGAGCGGCTGGGGCTCAACCGGCTCTATATCAAGAACGACACCGTCAACCCCAGCTTCTCCTTCAAGGACCGCGTCGTCGCCGTGGCCGTGGCCAAGGCGCGCGAGCTGGGCTATGAGACCTTCGCCTGTGCCTCCACCGGCAACCTGGCCGGCGCCGTCGCCGCCGCCGGCGCCCGGCACGGCATGGATACCTACGTCTTCCTGCCCGCCGACATCGAGCTGGGCAAGGTGCGCGGCGCCGCGGTCTACGGCGCGCGCATCGTGGCCGTTGACGGCACCTACGACGAGCTCAACCGCCTCTGCAGCGAGATTGCCGACCTCTACGAGTGGGCCTTCTGCAACATCAACGTGCGCCCCTACTACGCCGAGGGATCCAAGACCCTGGCCTTCGAGACGGTGGAGCAGCTGGGCTGGCAAGCGCCCGACCACATCGTCGCGCCCATCGCCTCCGGCTCGCTCTACACCAAGATCGGCAAGGGCCTGCGCGAGATGGTCGATGTCGGGCTGCTGGATGAGCAGCACACGCGCATCCACGGCGCCCAGGGCGACGGCTGCGCGCCGGTCGCCGAGGCCTTCGCGCGCGACAGCATGACCTATCGCGCCGTGCGCACGCCGCAGACCATCGCCAAGTCGCTGGCCATCGGCAATCCGGCCGACGGGTTCTACGCCCTCAAGCTGGCCAAGCAGTGCGACGGCGTCATCGACGCCGTCTCCGACGCCGAGATCGTGGACGGCATCCGGCTCCTGGCCGAAACTGAAGGAGTCTTCGCCGAGACCGCCGGCGGCGTCACCGTGGGTGTGCTCAAGCACCTGGCCGAGAGCGGCGCCATCGGTCCCGACGATCTCACCGTGGCCCTCATCACGGGCAACGGCCTCAAGACGCAGGAAGCCATCGACAGCCAGACCGCCGACAGCTTTGCCGTCAAGCCCACCGTCACCTCATTCGAGCAAGTCCTCGCCGACCGCGGGGTCTACGTCACGGCCTAGGTCGCCGGGGCGCACAGAAGGAGCCGCATCGCATGCCAACCGTTCGCATCCCCACACCGCTTCGCAGCCTCACCGGCGGCGAGAGCCGGGTGGACGTCGAGGCCGACACCGTCGGCGCGCTGGTCCAGCAGCTGGAAGCCGACTATCCGGGCATGGCCGAGCGCCTGCTCGACGCCGACGGCGAGCTGCGGCGCTTCGTCAACATCTACGTGGACGGCGACGACATCCGCTTCAAGGACGGCTTCGACACCGCCCTCGACGGCGTCGGCGAGGTCTCCATCGTCCCCTCAGTCGCCGGAGGCTAGCCCACCGATCCGGTGGCCCGCGCTGCGTGCAGCGTGGGACCACCTCCTCGGGTACCGGCCGAAGCGTTCCGCGTAGGGGCGCCCCTAGTGGGCGCCCATCGACTCACGGCTCGCCCGAAAACCACACCTCCACCCAGGTGCTCACAAACAACGCCCCGTCTGCCTCGCTGACGTCTCTCACCTCGATGCGCAGGCGCCCAGGCGCGGAAGTGCCCGTCACGGTGATCGACCTCGCAAACGTGCCCGGCCCGTCGAAATCGCCTTCCACCGTGATGTAGCTCTGGCCGACGACCGTTCCGGCCGCGTCGTAGATGCGGTAGGTCAGGTTCTTCTCGAACGGCATCACGCTGACGCGCCCACGCACCTCGATGTCGGCCCCGACCGTCGCCCCGCTCACCGGCGCCTCCAGCACCAGCTCGCGGGCGGGCCGGCCCGTCTCCTCCGTCGGCGGAGCGCCGTATATCGACGGAGTGGCCTCTAGGACCACCGGCGCCGTCGTGCGCGCCAGCGCCGAACCGTCGTTCGGATCCACGTCGACGATCTCAATGCGACCCGGTCCACTCGCGCCCGCGATGAACTCAACCGGCGCGGCGAACGTCCCCGGAGAGCCCGTAAACCCGTCAACCGGGAGCGTGCCCATGCCGATCACTCCGCCGCGAGCGTCGTAGACCAGGTAGCGGAGGTCATCGCCCGACGGATACATGGTCGTCGTACCCCGAACCTCAACCCCGCTGGCTACCGTCTCGCCCGGCAGCGGCGACTCAATCACCAGCGCCTGGCGCTCGACCAGCTCGCCCTCGCGCAGGGCGAAATCGCGGGTGATGTTGAGCGTCGGGCAGCACAGCCCGTCGCCGCTGCGGTGAGTGACCGTACGCGCGACGATCTGGCCGCTGGTGATGGACAGGCTCAGCACCGGCACCCGGTCGCCCAGGAGCACCCACGCCGCCGACTCCGGCTCGCCGTCGCGGTCGAGCACGGCGACCAAATGGATGAACGTGCCGCTGCCGCCCCCGGATATGAACACCACGGCTACCGCATCGGCGAATCCGTCGCTGTCCAGATCGCCGAACGCGACCGTGTCGTCGACGAGACCCGCGGAGACTCGTTCCGTCGCACCCTCGCCAAAGGCGACCTGGCCCTCGCCGTCGGTGAACTGAACCGGCATGTCCTCGTCACCGAGGAGCGGCAGGTGGTATTCGGCGTTCCGCAGCTGTGCCAGCGTCAGGCGCTGCGCAACCGCGGGTGCGGCTGGGGCTTCCCAAGCAAAGCGCTCGCTGTTCAGCCGCTGCTGCAATCCCTCCGGACCGTTGATCCAGGTCCGCTCGCCGTCGGTAAACCCGGTCCAGTTGTCGGCCTTGCGCCAGATCAGCTGGCCGTTGGTCGTGGATTGCCGCGTCATGCCCGTGTCCGGGTTGTGTTGCTCGTTCTCCACACAGTCGCCCACCACGTCCGGAATCAGATCGCGCAGCGCCTTGAACCCCAGTTGAAAACCGCAGTCCTGGGCGACGGCCGGCTGAAACGAGAACACCAGACCGACCAGGGCCACCACCAGCACGAGCCTAGTCTTCATCGATCAGGCCTTCCCGCTCATCACAAGCGACCAACGTGGAGGGATGCCTACGGTATCAGCGCCCGGCTCAGGCCGCTGCCGGCCTACCCAACGACCAGGTTGATCAGCCGTCCCTCGTGGTAGAAGACCTTGCGCACCTGGCGTGCGTTCAGGTGGGCCTGGGCGCCGCGGACGTCGGGACAGCAACCGGCGCTCCGGGTCAACCAAGCGGACAGCCCTATCGCTGCGGAGGGCCGTTCCGCCTCATGCTCGCCGTGCGCCGCAGTTGTATGTCACTGTGTGACATCAGCTTACAGACGAGTCGACCAGTGCCATGAGCCGGCATCTTTCGGTACGTGTGGGCGATGACTTGTTCGAGCAGTTGGAGACACAGAGCCGGAGAAGCGGGCAGTCACGATCGGCGGTCGCCAAGCAGCTGCTCGAGGAGGGGCTGCGCATGGAGCAACATCCCGGGATCGTCTTCCGATCGGGTCCCGGCGGGCGCCGCCCCGGATTGATTGGCGGTCCGGACGTGTGGGAGGTGGTCGGCGCGCTTCGCGGAGCGGACGGTGGCGATGTGGACAGCCTGGCACGCATTGGCGAGCGGACAGGACTAACCGCCGATCAGGTGGGAACTGCCCTGCGCTACTACGCCGACTACACCGAAGAAATCGCTGACTGGATTCGGCGAGTCGAGGAAGAAGCTGAACGAGCCGAGGCCCGCTGGCGACGGGAGCAAGCGCTGCTCGGCAGGTGAAGCTGCTGCTCGACGAGATGTGGGCGCCCGCGATCGCCGAGGCGCTGCGGGACCGTGGCCACGAGGTTGTGGCCGTGGCCGAACGGCGCGACCTTCGAGGGATGCCTGATGCGGCAATCTTCGATGCGGCGCAGGCGGAATGTTGGGTGATCGTGACGGAAAACGTCGTGGACTATCGACCGCTCGCGGCAGCCGCCATGCGGGCCGGTCGCGCCGCTCCAGCGCTCATCCACACCAGCAACCGAGCCTATCCACGAGCCAATCGGCGGACGGCCGGGCGGCTGGTGGTGGCTCTGGACGCTTTGCTTGCGACACGCGACGCGGTCGAGAGCGAGCACTGGCTCGAATAGCCAGGGATTGAGCCGGTGCTACGAAGACGTCGGATCGTGGCCAATCATCCGACCACCAGGTTGATCAGCCGCCCCTCGCGGTAGAAGACCTTGCGCACCTGGCGGCCGTTCAGGTGGGACTGGGCGCGTTCGCTGGCCAGGGCCAGCTCGCGGGCGCTGGCTTCGTCGATGGTGACGGGCGCCTCGATGCGGTCGCGCACCTTGCCGTTGACCTGCACCACCAGGGTGAAGGTCTCGTCGGCCGCGAGGTCCGGGTCCCACTCGGGCCACGGGTGCAGGTGGATGCTCTCGGTGTGGCCGGTGCGCTCCCACAGCTCCTCGGCCATGAACACCGCGCTGGGCGCCAGCAGCACCAGGAAGCTTTCGATTGTCTCGGTCCAGATGGGACGGGCGCGGAGCTCCTCGTCGCCCACCTCGACCAGGAAGTTCGTGAACTCCATCAGCGCCGCGATCATGGTGTTGAACTTGAGCGCGTCGATGTCCTGGCTCACGCGGCGGATGGTCTGGTGCAGGCGGCGGCGCAGCTCGACCTCGACGTCGTCGTAGGCCGCGCGCCGGCGCTCGGTGTCGCCGACCGGCTGGTCGAGCACCACGTTCCAGACGCGGCCCAGCCAGCGCGAGACGCCGACTCGCCCCAGATCGCTCCAGTGCAGGGTGCGGTCGAACGGCCCCATGAACAGGATGTAGCAGCGCAGCGCGTCGCCGCCCGCGGTTTCGGCCACCTCGTCCGGCGTGACGACGTTGCGCCAGGACTTGGACATCTTGGTGACGCGGAACTCGACCAGCGGCTGCCCGTTGCGCTGCGCCCGTTCCCCCGTGAGCTCGAACCGGGCCTCCAGGGGGTAGCGGCGGAAGGGCGCGGCCGATTCCGGGTGGTCATAGGCGTCGGCGCCGTCGGCCGCGCCCACGCGCGCGCCGCCCTGGCTGTCGATCCGCAGGGCGGCCTCGTCCACCCAGCCGGGCTGCGCCAGCATCAGGCCCTGGTGGCGCAGGGCCTTGAACGGCTCGGTGAGGTCCAGCACCCCGGCGTCGCGCAGGGCCTTGGTCCAGAAGCGAGCGTAGAGCAGGTGCATCACCCGGTGCTCACCGCCGCCGACATACAGATCCACCGGCATCCAGCGCCGGATGGCGTCGGGATCGAAGGCCTGGTCGTGCTGGTCCGGACTGCAGAAGCGCAGGAAATACCAGCTTGAGCAGGCGAAGCCGCCCAGGGTGTCGGTTTCACGCCGTGCCGCGCCGCCGCAGGAGGGACACGCGGTGTTGACCCAGTCCTCGGCGGCATCCAGGGGTGAGCGCCCGCCGAGCTGCTGCGGGTCGATCTGGTCGAGATGCGGCAGCCGCACCGGCAGCTCGTCTTCTGGCACGGGCACTTCGCCGCAGGCGTCGCAGTGCACGATGGGAATCGGCGTGCCCCAGTAGCGCTGGCGCGAGATCAGCCAGTCGCGCAGCTTGTAGTTGATGGCGAATTCGCCCGTGCCCTGGTCACGCAGCCACTCGGTGACCGCGCGGATGCCCTCGCCGGATGGCACACCGTCGAACCGGCCGGAGTTGACCATCGGACCCTCGCCCAGGAATGCCTCGGTCAGCGCCTCGCCGGCCCAATCGGGCGGGGCGATGACGGTGCGGATCTCGATGCCGTAGCGCCTGGCGAAGTCAAAATCGCGCTGGTCGTGGGCCGGCACCGCCATGATGGCGCCCGAGCCGTAGGACATCAGGACGTAGTCGGCGATCCAGATGGGCCGGCGCTCGCCGTTGACGGGGTTGACGGCGTAGCCGCCGGTGAACACGCCGGTCTTGTCGTCGAGCGCCAAGCGTTCCAGCTCGGCCTTGCGCGCCGCGGCGGCCACGTAGGCCCTTACCTCGTCGGCGTGCTCCGGCGTGGTGACGCGGCCGACCAGCGGGTGCTCCGGCGCCAGCACCATGAAGGTGGCCCCGAACAGCGTGTCCGGCCGCGTGGTGAAGACCGGCATCTCGTCGCCGGCGTCGGTGGTGAAGACCACGTCGGCGCCCTCGCTGCGGCCGATCCAGTTCACCTGCGCGCCGCGGGTTTCCTCGGGCCAATCCAGGCCTTCCAGGTCCTCAATCAGCTGATCGGCGTAGTCGGTGATCTTGAAGAACCACTGCGTCAGCTCGCGCTGCGTGATGTCGGCGTGATCGCGCCAGTCGGTGCCGTCGGCGTTGACCTCTTCATTGGCCAGCGCGCCGCAGATCGGGCACCACCACTGCAACCCGGTGGCGCGATAGGCCAGCCCACGCTCGTAGAGCTTGAGGAACATCCACTGGGTCCAGCGGTAGTACTCGGGATGGGTGGAGTTGATCTCCCGCGCCCAGTCGTAGGATCCGCCGGCCAGGTCGAGCTGCCGCTTGTAGTTGGCGCTCCACTCGCGGGTCAGGTCGGCCGGGTGGCGCCCGGTCTCAATGGCGGCGTTCTCGGTGGGCAGCCCGAAGGCGTCCCAGCCCATGGGATGCAGCACGTCGTAGCCCCGCATGCGCATCACGCGCGAGAGCACGTCCGTGGGCACGTAGTTGCGCAGGTGACCCACGCTGATGCCGTCCCCTGAGGGATAGGGGAAGAAGTCCAGGCAGTAGAACGTGGGGCGGTCGGAGGGCTCGGGCGTGCGGTAGAGGTCCTGCTCGGCCCAGCGCGCGCGCCACTTGGGATCGATTTCGGCGGGCGAAAACTCGACGGTCACGGGTGCCTGCGGCGGTTCGAGGGGAGTTCATTCTAGGGCAGCCGGGACGACGCGTGGCGGGCGTCCGGTTCCTTCTCCCCTGGTGGGAGAAGGTCAGGTTGAGGGGGATTCCTGCCCGGTGTTGGTGGCTGCCGGCAACTCGATCCGAAACGTCGAACCGTCGCCCGGCGTGCTCGTCGCGGTCAGACTGCCGTCCATGGCCTCGACGAGAGCCCGCGCAATCGCCAGTCCCAAGCCGCTGCCACGGGTCTTGCGGCCCGAGGCGTCGGTGCCGCGGTAGAAGCGGTCGAAGATATGCGGCAGGTCGTCGTCGGGGATGCCCTCGCCCGTGTCCGTCACCTCCATCCAGCACGTCCCGTCGTCTTGGGTGCCCGAGCGGATGGCGATCGACCCGCCCGACGGCGTGTGGCGCACCGCGTTGTCCAGCAGATTGGCCAGGACCTGCCGCAGCCGCGCCTCGTCGGCCAGCGCCGTGCCGGGCGAAGGCTCCGGATCGAGTGAAACGCCCTTGGCCTGCGCCTGGCTCCGCATCGCTGAGGCCGCGTCGTGCAGCACGCGATCCAGGGCAACCTGCTCGATCGAGAGGTCCAGCTTGCCCACGTCCGCCAGGGAGAGGTCGCGAATGTCCTCCACCAGCCGGTGCAGTCCCTCGGCGCGATCCAGCGTCGACCGCAGCGTCTCGTCGGAGCGGTCGTAGACGCCATCGAGCATGGCCTGGAGGTTGCCTTCGATCACCGTCACGGGCGTGCGCAACTCGTGGGCGATATCGGCGAACAGGTTGCGGCGGGCGGCCTCCTGGGCCTGCAAGCCGGACGCCATGTCGTCGAAGGCCGCGCCCACGGTGGCCAGCTCGTCGCGGCCTGCGAGCCCGCTGCGCGAGCGCAAGTCGCCCGCCGCCACGCCGCGCGCCGCCGCGGTCAGCCGCCGCAGCGGCCGGGTGATGCCGGCGGCGATGACGACGCCAACCACCAGCGCCACGCCCACGGCAATGACCAGGCCGATGAGCAGCGAGCGCACCGTGTCGTTGATGAAGGCTCGTTCCAGCACGGCGCGAGCGTCGGACCCGATCGGCAACGGCCCGGCCGGCCCCAGCGCTTGCGGCATGTGCAACTGTCCAACCTCCTCGCCCTCCGCGACGAGAGGCGTGGCCGGCCAGGCGGCGATGGCCATGCGTGATCGAATGCCGCCCGACCCCCACACCAGGTTGCCGTCCACGTCCACCACGGCCAGCAGCAACCCGCGCGGCTGGCCGCGGGGAAATACCTCGTGCGCCGCCTTCCGGAGATCGCCCGTACGCTCGTATGCCGCCGCGATCCGGTCCGCCGTATGTTCGGCTTCGTGGTGGCGCACGTCCCTGGCGAACCGTTCGAATCGACTTGTCGTCGTCAGCCCAACCACCAGCGCGGCCGTGCCCACGGCCACCGCCGCCACGGCGACGAATGCCAGCACCAGCCGCAGCGAGAGGCGCATGCCTAGGCGTCTCCCAATCGGTATCCGACGCCGGTGACGGTCACGACATAGCGCGGCTCGCCCGGATCAGGCTCCACCTTGCGTCGCAGGTTGCGAATGTGGCTATCGATCGAGCGCTCCATCGTGATGCTGTCCGGTCCCGCCACCGCGTCCAGCAGGTCCGCGCGCGACAGCACCCGGCCGTTGGCGCGCGCGAGCGTCGCCAGCAGGTCGAATTCCGTACGCGTGAGGGAGAGCAACTCCCCGTCACGCCACACCTGGCGGCGATCGCCATCGATTTCCAGCGATCCGACGCGCGTGGCGGCGGCCGCTGGCTCCGCCTGTGCCCGCCGCAGGATCGAATGGACCCGGGCCACCAGCTCGCGCGGATGAAACGGCTTGGTCACGTAGTCGTCGGCGCCCAACTCGAGGCCTAGGACGCGATCGGTGACCTCATCCCGCGCCGTCAGCAGCACGACGGGCCGCGGTCCGCGCTCCCGGATCGTGCGCAGCACGTCGAGTCCGCCGATGCCCGGAAGCATCAAATCCAGCACCACGATGTCGGGCTGCTGCGTGGCCTCGTGCATCAGGGCGGTCTCGCCGTCCTCGGCCGAGATCACTTCCATGCCCTCGCGGCGGAGGTAGGCGCTCACCAGGCGGCGAATGTCAGGATCGTCGTCCACCACGAGGACGCGCTGCTGGTTCACGGGCTATCTCCCGGAATTGTCACGGCGGCGGGAGCCGGCCCGCCGACCGGCTCCCGCACACCGTACGCCTGGGGGAGGCTACAGAGCCAGCCGGCTCGCACTGGCGTCCGCCGGTGTCAATTTGGAGGAGTGGCAGCCGCCGTGCTTGCCGCCGCGTCCGCCGTGGCCGAAGCCGCGGCCCCACCCGTGACCGCGCCCCGGCTCGTCGGCGTTGGTCACGATGGATTCCACGCGATCCGCCAGCCCGTCCTTCATGGTCTGGGCGCGCTCGTCGCTCAGGCGTCCGGCCTCGACCGCCGCGTCAATGGCCGCCGTCGCTCGTGTCACCAGCTCGTCGACGTAGTCGTCCTTGGTCACGCTGTTGGCCTCGGCGATATCGGCCAGCGACGTGCCCTCGACCCGGCTCTCGCGAATCTCCTCGACCGAAAGGCCGGACAGCTCGCTGAGCACGACGACCGGCGATGGCTTGTTGTCGAGCTTGACGGCCCAGCCGCGGCTCCGCCCGTGCCAGCCGGCCTCGCTGGTGACCATGGCCGTCACCTTGTCGGTCAGACCGCCCTTGATCTCCGCGGCGCGATCTTCCGAGAGCTTGCCGTCGGCGACGGCGCCATCGATCGCCGTCTCGGCCGCTTCCACCACCGCCGCGACGTAGTCGTCCGTCGAGACGTCGTTGGCCTCGGCGATGTCGGCCAGCGAATCCCCGCTCTGCCGCGCGCTGCGGATGTCCTCCTCGGCCACGCCCGTCAGGCTGCTCAGAATCTCGACCGGCGAGACCCGGGAGCCACCCCAGCCGCCGCCCCCGTGCGCCAGCGCGAGGCTCGCGGCCACCACCGAAACGATGGCGGCGCCCGCTGCGGCGACCGCCAGTTTCCTCCACCGACCCATCCACATCCTCCTTGCCGTCAGGCGAGGGCATTTGCTCACGACATTGACGGTAGAGGCGGTCTGTCAATCCACCCCGCAGGCGCGATGCAGAGCCTGTGCAGTTTTCCGGAGCCCGCGCGGCTCCTGGGGCTTGACGGCGGGATCGGCCAACGGCTTGGGTAGACGCTCCGCAGTTGGTCGTAGGTCACCGTGAATCCGTCATTCCCGCGAACGCGGGAATCCATCCCAAATTCGTCAACCGCCACATCGAGGGTGTGCGCTGGCACTGGGACGGCATGACGAACTTGGATTTCAATGGCGCTCACTACCGGGATATTCGGGCGAACCCCTCAGTCCGGCGCCGCGACCTCAGCCCTCGGCGTCTGAGACTCGGATTGGTCGCTAGCGGCGCCGGACTGCTCCTCCGCCGCGTGCATCCCCGCCGCCGTGAGCCCCCACAGCTGGCGGCCCCAGACGGCCACGAACACCCCCACGCACAGGCTGAGGCTGCCGCCGATCGCCATGGCCACGGGCGTCCCCAGGCGTTCGGCGGTGGCCGACAGCGGCAGCAGGCCGAGCGGCATCAGCCCCCAGTTGATCATCCAGACCGCCATCACGCGCCCGCGCATTTCCGCCGGCACCAGCAGCTGCACGATTGTCTGTGTCAGCGCCATGTGCACCCCCTGGAACATGCCCACACACGCCAGGACGAGCGCCACAAAGGGGAGGAACCGGGTAAACGACAGGATCACGAACAACGCGCCGCTGATGACGATGGCGGCGATGGCGAGCCGGCCGGGCCGGCGGACTTCCGGCGCCGCGACCAGGGCGAGGGCGCCGAGCACCGCGCCCGCACCCAGCGCGCTGGTCACCAGGCCCAGCTCTTGCACGCCGGCCTGCAGGTCCTGCTTCACGAATGCCGGTAGCAACATGGTGAGCGGGTAGCTGAACAAGGCGGGAGCCAGGGTCAGCACCATCAGCGAGCGTATGGGTCCATGACCCAGGACGTAGGCAAATCCGGCGCGTAGGATCGCTACTGGCGATCCCTGGGCTCGCGGTCGCTGATCGTCGGAGTCGATGCGCCGTACGTTCAGAATGCTCCAGACATAGCCGCCCACCATGGTGAAATAGGCCGCCGCGATGCCGGCCGCGCCGACGATGAGGCCGGCCAGCGCCGGACCGATCACACGCGCCAGGTTCATGGTCGTTGCGTTCAGCGCCACGGCGTTGCGCACCAGGACTCGCGGAACGGATTCGGAGATCAAGGCGTAGCGGGCTGGAACGCTGATGGCGAACATGGCGCCGGTCAGCGTGGCGCTGATCGCCAAATGCCACACCGCAATCACGCCCGTGGCCACCAGGGCTCCAATGGTCAACGCCGTCAGGCCGTTCACGCTCTGCGCGAACATCAGCAGCCGCGGTCGGCTCAGCCGGTCGGCCAGCAGCCCGCCCACCGGCGACAGCACCAGCATGGGCAACGACATGAAGAACGACAGCAGGCCAAGCGCGAACGGCGAGTTGGTCAGCTCCACCACCAGCCAGCCTTGGGCCAGGAACTGCACGAAATGGGCCGTCATGGCGCCGGTGTTGGCGCGCCAGAGCCGGGCGAAGTTTGGGTGCGCGAACGATGGGAGGAAGCGCTCGCGGGTCGCCCGCCACAGGCGCGGCAGCGCTGCCCCGGTCCGTACGACGGGCGGGTCGGCGGCGGCGTTCTCGCGGGTCATCGCGGGCACCTCCGGGCGCACCGCGATCACCTGCCAAACCAAAGTGACTCGGTGGGGCGCGCTGCCCTCACGATACTCCGACCGTGCGGGCGAACGTATGCGGGCCATGGCTCCGGCCCCTTCTCCCCTGGTGGGAGAAGGCCGGGATGAGGGGGCCGGTGGGTCAGGATCCGGCCACAGGCCGGGTCCGTGGCATCATGCGCCCGCGTCGATCATGCTGACGGTGGGGACGACAATGCCCTCGGACGTAGTGCGAATCGGAATCGTTGGCGCCGGCGGGATCGTGCGCGAACGACATATGCCCGGGTTGCAGGCGATCCCGGGAGTCGAGATCGTCTCCGTCTGCAACCGGCGCCGCGAGTCCGCGGAGGCCTTCGCCGCGGAATACGGCATTCCGCGCGTTGTCGACCACTGGCGCCAGGTCATTGACGACCCGGAGGTGGATGTCGTCTGGATCGGCACCACGCCGTATATGCACGCGCGCATTTCCGTCGCTGCGCTCGACGCCGGCAAGCACGTCTTCTGTCAGGCGCGGATAGCGCGCAACTTGGCCGAAGCCCGCGCGATGGTGGCTGCTGCCGACAGGCATCCGGAGCTTGTCGTGGCGATTTGCCCGCCACCCTTTGGAATGACCGGCGAAGTCACGATGCGGCGGCTGCTGCGCCGGGAACGCGTCGTCGGCACGGTCCAGCAGGTGCGGCTCACCATGCTCGCCGCCAGCCTGACCGCCGGCGAGCCCGAGCTGCACTGGCGCCAGGACATCGAGCAGAGCGGCAACAACGTCCTCACCGTTGGCATCCACGCCGAGGTCATGCATCGCTGGGTCGGCCGCGCGGTCGAGCTGCAGGCCCGCACCGACCTCTACACGCGCCAGCGGCGCGATCCCGCCACCGGCGAGTTCGTGGACGTGCAGATTCCCGATTCCGTCAGCGTGATCGGTCAGCTCGCCTCGGGGGCCGACTTCGTCTACCAGTGGTCCGCGGCGGCGCATCTTGGTCCCACCAGCGAGCTGTGGATCTTTGGCGATGCCGGCACGCTCACCTACGACTTCGGCGACGACCGCATCCGCCACGCCGCGCTTGACGACACCGAGCTGCGGGACGTGCCCATTCCCGGGCACGAGCGCGGCGGCTGGCAGGTCGAGGCGGACTTCATTCGCGCCGTTCGCGAAGGCGGCGACACCGGCCTGGCGCCCGACTTCACCACTGGCGAGCACTACATGGAGTTCCTGGAGGCGCTCACGCACTCCGCCCGGAGCGGCGAACGCGTCTACCTGCCGCTGCCTTAAAAGAGTTCCAACGAGGTGTCGGCATCACCCACGTGGTCTAGAAAGGGCAACTTCCTTTTCGAAACTGCTCCCGCAGTACTCGTTTTGCTAAACGTATAGACACCTGTAATACGGATCGCTCAAGAATTCTAGCCTCACAAGCAAGATAGATTCGTCATGCAAGTCATCCTGGCGCTATAGGCATAGTATAAACGTATGCTGATGAGCCCGGTTTAGGCGAGGTTGTTCCGGGGCAGACCACACTTTTAACTTGACATTGGACCAAGGGGGCTGTATCATCATGATTGGGTAATTTGCCCGCAAAAGAGAAAGGGGAAGGTCGTGATAGTAAATATATTTATAGACCGGCGACTGGTCATGGCTGTGATCATCACACTGCAATTGCTTGAAAAAATTATATGAACGTGGTCACTTAGATATATAGCTTCGAAGCTTGGAGCGAGCCTCTGCCCGGGCATCACGACTGGGGCGCTTCAGAAGCAACTCAAGCGTGTTGCTCGGGCTGGCTCACTCCGGCGCGTGCAGGTCGTCGAGCAGCTCGTCGACGCTGTCGAATTGCTCAAGGCCGCCGGCGCGGGCTTCCCGCATTGCCGCGATCGTGGTTTCGTTTGGAGTGAGTGGGGCGAACGGCAGCGTCTTGTCGTGCGCCACCCGGGTCAGCAAGAGCCGCACCGCGTCGGATACGGTCAGGCCCATGGTGGCCAATACGGCTGCCGCCTCTTCTTTCACCGCCCCGTCAATGCGCGCCTGCACCAGCTTATTGGCCGGCATGCATGCCCCTTGTTCTTGCTATGCCAAACTAAACTGTGAATGACATTGTAATGCAAATTGGTGACCGCTGGCACGCGCCGTCGGGCAGCCGCAAGGGCTGCCCCCACACCGGACGAGGCCATGTAGGGGCGTCCCTTGTGGGCGCCCCTGGGTCACTACGACCCTACGCCGGCACGGCCTCGAGCTGCCGCGTCAGAATTTCGCGAATCTCCGCATGCGTTTCAGGCGTCGCGGCAACGTCCCGCGATGGCAGCCGCGAGCCCCCGGCCTGAAGGCCCATCGCCTCCATCCAGGGCTTCACGAACACGCCCTCGCCCGCCGTCTGCGCGCCGATGCGGCCGATGATCTCGCCGTAGGGAACCATGAACTCGTCAAAGACGCGCTGTGCCTCCTCGTAGCGGCGCTCCTGCGTCAGCTCCCACACGCGCCACGAGTGCTGCGGCAGGAAGTTGGGCACGTGGCTGATCCACGCGCGACAGCCCAGGATGTGGCCCAACACCACCAGCGGCGAGTTGTCCACCACCGCGGCCAGCGGCAGGAACCGGCGCAGCCCATCGAGATGGTTGCCCATGTCCGGCGAGCCCCACTTGACCGCGATCGTGTTCGGCAGCTCGACCAGTCGCGCCATCAGGTCCACCGGCACGTCATATTTCGACCCGCTGTACCAATGGCTGTAGGCCGCGAAGCCCACGTTGGTGTGCCGCGCCACTTCCTCGTGCCAGGCCACGGAGTCCTCGGGCGTCACCGTGTAGTAGTACGCCGCGCTGATCTGCGCCGCATCCACGCCCAGGTCCTCGCAGAACTGGCACAGCTCGATCACGACGCGGATGTCGGTGCTCTGCACGCCGGCCATCACCGGAACCTGTCCTCCGCTCACGTCCACGATCGTCTGGATCACCTGGCGCCGCTCCACCGTGCTCAGCGCGGTGAAATCGCCGCCGGAGCCCGCGGCCAGGAACACCGTGTTTCCTTGCCGCGCGCCCTGGTCGATAAGCCACTGCACGTTGGACGCCAAGCCGTCGAGATCGACCGCGCCGTCGTCGGTGAAGATCGTCGCGATCGGCACGACCACACCCTGCAGCCGCGCCTTGGCCTCGTCGATGGTCAGCATGGGGATACCTCCCGTCTCCGCGGTGATGGGTCGCAAGTCTCGTTGACCAGCGTGCGTGCCCCCCGCGCGGTCGTCGCGGCCCCTCATCCTAACCTTCTCCCACCAGGGGAGAAGGGACCGGACGCGGCTCCCTCCGGCGCCCTCTCCCTTGATGGGAGAGGGCTGGGGTGAGGGTGATCCGAGGCTTGAGCGTGGGGTGTTAACCAGCTATTGCAGACATCGCACCAGGGGAGAAGGGACCCGACACAGCCGACGAATCACTAGCCGCTCGCCACCGGCCACCCGAAGCCGTGCACGATCTCGCGGAGCTCATCGAGCTCTTGGTCGTTGAGGGGCTTCGACGGCGGCCGCGAGGCCCCCACGGGACGGCCCATCACCGCCATCAGCCCCTTCTTCACCCGCCCCTGCCCGCCGGACCGCTGATCCATGCGCTCGGCAAACAGGCGCAGCGGCTCATTCACCGAGTCGAACAGCGTCTGCGCCTCGTCGTACTGCTTCGATTCCAGGAGCTCCCACACGCGCAGGTCGTGCGGCGGGTGAATCTCCGAGGTGAGGTTGATGTAGCCCCGTCCGCCGAGCTGGTGACAGCGGATCGGCCCGCCGCCGTTGTCAATCACGCTCACGCGGTCCGTGAAGCGGGCCATCTCGTCGTAGTCGACGTCCGCGGGTGCCGCCCACTTGATGCTCACCACCTGGTCGATGTCCGCGATCTTGTCCAGGGTGTCCACCTCCATCCGACCGCCGGGCAGCCAGTGGGTGTGATAGACCATGACGCCGATGTCGATGGCGTCGGAAAGATCGCTGAAATAGTCGATCACGTCGCCCTGGCTCGGCAGGTTGAACACCGGCGGACACACCTGCAGAGCCATCGCTCCCAAGTCCTGGGCGCGCTTGGCGTCCTTGATCGTGCGCTTGGTGTCCTTGTAGTGGAGCCCGCAGACGATCGCCGCGCGGTCGTCGGCCGCCTGCACCACGGTGCGCAAGAGCGCGGGCCACTCCTCGTCGCTCAGCATGGGGCCCTCGCCCATGGCCGCCGCCACCTTGATGACGGCGGCGCCCTTCACCAGGCCCTGCTCCACCCACCACTGGGTGACGGCGTGCATGCAGCCGTGGTCGACCTCGAAGTCGTCGTCGAACGGCGTAGGGACCGTCGCAATTGGTCCTTGAATGAGTTTCCGGAGTTCGTCACGCGTCATCGGCACAGCCTCCACCAGCTTGTGGCGCCGCTGTAGGTCGCGCACGCCCGGCGCTTTCGTCGCTTATAGCCGGGCAGCGCGTCAGCGTCAATGCGCCCGGCTTCTTCTCCCCTCGTGGTAGGACGCCCGTGTAGGGGCAGCTCTCGTGGCTGCCCAGCGCGGCAACCCAAGAAGAGTGCCCGCCTGGGCGTCTCTACAGGCGCTAGACCGTCTCGCTGCGCTGCAGCACCTGGCGCCGTGCCGACTGCGGTTCCGGCGGGCCGACAAAGCCCTCGGCCTCCAGCTGCATGGCCAGCTTCTGCGCCTTGCTTCGGCCGATCCGCAGCTCGCGGCTGAGCAGGTCGGGCGTGATGCTCTCGTGCCGCATCACCAACTCCGTCGCGGACACGTACAGCTCGTCTTCCTCGGAGTCCCCCTGCTCGATGGCGTCCCGCAGATCGTCGGTCGTCAGCGTCTGCGGCTGGCCCTGCGCGCGCCAGTGATCGACCACGGCATTGATCTCCGCGTCGTCGGTGTACACGCCTTGCACGCGGATGGGCTTGCCGCCCTCCGGTGGCGCGAACAGCATGTCGCCGCGGCCGATTAGCCGCTCGGCTCCGGCCCCATCCAGGATCGTGCGGGAATCGGCCTGGCTGCTGACCATGAACGAGATGCGGGTCGGAAAGTTGGCCTTGATCAGCCCCGTGACCACGTCCACCGACGGCCGCTGGGTCGAGACCACCAGGTGGATGCCCGTGGCGCGCGCCAGCTGGGCCAGCCGGGCGAGCAAGCGCTCCACGTCGCCCGGCGCCGTCATCATCAGGTCCGCCAGCTCATCGATCACCGTGACCAGATAGGGCATTGGCTTGCCGTCGGTGGCCTCGGTCGGGTTCGCGTTGTACGAGGAGATGTTGCGCACGCCGGCCTTGTTGAAGATGCGGTATCTCCGGGCCATCTCGCGGCTGACCCACGTGAGCACCGGCACCGCGTCCTCGATGTCCGTCACGACGGGCATGCGCAGATGGGGCACGCCGTCGAAGGTCACCAGCTCGACCATCTTGGGGTCGATCAACACCAGATGCAGCTCGTCCGGCGTGGTCTGGCAGAGCAAGCCCGTGATCAACGACGTCAGGCACACGGACTTCCCAGCGCCGGTGGACCCCGCAATCAACAAGTGCGGCATCGCCGTCAGGTCGACTACGCGCACCATGCCGGCGACGTCCTTGCCCAGCGCCAGCTTGAGGTTGGAGCGTGACGCGACCCACGCCTCGGCCTCCATGACCTCGCGCACGCTGACGACCAGCGGCTCGTCGTTGGGGAGCTCGATGCCCAAATAGGGGCGGCCCGGTACCGGGGCCTCGATGCGCAGGCTGTGCGCGGCCAGCTTCAGGGCCAGGTCGTTGGCCAGCGCGGTGATGCGCGCCACCTTGACACCCGTGCCCGGCCGTACCAGGTACTGGGTCACCACCGGGCCCGGAATCGCCTCCGGCACGCTGGCATCGATGTTGAAGGAAGCCAACGTATCCACGATCACCTGGGCCTTGGCCCGAATCTCGGCGTCGGGAACGTCGGTCGCTGGCGGTGTCGGTTGCATCAGATCCATCGGCGGCAGCGTCCACGGGCCCTCGTCGTCGTCCTCGGCGGCCGGCGCCGCCGCCACGGCGGGCGCGGTGCGGATCAGCGGACCTTGTTGCCAGTCTTCGGGTGTCGACGAGCCATTGACCTCTTCGGGCGAGTCGGCCGCCGGCGCGGGCGGTTCCGCCGCCCGGCGAGACTTATCCGCGGATTGCGGTCGGAAGATCGGTCCAAGGCGACGTTTGGTTGCGGAGGCCATGGCGGCTGCGATCCGCGCCACGTGCATGGCGCCTTCGATTAGCAGCCGCCCCGTGAGCCGAGTCGTCGCCGCGCCGTGGGTGGATGCCAGCAGGGCGTAGCCCACCGCGGCCACGGTCGCAACGGCCAGCAGCGCATAGGCCGGCGCCCCGCCCACGCTCGCTGCGAGTCCATGGCCGATGAACCGCCCAATCCAGCCGCCGCTGTCAGCCGCCAGCGCGTCTTCCGGGGCCGCCAGGCCGACCAGGGCGGCAAGCCCCAGCACGAACACCACCGCCGCGGCGACGTGTCCCGGTCCGATGATCGCTCGCTTCCGCACTCCACTCAGCAGCAGCGCGGGGCCTACCAGGATGCACGCAATCGCGGCGATCGATGCCGCGCGGCCGAACACCTCGATATAGGCCGCGCCGCTTGCGGCGACGACAAACCCATCACGGCTGAATAGACCGATGAAGGCGGTCAGGCCAAGCGCGCTGAGAACGATTCCGACAAGCCCCAGCGCGTCCCAGCGTTCCATCCGTGGGGCGCGGGGCGCTGGGGTCGCTGCCCGGCGCGTTTTGGCCACGAGGCACTCCTTGCCGGCGCGGCATGAGGCGCGCCGGTTTTAGACCTCAGTGACGATCGGCACGCTCGCCGGCCGCCGCCGGGTCTGGTGGAACTAGTGCCTCCCGAGCGAGTTCCGAATCTTAGTTTGAAGATCGACTCCGCGCCCGGACTGGGTAAGCCTCAGATTCCGGCGCGTCGACGAACCTTCGCCCGATGATATCCGGCGGGCCGACGGATTTTCCAGTGTGGCCTGCGGCTTGGGCCTTTCACGACTCACGGCCTCTGGCATGCTGAACGCCCCCTCGGTAGACATGAGACTTCCGTTGCTATTCCGAGTATCGCCAAGAATCCGCCAGACCCCGCTCAATCACGCCCTGCCGTGTATCAATGTGGGAAGGCGCGATCGGCCGCGTATTGCGGGGCGACTCCGCGCTGTCGTCTGGCTGGCATGCATCGCCGGGCTGGCGGCGGGAATGCTGGCGGACGCTCATCGCGTACGCGCCACCGAGCCGGCCACGCCGATAAATGCCGGCGCCTTCTTCGCGGCTGGCGACGCGGCGGAGGCGCCCGGGCTCGGATTTTCGGTCACCGACGACCGGGGCATTCGCCTCTGGTCGGGGTGGCGGGACCTCGGCGGGGAGGACACGCTCGGGGCGCCCGTCTCGCGCCGCTTCGAGCTCGCCGGCTGGGTGCGGCAAGTGTTCGAACGGGGCCTGTTGCGCTCGGACCCCACGCGTGGCGCCGCCATGGTGAACGTGCTGGACCTCCTGTCCGCCCGTGGGCACGACGCCCAATTGCTGGAGGACTTCGGGATCCCGGCGTCGGCCGATTGGTCGGCCGATGAGGGCCAGACCTGGGATGACGTTCGCAACCGGCACCTGGCCCTGCTCGAGGGCGCGGAGCCGTGGCGGGTGGCGCTGCGAGACGCCTTTCGCACTGCGGGCAACCCTCTGCCAAACAACGATGCGGCGATCGCGCTGTACGGGCTGCCAATGGCGGTCGCGCAGACGGACGCGGGCTACGCCCTGCGGACACAACGGGCGGCGTGGGTCTATGACCCCAACACGGATGGCGCGCCGCGGCTGCTTTCGGTGCTCGACCTGCTCCAGGCCACGGGACTGATCCCGGCCCACGCTACCGAGCCCCATCGCGCCGACCAGCGGCCCCACCTGCGGCCGCCGCGTCCGGTAAGCGCCGTGCACTTCTTCGACTGGTGGAACCACAACTACCTGCCGACGGAGTACTTCACCCACGGGCTCACGTGGGAGCGCATCGGCATCACGCGGGGGCAGGTCGGGTCGCTCGCCTACTACGACGCCAACTTCGAGTTGATCCGCGACCTAGGCGTCGACGGCGTGTTCTGGGAGTGGTACCAGGGCGCGAATTTGACTCCGACCGCCACAGTGCTTGATTCGCTGCGCCGCCATGAGCTCGCAATCGGCCTGTTCTACGACTGGGAGCTGCTGCACGCCGGCGGCCAGGCCGTGCTCAGCGACCGCGCGTACATCGCGGCGGACGAGGCCAGCCTGAGCAAGATCTCGGACGAAGTCATCGCCTTCTACGAAGGAATTCCATCGGACCTGTGGCTCTACGACGCTCACGGTCGTCTTCCCGTAGTGGTCTATGCCTACGGCTTTCCGGAAGCGCTCGACGACACGGAGGCGTGGACCTGGTTCTTCACCGAGCTGGTGCAGCGCGTTGAGACGGCGCTGGGAGTCGACGTGATTTTCGACTGGTCGGTCGCCTACTTGCCGCCGTCCCAGGTCCAGGAGCTGGCCTTCGAGCGCTGGCCCGACGACTACGCCCCGTTCAACTTCGTGGTCGACGTGCCCCAGTCGCAGTTTGGGCATCACGTCGTGACCTGGAACTACATCTTCGACAACCGCGGCGTCGCCGCGCGCGACCGGCTGCCGCGCGTGGTGCGCGACGACAACCGCTATCTACAGGAAACGGATTGGCTCGCCGCGCATACCAACCCGAGCCTGGTTTTCATCTACAGCTGGAACGAGTTCTGGGAGGGCTCGCACCTCTTCCCCGACGACACCTATGAATGGCGACGCTACGAGCTGGCGCAGAAGCAGCTCGCACAGCTGGCGGAGACCCGGGCCGACGATCTGCCGCGCGCGGTCATCATCGGGGACCCCGCCGACGCGTATCCGCTCGGCACGAACGGCCTGTTCGAGAACCAGCGGCTGCTGATCCGGCACTTCCTGCGGCGCTACGCGCCCCAGGCCGACTTCATCACTCCCGAGGAGGCTATGGCCGGAGCGCTGGCCGGCTATGACCTAGTCGTGAGCCTCACCACCGACCGGGACGTCGATTCGACGCTGGCCGAGCTGTCCGAGTCAGTCCAGATCGTCTACTGGAACGCCACCGATCTGACGACCGGCTTCGCGCAGCGCTTCGCGCAGGCTGCGGACGCGCAGCGCCCGCACGGGCGGCTCGAGATTCTGGACCGCCACGGCCACCCGATCGGCGACTCGGTCCTGGCCGGTGCCGATGTCTGGCTGGCGGCGCCCGCGGCGGGGGCCGAAACCGCCCTGGCCTTCGAGTTCGAAGGCGAGTCGTATCCGCTGGTGGTTCAGGCCGGCAACGATCACTGGATCAACGTCTACGACCCCACCGACGCTGCCCTGGCGGCCGCGTTTGAGAGCGTCTACGGCCGAGAGCTGGAACTCGCCATCACCTTTGCCCTCGGCGCCCAAATCCAACGACTCGAAATCTATCCCGACGGCCGGGTGCATCAAAACACCTTCAGCGCCCCCGCCGTCTTCCGCCACGAACCCCTCGCCGTGCCCGACTTCGAGCCCGTGCCGCCGGACGGACTTCAGGAAGAGCGTGATATGTGAAGCAGACCTCCTCACCCTTTCCCTCTCCCTCGTCGGGGAGACGGAACAAGGCACCCGCGAGACTCAGATAGCTGGTGGCTTGCTTGGGAGTCCGGTCCCTTCTCCCCTGGAGGGAGAAGGTTAGGATGAGGGGGAAACGCGCCGGTAGCTGAGGGCGCGCGGTGGCGGCCCCGCTAGACCTCCGTCACGATCGGCAAAATCACCGGCCGCCGCCGGGTTTTCTGGAACAGGTGCCTGCCCAGCGAGTTGCGAATCTTGCTTTGCAGGTAGTCGACTTCCGGGTCTGGGTGGTCGCCGCGATCGATCGTCTGGCGGACGTGCTCGCGCGCTCGTTCCAACAGGTCCTCGGACTCAGGTGCATACACGAACCCGCGCGAGATGATGTCCGGCGTGCCCACGGACTTGCCGGTGTGGTGGTCCACGGCCGCAACCACCACGACCACGCCGTCCTCGGACAGGTGCCGCCGGTCGCGCAGGACGGTTTCGCCCACGTCGCCCACGCCTAGGCCGTCGACGAACACCATGCCGGCCTCCACGTAGTCGGTAATCGCGGCCCGGTCGCGCGTCACCTCGATCACGGCGCCGTTCTCCGCCATCAAGATGTCGTCCCGCGCCAGCCCCACCGATTCCGCCAGCCGCCGATGCTCGACCAGGTGCCGGAACTCCCCATGCACCGGCATGAAGAATCGCGGTCGCAGTGTCGTCAGCACCAGCTTCAGCTCCTCCTGGCTGGCGTGGCCGGAGACGTGCACCGGGCGCAGTTGCTCGTAGTAGACGGTCGCGCCCATATGTGCCAGCCGGTCGATCGTGTGATTGACCTTCGCCTCGTTGCCGGGGATCGCGGCGGCCGAGAGGATGATGGTGTCGTCGGGCGCAATCTCGATGTTCCGGTGGTCCCGGTTGGCCATGCGCACCAGCGCCGAGCGCGGCTCGCCCTGCGAGCCGGTGCAGACGATGGCGATGTCCTCGGCCCGGAAGTTGTCGAGATCCTCCGCGGCCACGATCAGCCCGTCGGGCACGCGCACGTATCCCAGGTCGGCGGCCACCCGATGCACCCGCTCCATTGACCGCCCGATCAGCGCCACCTTGCGTCCATAGGCGATGGCCGTGTCGAACACCTGCTGCGCGCGCGAGACTAGCGATGAGAACGTCGCCACGATGATTCGCCCCGGCGCCTCCGCAAAGATTTGGTCGAAAGTCTCCGCCACCACTTGCTCAGACGGCGTATAGCCGGGTCGGTCGGCGTAGGTGCTGTCGGCCATCAGCAGCAGCACGCCATCGCCCCCAAGTCGGCCCAGGGTCTGAACGTCGGGCGGGCGTCCGTCCACCGGGGTGTAGTCCAGCTTGAAGTCGCCCGTGTGCACGATCGTGCCGATCGGCGTGTGCACGGCGATGCCCGTGGCGTCGGGAATGCTGTGACACATGTGAAAGAACTCGCAGCGAAACGGCCCGATCTCGACGACATCGCCGGCCTTCACCACGTGGAACTCCTGGCCGTCGGCCAGCCGGGCCTCGTCCAGCTTGACCTGCACCAGGCCCAGGGTGAGGGCCGTGCCGTAGAGCGGCAGCGGAAAGTCCCGCAGCGCATAGGGCAGCGCGCCGATGTGGTCCTCGTGGCCGTGGGTCAGCAGCACGGCGCGCAGCTTGTGTTGAATCTGGCGCAGATAGGCGAAGTCGGGAAGGATCAGGTCCACGCCCAGGTGCTCGGCGTCCGGGAAGGTCAGCCCACAGTCGATGATGACGGCGTCGTCGCCGAACTCGATGACGGTGCAGTTCTTGCCGATTTCCCCCACGCCGCCAATGGGCACGACGCGGACGGTGTCGGGGTTCAAGTCGTGCGGCAACGCGCCCGCTACGTTCGCCGCGCCCGGCGAAGGGCGCCCCTGCCGTCATTCCGTCGGAAGCCGGAATCCAGGCCCGAGCTAGCGTCGAACGGCCGAGCGCTCGGCCGCCTCATCCGAACATCGACAGCTGCTGGCTCTCCGGCTCCGCGGGCTCGGCGGCGGGCGTCGGGTCCTCTAGCAGCTTGGGGATCAGCGCGAAATCGCTGCGCAGCACGTCGCGAAGGCGCATCTGCCGCAGCGCCGCCGCCGGGTGATAGACGGGGAGAAACGTGCGCCCGTCGCGACGGCGGGGTACGCCGCGCGCCCGCGAGATCTGCGCGTCGGAGAAGTGCGCCTGCAGCGCGTGCCGGCCCAGCAGCACGATCACCTTCGGGTCGATCAGCTCGATTTGCCGGTCCAGGTACGGCCGGCAGGCCTCCGCCTCATCCGGCGCCGGGTCGCGGTTCTCGGGGGGCCGGCATTTGAGCACGTTGGCGATGAAAACCTCGCGCCGCCGCAGGCCGATGCCCTCGATCAGCTCGTCCAGCAACTGCCCGGCGGCGCCCACGAAGGGCCGCCCCTGCTGGTCTTCGTGAAAGCCGGGGCCCTCGCCAATGAACATCACCGCCGCGTCGGCCGCCCCTTCGCCGGGAACGGCGTGCGTGCGACCCTGCGCCAAGCGGCAGCGCGTGCAGCCCTTGACGGCCTCGGCGAGCTCCGCCAGATCGCTAAAGCTCGGGAAAGCCTCCGCCACCTAGACGGCCACAGGCGTTCGCGTGAGGTAAGCGTCCAGCGCGTAGGCGTCCATCACCGCGCGCAGGCTGGACTTCATGTCGTCGGGCAGGTCGACCAGGGGAAGTCGCGGTACGCCGACGTCGAATCCGCCCAACCCCAGCGCGGCCTTCACGGACACCGGATTGGGCCAGCCGGCCGGGAACAGGATTTGCGAGATGGGCAGCAGGTGCAGGTGCCGGGTGCGCGCGCCGTCGAGATCGCCCGCGACGAACGCGTCGATCATCGCCCGGATCTCGCCGCTCACCACGTGGCTGGCCACGCTCACCACGCCCACACCGCCCAGCGCCATGATCAGGTAGGTGTCCGCGTCGTTGCCGCTGTAGATGGCAAAGTCGTCCGGCGTCGTGCGCGCGATATGGCCAATCTGCTCGAAGTCCGCGCTCGCCTCCTTGATGCCGATGATGTTGTCGATGGCGCTCAGATCCGCCACCGTCTCCGCCTCCAGGTTGCACGAGGTGCGGCCCGGGACGTTGTAGAGGATGTTGGGCAGTGGCGTGGAAGCCGCGATGGCCTGGAAGTGGCGGAACAGACCCGCCTGCGGCGGCTTGTTGTAGTACGGCGTCACTTGCAGCAGGCCGTCGACGCCCACCTCCGCCGCCGCGCGCGACAGATGGATGCTCTCGCTGGTGTTGTAGCCGCCCGTGCCGGCGATCACGCGCGCGCGCCTGTTGGCGGCGCTCAGGGCTTCTCGGTAGAGCGACATGCGCTCGGTCTCGGTCAGCACCGGCGACTCGCCGGTGGTGCCGGTGACCACGACGGCGTCGTTGCCGGCGTCGATCAGGCCGTCGACCATGCGACCGAAGGTGTCGTAGTCGACCGACCCGTCGTCGTGGAACGGCGTGACCGCCGCGGTGATGAGCCGACCAAAGGTCAGCATGGCATTCCCCCCTGCGAGGCTGGTGCACGCCTCAGGCGCGGTGCGGTCACCACGCACGCGACCCCGCTCGGAATTGTACCCGCGACGCGAACCGCGCCTCCGCTACGCCGGCTGCGCCTGTTTCAGCCAGTGATTCGCGATGGCCGCTTCCGCAATCTGGATCGAGTTGGTCGCCGCGCCCTTGCGCAGGTTGTCGGACACCACCCAGAAGACAAGCCCGTTCGGGTGCGACATATCCTGGCGAATCCGGCCCACCCAGGTCGTGTCGTTGCCCGCCGCGTCCGACGGCATGGGGTACTGGTCGGCCGCCAGGTCGTCGACGACCTGCACGCCGGGCACGTCCTCGAGCATCGCGCGTGCCTCGGCGGCGTCGAACGGCTCGCTGAACTCCGCGTGGACGGCCGCGGCATGGGCCCGGAACACCGGCACCCGCACGCAGGTGGCCGATACGGCCAGATCCGGCACGTGCATGATCTTGCGCGACTCCGCCCAGACCTTCCACTCCTCCTTGGAGTAGCCGTCGTCGCGCGGCGAGTCGATGGACGGAATCAAGTTGGAGGCGATCTGGTGCGGAAATACGTCCGGGTCGACCGCCGGCGTTTCGCCGCGAGCCTGGGCGGCCGTCTGCTCGCTCAGCTCTTCCATGGCCCGTCCACCGGCGCCGGAGACCGACTGATAGGTGTCGGCGATGATGCGCCGCAGGGGATTCACCGCGTGCAGCGGCGCCAGCACCTGGACGATGGGCGTGGTGGAGCAGTTGGGAATGGCCACGATGCCCTTGTGCCAGGCAATGTCTTCCGCGTTGACCTCGGGCACCACCAGCGGCACCGCGTCGTCGTAGCGAAACGCCGAGCTGTCGTCGATGGCCAGCGCGCCGGCCTGCGCCACGCGCGGGGCCTGGGCGCGGCTTATGTCACCGGAGGCCGAAATCAGAACGAAGTCAAGGCCCTCGAACACCGCGTCGTCCAGCGCCTCGACCGTGTAGGGCTTGCCGTTGAACTCGATCTGCCGCCCGCGGCTGCGCGGGCTGGCCCACAGCCGCAGCTCGCGCACCGGGAAGCGGCGCTCCTCCATCACTTGCAAGAACTCGCGGCCCACGGCGCCCGTGGCGCCGATCACTCCCACCGCATATCCGGCTGACATTAGGCTTCTCCCTCGGAGCTTGTGAGCAAGTGCTCCAGGCCAATCACCAGGCCGCGCAACCCGCGCACCCGTCGAACGGCCAGCAAAACGCCGGGCATGAACGACTCCCGGCTCGTCGAGTCGTGGCGGATCGTGAGCGTCTGCCCCTCCCCGCCGAAAATCACTTCCTGGTGCGCCACCAGGCCCGGCAGCCGCACGCTGTGCAGCCGCACGCCGTCGCGCACGCCGCCGCGCACGCCATCGAGCGTGAAGGCCTCGGTGGCGGCGTCCCGGGCGGGCTGCCCGCCGCGGGCGCGCACGATCAGCTCCGCCGTCCGCGCCGCCGTTCCCGAGGGCGCGTCGCGCTTGCGGTCGTGGTGCAGCTCAATCACCTCGACGCTGTCCAGATGCGGGGCCGCCATCGCGGCCATCTGCATCATCAGCACCGCGCCGATGGCGAAGTTTGGCGCAATGAACGCCCCGACGCCGGTGGAGGCCGCACGCTCGCGAATGGCCCCAACCTGTTCGTCCGACATCCCGGTCGTGCCGATCACCGGCGACACGCCTACGTCCAGCGCCTCCAGCGCATGGTCCGCCGCGGCGTCCGCCACCGAGAAGTCCACCACGACCTCGGGCGAGGTCGCCTGGACGGCCGCCTCGAACTCCGTGAAGAACGGGGCGCTCCCAGGCGAGGACACCCGGTTGATCCGGGCGACAAGCTCTAGGTCGTCGGCGCCCTCCACGGCCGCCACGACCGCCTGGCCCATTTGGCCGGTGGCACCAAGCACGGCTACTCGGAGCATGTTCCGGTCCTAGTCGAACCTGCGACCGCCGCGCGGTGGGCGTCCGCCGCGGCCGCCGCGGCCGCCGCCGCGCCCGCCCGGCCCGTCGCGGCGACCGCCGCCACGAGGACCGTCGCGCCCCGGACGGGGCGGAGCCGTGGCCAGGGTCTCGGCGGGTGTCAGGTCTTGCAGCACCGCGCGCCGCGACAGGTTGATGCGGCCCAGGTGGTCGACTTCCACCACCATCACCATGATGTCATCGCCTTCGGCCACGACGTCATTGACGGATCCCACCGGCTCTTCGGCCAGCTCATTGATCGGGACGAGGCCTTCCTTGCCGGGCACGATTTCGACGAACGCGCCAAAGTTCATGATACGCGTCACCTTGCCCAGGACCGTGCGGCCGATCTCGACCTCGCCCGTCAGGTCCTTGATCATCTGGACGGCGCGGTCGGTGCCCTCGCGGGTGGCCCCGCCGACGGTCACCGTGCCGTCCTCCTCGATGTCGATACTGGCGCCCGTCTCGGCCTCCAGGCGGCGGATCATCTTGCCGCCCGGCCCAATCACCGCGCCGATGCTATCCGGCGAGATCGAGACCTGGATGATCTTGGGCGCGAACTCGCCCACGTCGTCGCGCGGTTCGGCAATGCTCACCCGCATCACGTCCAGGATCTGCATCCGCGCCTCTCGGGCGCGCTGCACCGCCGCCTCGATCATCGCGGGGGTCAGACTCTTGATCTTGATGTCCACCTGGACGGCAGTTACACCCTCGGCCGTGCCCGCCACCTTGAAGTCCATGTCGCCGAAGTGATCCTCGGCGCCCTGGATGTCGGTGAGCACGGTGAACCGGCCGTCATCGCCGGCAATCATGCCAATGGAGATTCCGGCGACCGGCGCCTTGAGCGGCACCCCGGCGTCCATCAGGCTCAGCGTGCTGCCGCAGGTGGACGCCATGGACGTCGACCCGTTGGACGACAGCACCTCGGATACGACGCGGATGGTGTAGGGAAAGTCCTTGACGTCCGGCAGCACCGGCGCGATCGCGCGCTCGGCGAGTGCTCCGTGCCCAATCTCGCGGCGCTTGGGCGACCCCAACCGGCCGGTCTCGCCGCTGGCAAACGGCGGCATGTTGTAGTGGTGGATAAAGCGCTTGGGCTGCGCCATGGCTTCCAGGTCCGTGAGGCCGATGCGCTGCACGTCGCGCGGGGTGCCGAGCGTGGTCACCGCAAGCACCTGGGTCTCGCCGCGCTGAAATAGGCCGGTGCCGTGGATGCGCGGCAGCACGCCCACCCGCGCCGAAAGTGCACGCAGGGAGGATTCGTCGCGCCCGTCGGGGCGAATGCCCTCGTTCAGGATGAGCGCACGGACGGCCTGCGCTTCGACGTCGTGCAAGGCGTCGTCGATCCGCGCGGCGTCGTGGTCCTCGCCCAGCTCGGCCTCGGCATCCGCGGCGACGGTCCCGAGCAGATTCTTGCGCTCCGCGCGGTCCATCACCCGCGCCGCGTCCTGAATCCTGGACCCGTAGCGCTCGCTGACCGCTTCGAGCAGCTCGTCGGTTGGCTTGATGACGTCCACGCCACGCGCCGGCTTACCGGCCAGGTCCTTGAGTTGCAGCTGGATGTCGACCAGGCCCTGGAGCTGCTCTTGCCCCCAATTGATCGCGCGCACGACCGTGTCGTCGGGCACGACCTGGGCCCCGGCCTCGAGCATCACCACGCCCGCACCCGTGCCGGCCACGACCAGGTCGAGCGCCGGCTCCCCGCCCTCGGGGTCGATGGGCGCGTTGGCCGCGAACTCATCGCCGTCCAGGCCCACTCGAAGGGCGCCCACGGGGCCCTCGAATGGCAGCCCGGTGAGCATCAACGCGGCCGAGGCGGCCACGATGCCCATCACGTCCGGCTCGTTCTCCCCGTCGTGGGTCAGCAGCGTCAGGACGATCTGCGTGTCATTGCGCATCCCATCGGGGAAAAGGGGCCGAATGCAGCGGTCCGCGAGGCGGCCGGCGAGGATGCCCGACAGCGGCGGACGACCTTCGCGCCGCAGCACGCTGCCCGGAATGCGGCCGATCGAATAGGCCCGCTCCTCGAACTCGACTTGGAGCGGAAAGAAATCCAGCCCCTGGCGGGGGCTGGAGCAAACGACCGTCGCCAATAGGGTCGTGTCGCCGTAGCGCGCCACGACGGCGCCGTCCGCCTGGCCGGCCAACTCGCCGGTTTCCAGGCTGAAGGTTCGCCCTCCCAGCTCGGTTTCAACTCTGTGCATATCGCACGTCTCCCGGGCGGGCCGGCGGAACAAGCGAAGAAAGGAGGGGGCAACCGGAGTTGCCGGCTCGTTTCTTAGCTCGTCCGCGAGATTCGACCCGCCGAACTATGCCGAAGCGAAGTATTTGGGGCCCGTCAGTGCAGCTTCGGCGATGAACCGGGGGCCAAGGACCATGAGAAAGGGATTTCTGGAGCGGCGCGCCGTCGGCAACGAACGCCGGCGACTATTGGCGCACCCGCAAACCAAGGGTGGTGATCACCTCGCGATAGGTCTCGGGCTGTGTGCGCCGCAGGTATTTCAGCAAGCGGCCCCGCCGCCCGACCATGCGCAGCAGCCCGTAGCGCGTGTGCTTGTCGCCGCGGTGCTGCTTCAGGTGCTCAGTCAGCTCCTCGATCCGCGCACTCAGCCCGGCAATCTGCACGGGCGCCGAGCCCGTGTCGTCGCTGTGCAGGCGCAGCGCGTCGACCTGCTCGCGTTTAGGCGAAACGAAACCCACGTAGGCTCCAGAAGAATCGTTGGCGCCAAAACCAGGCGCACATACGGTGACAAGAGCTAGACCGCCCATAGCTCACGGCAAGTGTACCGCACGCTTATCGAGTGGTAGGCAGCGACGGCGCCGAGCCTGCGTTCCCGTTAATCCTCATACCTGGCGGTCCCCACCCCCCTAGTATGTTGCAGATGCCAAGCGCGGCGCCCTGGGCCCAAGCGTCGAGCAGGACACGGAGCACGCTGCATTGATGATTGACCCTGCGGTTGTTCCCGGCCTCCTGCTCCTCGCGGCGGAACTCGCCGCGCTCGCCGCCGTCGGCTACGTCATCGCTCGCGTGGCGCTGCGGCAGGACGACGAGCGCCTGGCCCTGGCGCAAGGGCTCGTCGTCGGCCCCGCGCTGTGGGGCCTGGTCACAAACATCGTGCTGTATCTCGTCCCGGGGATGGCGGGCGCGGCCGTCGGCTGGGGCGTCATGCTCGCGCTAGCCGGCGTGATTGTCTGGCGCGCGTCCCATCCGATCCGCCCGCGGCCCCGCATGGTGGCCGGATTCGCCGTCGCCGCCTTGGCGCTGTTCTGGGTCGTGCTGGCCAGCCGCCAAGTCTTGTCCATACCGGATCCGACGGTGCAATTGGGGCTGGCGGTCTCAATCCGCGCGGGAGAATTCCCGCCGGAACTGTTCTGGAACCCAGGGGCGCCCGCGCCCTATCACCACGGAATACCGCTCCTGGCCGGGCTGTTGACGCCGCCGGTTGGGCCGGGTCTGGGCTTCGTCACCGAGTTGCTGGGCGCGTACGTCTGGACGAGCTTCGCCCTGGTGATCACGACGCTGCTCATGCACCGCGCGTCCGGCTTCGCCGCCGCGATTACGGCGCCGCTGCTGATCACCGCCGGCGCCTGGACCTTCACCTGGGTTGGCGAGGGCCTCCTGGAGATTCCGGTCCTTGCGGGCGTGCCGTCGGCGGAGGCCGGCGCCTCGCTGATGGACATCTACTGGCCATCCCCGGAGCAATCGTGGATGGCCGAACGGCCGATTCAGTTTCGTGAAGCCGCACTGCCCAACATCTGGAAACCCGGATTCCCGTTGGGGTACGCGCTGCTGGTCATCGTTCTGGAGCGGGCCGCGTGGGCAAGCCACCGATCCTGGCCGCTCACGCTCACGCAGGCGGCGCTTGTTGGGTTCATTGGCTTGTCGGCCGCGACGGTGGCGCCGATGGCGCTCGCGCTTTGGGCAGGTCTCGAGGCCGTGAGTCTCCGGCGCGCCTGGTGCGCAAAGTCGTTGGCCTGGGGCGCTGTTCTCCGGTTGACCGCGGGCCTGGCACTGGCCGTGCTTCTGCTGCTCGGAAGCGGGAGATTTGCGGGGCTCCTGTCGGGCGCGGCGGGATTGGGCCTCACCCTCGCGTGGAATGAGCATCAGCAGGGCTGGCGGCTGCTTGGCATGTTCGACCCGCGGTCCGGTGGGGTTGCCCTGCTGGGCGTGGGTCCGGTGGTCGCGGCGGGCGCGGCCGCGCTGTTGGCGCGGCGCGACCGTCTGGTGCAAGCATTGGCCCTGGGCAGCGGCGTCCTGGCGCTTGCCTACCTCGGCCTCCGCTATGCGCCGGCGCCCTTTGACGTGGACCGCTTGGCGGGTCATGGGCGCAATCTGGCGCTGATCGCGCTGCTGTTGGCGCTCAGCGTTCGCCTGGCCGGCTTGCCGCCGCGCTTGCGCTACGCCGCAAGCGGGCTATTGGTGGTCCTGTTGATCTGGCCGACCGTGGTGGGGCCGGCACGCAGCCTCGGTCTGGCCCTCGGCCACGGGCCGTTGCTCACGGACGCCCAGCCGGGCCAGCGCAGGTTAAGCGGATCGGCGGCCTTTGGCCGCTACCTGAGAGGTGCGCCAATCTCGGAGCGTGTGGCTGCGTATATCCGCGACCACACTGCGGTGAATGCCCACGTGCTCGACACCGTGTGGCCCTTCTGGCACGTGCAGTTCGACACCGGCCGCCCCAACAACGGGGGCTTTTACGGCCTGACCCACCAGTTCTTCCACCTCGGACCAGAATACTGGGATGCTCTCAAATACCTTGAGCCGGCCGCCATCCGGCGGTTGGGCATCGAGTATGTCCGCACGACGGATGGCTGGGTGGATGGCCTCCCGTCTCGGGCGCAGGCGTGGCTGGCCGACCCTCGGTTGTTCGAGCTGCTAGTCCGAGACGGCGGCGAGCGGCTGTTTCGAGTGCGGCCGGCGTTCCCGAGCCTGGACGTGTCACCCCACCCGGCGTCCTTTGAGGCCTTGCGTCAAGCGGTGCCGCCGTCGGCAACGGTGTATTTCGTGATACCGCCGCGGGACATTCAGACGCTCCGAATCGCGTCGACGCTGTCCCACGCCCGACTCGTTGGGCAGGTCGATACTCACGAACTCCACCTGCTCACGCCCACGAACTGGCGCATCGATCCGCTCACCGACGAGACGCCCGACATCGTCGTCTTGCCGTCGAGCGCCGAGGCGTGGATGTTCCCGCCCTCGGCACGGACTCCGATCTGGTGGACCAACAACAACGTAGCGGTGTACGCGCCCAACGGCGCGGTGCCGCAAATCCTAGACGCTCCGATGCCGGATGCCGCACCGTCAGGCGATCCGCCGCCGGTGCTGATTGAAGTGAGCGATGTGACGGTGTGGGACGGCCGCATCGAGCTCGTCGCTGCCTTCGACGAGCGCACTTCGCGGGGATGGACCAGCCAGGATTGGGTCGTTCTCGAAGGCGACCGCTCGCCCTGGGCCATCCCAACGGAAGTCTTTCGCCGCGGCGCGGAGCCGACGATTGCCAAGTGGTTCGCGGGATTGCTGTCGGCGGGCAGTGCGACCACATCGCACACCTACCGCTTTGACGCGCGCGCACCCGAGTTCTCAGTGCGCAACGACCTCGGTGAGTTCGTGCCGCTGGCGAGCTCGGCGGCCGATCTTGGACCGGGCGGCTACACCTTGGCCCTTCGGCTGCGTCACGAATATCAGCCGACCGTTTGGCGCGACGCCGCGCTCATCCCCGTGCTGCGGATCAGGATCTCCGAGGGTGGCCACGTAACCTATGAGCCATTGGCAGACGTTCGCGGCGGGCCGGTCTCATAATCCCTCTGGGGATCGTGCGTGCGTCGAGCCCGACCGGGGCGGCGTCGCTGTGCAATGACCTCCGTACCAGCGCGCATGAAGGCGTCATGGATGGGGGTTCGGACGCCTCAGGCGGGGCTTGATGTATGCGTGTTGACCTGACTGTCGTCCCAGGCCTCCTGCTTCTGGCAGCGGAGGTCGCTGCGCTTGCCGCCGTCGGCTACGTCATCGTCCGCGCCGTGTTGCGGCAGGACGATGAGCGCCTGGCGCTGGCGCAAGGGCTCGTCGTGGGCCCCGCGCTCTGGGGCGTGATCACAAACTTCGTGCTGTACCTCGTCCCGGGGCTAGCTGGCGCGGCCGTCGGCTGGGGCGCCATGCTCGCGATCGGCGCGGTCTTGGCCTGGCGCGCGCGCGGCCGCATTCGCCTTCGGCCCCGCACGGCAGCCGGGCTGGCCATTGCCTTCCTGGCGCTCTTCTGGGTCGCGCTGGCCACCCGGCAACTCTTGACCGTCCAAGACTGGTCGATCCAACTGGGCCTGGCGTCCTCAATTCGGGCGGGAGCATTTCCACCGGAACTGCCCTGGCATCCGGGCACGCCGGTGCGCTATCACCACGGGCCTTCGCTGCTGGTCGGGCTGTTGGCGCCACCCGTGGGCCCCGATCAGGCCTTCGTGTCGGAACTGCTGGACGCCTACGGCTGGACGAGCTTCATCCTGGTAACCCTTGTGGCGATCTTGCGGCGCGGCTCGTGGCTCGCACTGCTGGTGGTGGCGCCTCTGCTGCTCACGCATGGCGCCTGGACGGTGATCTGGGTGGGCAACGGCCTGCTGGAAATCCCCCTGCCGGCAGGGCTGCCGGCGGCCGGCCTGCGCGACTCGCTGGCGGATATCTACTGGCCGCTGGTTGCGCTGCCACCGAACGCCACTCCCTGGGGTCAGGCTTTGGCGGACATATGGAAGCCGGCCTTTACGCTGGGGTACGCACTGGCGTTTGTGGTGTTGGAACGCGCCGCCTACACCGATCGCCGGTCGTGGTCCGCCACCGTGACGCTCGCCGGACTGGTCGGATTCATCGGCGTGCTGGCAGCGACGTTCGCCCCGGTGGTACTCGCCGTGTGGGTCGGCTTAGAAGCCCTGCACCTGGTGCAATCCGGGCGCGGGCGACCTGCGATGGCGCAGCGCTTGCGTCAGCCAAGCGGCTGGAGGCGTTTGGCGGTCACTCGAGGACGCGTCGGCCGAGACTTGGTCCGATGGAGCGGCGGGACGGCCCTGGCCGCGCTGTTGCTCCTCGGGGGCGGCAGCGTATTCACCGGGCTCCTCGACGGCGGTGCAGCGTCGGGCCTGTCGCTGTCGCTAGGCTTCCATTCGGGGGATTGGCGCCTGCTCGGAACGTTCGACCGCCAGCCCGGCGGGGTGGTTCTCCTGGGCGTGGGTCCGGTGATCGTGGCGGGCGTCGCCGCGCTGCTGGCGCGGCGCGATCGACTGGTGCTGGCGCTGGCGGCGGGCTCGGGCCTGCTGGCGCTGGCCTGGCTGGCCTTGTATCACGAGCCGGCGCCGAATGATCTGGACCGCGTGGCGGGGCACGCGCGCAACCTTGCGCTGGTGGCGCTGCTGCTCGCCTTGAGCACCCGTTTGACGGGATTGAGCCTCCGCTGGCGCTCCGCCGCCGGCGCGCTGGTCGTGGGCTTGATCGTCTGGCCCACGGTCGTGGGGCCCGTGCGCAATGCCGGCCTGGCTCTTGGGAATGGCATCCAGCTTGCCAATGCCACCGCCATGTACGACGAGCCGCTGGCGTCGGACGGTCCAGAGTCCTTGCGGCGTTTTCAGCTGCCCGCCATGTCGGACCGTCTAGTGGCCCACATTCGGGACCACACGTCCGTCGAGGCGCGCGTGCTCGCCACCACACCGCCCTACGCCAACGTCTTTCTCGCCACCGGCCGCCCCAATGCGGCGGGCCTCGCCGAGCAGATCCACCTGAACTACGTCGCTGGCCCCGAGTATCTCGACGCTGTGAACTACCTGGAGCCGCGCGCGTTTCGTCGGCTTGGACTCGAGTACATCCATGCCACCGATGCATGGCGGGCCGGTCTGCCCGACCGAGCCGCGCGCTGGCTCAACGATCCGCGATTGTTTGAGCTTCTCGCGCTGGACGGAAGCGAAGCGCTCTACCGCGCCCGCCCAGCGTTCCTGGAGCTCGACGCCGCGCCGGATCCCGCGTCATTCGAGGCGCTGCGCGCGTTGCCGTCGTCACTGACGATCTACTTCCACCACCAAACCGCGTGGTGGAGTCGGATCCGGATCGCCTCGGCGCTGCCTGATGCCCGGCTGATGGGAGCGCTCAGTCTCGCGGGCCTCCATCTCCGGACGCCGCTATGGCCCATCGAGCCGCTGGGAGCGCATGTTCCAGACCTTGTGGTTCTGCCGGCGCGAGTCGCCCCCTGGATGTTTCCTGCCGGATGGCGCCCGATCTGGCGGAATGAGGATGCGGTGGTCTACGCGTCGCCGTCGGCAGCGCCGCCGAACATGACGCTGCCGGACATCGAGTTGGCCCCGGTTAGCGTCCGGGTCACCGATGCGCGCCTCGACCAAGGACGCTTGACCTTCACGGCCACCTACGGCGAGCGAGCGCCGGAACGCTGGACGAGCCAGGACTGGCTATTGGTCCCGCTTCTCGAATCGCCGTTGGGCATCCCCGTCGGCTTTCTTCGCCACGAGCGCGGACCGGCGTTCGCACAGTGGATTGACGGACTGCTTTCGTCGGGTTCCGCGGCGACCACCCACACCTATCGGCTCGACCTCTCGACATCCACCCTCGAGGTTCGCAACGACCTTGGCGCCTTCACGCCCCTGCCGGCGTCGGACGGCGAACTGAGTCCCGGCGCGTGGGCGCTGGTCATCCGCCTGCGGCATGAATGGCAGCCGAACCTTTGGCGCGACGCCGCCTTCATCCCGGTGATACGTTTCAGAATCGCCGACGATGGCGAGATTGCCTTTCGGGTCTATGACAATGCTCGCGGCGGCTGAGGCATCCGCTTCGTTCAATGTCAGCCTCAGTTTCCTTGACGGCCTCATCCTGTCCCGCCGTGAGGAAGGGAGCTTGGGCGCGGCCACGATGGGCATTTCCCCGCAGATCGGCCGTTGGGGCTTCCGGAACACCGACGGCGCCAGCCCGTGCCGCCGCCGCTGCTATTCCATTGCCTGGGTTCACCATTTATTAGGGTGGTGAAATTACCTATGGTCCCTTGGCCGACATTCGCGGCGGGCCGGTCCCCTAGCCCTGCAAGGGACCGCCTGTGAGTCCAGCACGGCGGGTGCGGAGTTGCCTTGGGCTGGCTCGCGCACCAGGGCTCATGGGAATGTCAGGGATAGCCGCTTGGAAGCATCGGGTGTGGGTTGATCAATGACCGTTGACCCGGCGGTGATGCCCGGCCTGCTGCTGCAACTCGCCGCGCTGGCTGCCGTCGGCCACGTCATCGTCCGTGCGGTGCTGCGGCAGAGCGATGAACGAGTGGCTCTGGCGCAGGGCCTAGTCGTGGGCCCCGCCCTCTGGGGCCTGATCGTCAATTTCGTGCTCTACGTCGTGCCGGGAATGGCCGGCGCGGCCATCGGCTGGGGCGTCACGCTTGCGCTGGGCGCGATCCTTGCCTGGCATGGCCGTGGACGCATCCACGTGCAACCGCGCACGATTGCCGGATTCACTGTCGCCGTCTTGGCGCTGGCGTGGGCGGCCCTCGCCAGTCGGCAGCTACTGACCGTTACCGACCCGCACATGCATCTGGGACTGTCGGGCTGGCTGCGCGCGGGCGGGTTCCCGCCGGAGGCGTCCTGGAGCCCGGGCATGCCCCTGCACTATCACCACGTCGTCGACCTGCTGGTCGGACTGCTGGCTCCGCCAATGGGACCCGACCCGGCCTTCGTCAACGAGTTGCTTGGCGTCTATGCCTGGGTGAGCTTCACGCTGGTGGTGGTGACCGCGCGCTGGTGGTGCGCGGGTCCTGGCGGGTCACGCTGCTCCTTGCGCCGCTGGTGCTCTCGACCGGCCTATGGACCTGGGTGAGCGTGGGAAACGGGATTCTGCAGACCCCCATCCCAGCCGGATGGCCGCAGTCGGGCCTGCGGGCGTCGCTGGGGGAGATTTACTGGCCGGCTGAGTGGCAACTCTCGGCGGGGAAGGCAGCGATGCTGCCCAACATCTGGAAGCCCGCGTTCCCGCTGGCGTATGCGTTGGCGATCGTGGTGCTGGAGCGTGCCGCGTATGCGAGGGGGCGGTCGTGGCCGGCAAGCCTGACCCTCGCGGGGTTGATCGGCTTCCTCGGTGTGCTGGCGATCCGCCTGCGGCACGAATACGAGCCGGACACTTGGCGCGACGCCGCGCTTCTTCCGGTGCTCAGGTTCACGATCTCCGAGAATGGCGCCATTGCCTTTGAGACCTTTGACACCGTGCCCGGAAGCTGAGCTGGTTGCTGCCTCAATTAGCAACCACCGTTCCGTCGACGGCCGATTCTCTCTCCCACCATGAGGAAAGTGGGGCGGACCATGCGCGAACGGCGATTCGGCCGCCGGGTGACCTGCCGGGCTACCGCAACACCGACGGCGCCAGGCCACGGCGGCGCAGTCGATAGATCGTGCGGCCCACGTGATCGGCAATGTAGAGGTCGCCGTGCGGGCCCACCACCACGTCCGTGGGCCGCGTCAGCGAGCTGACAAACGGCCGCACCTGCGCGGTGTAGGAATCGCCCTGGCGCCGGAGCCGCGCGCGCAGAATGTTGTGCGCGAACGAACTCCGAGCGCCCGCCGGCCCCCACATGGCGATTAGCACGTTTCCGTCAAATTCGCCCGCCTGCGGCCCGGTGAAGAAGGTCAAGCCCGCCGCCGCGCCGTGGGCCGCCAGATTCGCCACGGGTCCGCGGGTTCCTGAGTCCGGCGGCGGCGTGCCCCAGAACCGCGCGTGCCCATAGTCCGCGCCTTGGATCACGTGATTGAGCTCGTCGGGCGGATCGTCGTTGCGCCGTACGCTGGTGTCGGGGCCGTTGTCGGTGCAAAACAGCTCGCCGTCCGGGCTGAACGCCAAGCCGAATGGGTTGCGCAATCCGGTGGCGAACTTCTCCAGCCCCGTCCCGTCCAACCGCGAGCGCAAGATCGAGGCCGACAGCGGACGCTCGCGGATCTCGCCCGCGTTCGTCGTGCTCCCGAGCGTCATGTACAGCAGACCGTCCGGGCCGATGGCGATGCCGTTGTTGCGATGGAACGGCACCCTGGTGTCCAGTTCCAGGCCCGTGACCACGTCGGCCGACTCGTCGGCGGCCCCCGAGCTGGAAGTGTCTCGCAGCCGAATGATCTTATCCTCAACCGATACATAGACGTGGTCGCCCATGAACGCCAGCCCGCGCGGATCCTTGATGCCGTCACCCGAGGCGAAGGTGCGGATCACGTCGGCCTGCCCGTTGCCGGTTGAGTCGCGCATCGTCACGATCAGATCATTCGAGAATCCGACGAAGAGCCGGTTATCCGGGGCGAAGCGCAGCACCGCCGGGAAACCAAAGCGCCGCGTGCTGGCGAACACCGAGACCTCGAACCCCGGCGGCGGCACGACCGAGCCGCTCTGAATCAGGCCCGCCGGCCGCTCGGTCCGCTCCAAGCGCAGCCGCCGGCCCGGCGCCAGCGGAGG
Organism: Chloroflexota bacterium; assembly: GCA_034428595.1. Taxonomy (GTDB): domain Bacteria; phylum Chloroflexota; class UBA11872; order UBA11872; family UBA11872; genus JAJECS01. Next base: position 18,939 of record DAOUHO010000041.1, on the reverse strand, counting down.
TGACGCACCGAAGCTGCGAACCAACGTCCAGCTGTAGTTCGCGTAGGCCGTGTCGCGCGTGACGTCGCCTACCAACGCCAGACTCGCGGTGCCGGGCGACTGCGGGTGCACTTCCATCACGCCGGCCTCGAAATACTGCCGCACGAAGTCCGCCGCCAACCCGGGAATGATCGGGGCGCCGCCATCACCGGATTCCACGCGTGCGGCCGTCAGCGGCGCGCCAAGGCTGAGCTCGCCGCCAACGGCGTCGTAGAGCTCGAGAAACCTCGTGAGCGTCCCGTCAACCGCTTGATTCGACACCACGTGCCCAAAGGGCCCCACCGCACGGCCGGCGTGCGGGTTCGTGAGCGCCGACTCGCTGGGGATGGCGGCGATCGCCGCCGCGCCCTCGCCGTCACCCAGCACGGTCCACAGGTCGCGCCATTGGATCACGACCCCGTCGCCGGTCAGCCGGCTTTCCATCACGCCTCGCTGGAAGTACTGACACAGCACGCCGTCCTCGACGATCGGTTCGCTGATGGCCAGTCCCGCTCGACGCAGCCCGCCAGTGCGGAAATAGTGACCCAGGAAGTCGACCAGGTGATGCCCACCCGCGGCCGTCACCGAGAGCGTCGCGATGTTGTGACCCAGCTCCGGCTCGTAGCGCGCGGCCACGACGCGCGCGTCCCCGGTGGGTTCAAGCCCACGGACGCGCGGCCAGCGAAGCGTGAACCCGGCCGCGGCCAGCGCGCCCGCCGCCAGCAGGCGGCGGCGAGGCAGGCGTCGCGTCGCTCGGCGGGTCGTGGGCGTCACGCGGGGCGATCCAGCCGGGCTCAAAACCTGGTTATGCTACAAGAGGTTCGCGGCCGCGAGTATCGCGGACGGCAAAGAGCAGCAATTCACCCTCCCCATGGCAAGACGTAGGCGCCGCCGCGCATCCGATGTACGGGCCACCGGGCCCGCCAATGGCGACGCGGCTGCAGACACCGCCGCCGCCGAGGACGCACCCGGCAAGTCCGACGAAAAGCCCAAGCGGCAGCGTAAAGGGCAGCAGTCGGGCGCACAGCCGCGCCCCGGCTTGGGCCGCGGATTCTGGATCTACTTTGCCGTCATGATGGCCGTGCTCATTCCGCTCAACCTGTTCTGCCTCAGCAACCTGAACCAAGGCCCGGGTGACGTGCAGGACGTGCAGGAATCGCCGCTTGTGGACGGCGGAGGGTTGCGCGAGCCATACGCCACCGATCCGCCGACCTCCGGCCCGCGCGCGCTTCAGCCCGCGGCCTTTGGCTTCCACACCTCGACCATCGCCGACGCGGTCCAGGTCGCCAACCTGTGCGCGGGCCACGTGATCGTTCACTTCAACCCGTCGGGCGGCGCCGCGCTGGAGGCCGAGATGAACCGCGTGGCGCAAGAACTGGAAGGCTACGACGTGGTCGTGCACCCAGACGCCGGGTTGGGCGACTCCGAAGTGGTGCTCACGGCCCTTTTGGTCATGCAGCGGCTGGACGCCTACGACAAGGCCGAGGTCTACAACTTCGTCCGTGGGTATTCCGGCAGCCGCCCGGCAGCCGAGCTCTGTCCGGGAGCCGGCGGCGGCTAGGGCGACAGCTCCACCTGCACTGGCCCCAACAGGCCAGACACCAGCCGCTCCGACTCGATGTTGCCCTCGTGCCAATAGCGGTGCCAGGGGTCGCCCATACGCGTTTCGTCGCGCCGCCAGCGCATCTCGTTCGCGGCAAGGTTGCTCACGCGGACGCGCACCGTGTTGGATCCCGCATGCACCGCGCCGGTGAGGTCAAAGCGGTAGGGCGGCCACACGCGCGACCCAAGCGATCGGTTGTTCACGATCACTTCGGCGTGGTGGCGCACGTCCCCAAGATCGAGCACGACCGTCCCGCCCGCCTCGGCCTTGGTTAGCTCGACGCTTTGCTCATAGACCGCGGAGCCCGAGTACCACCCATAGCCCAACTCACCCCACGGCTTCAGGCTGATCGTGGTTGGGCGCATGAACAACGCCAGCGGCGCCAGCACCCCATTGGAAAAGTCCGACGCGTGGACTTCCACGCTCAGCACGCCGCCGGTCGTGATGTTGTAGACGCCGTTGATATCCGGTGTCCGTTCCCGCACGTCGACGTAGACCTTGTGCACGCCCTTGATATAGGGAATGCCGACGCCCACGCAGCCCGTCGGCAGGCGTTGGCGATACATCAGCGTGCGTGGAAACTGCACGGGCTCGCCCAGCAGCACAATGTGGCCCCACGGCTGAACGGGCGGTCCCCCACGCTCCCAGGTCACGGTCGGCACGTCGCGGGCGAATGCCGTGCCGGTCCACATCTCCGAGCGCGGCGCTTGCACGTCCCACGACTCGTCGGACACCAGGACCAGTGACTCCCCGGAGCGCAGGTCGATTTGCGCCTCGAACAGCAGCGATAGCGGTGTGCCGGAGGTGCTGGCGATGTCCGCCACGATCGTGTTCTGACCCAGCCGCAGGTAGGGCATGATGTTGTAGGTCACCGGGTTGGACCAGTCGTCGGACTCGCCCAGCGCCGTCCCGTTCATGTAAACCGTGGCTTTTTCGACGCCCACGAAGGTGGCCCAGGCCTTGATCGGCGGGTCGGTGATCGTCAGCGACTTGGTGAAGCGCAGCCGGTCGTGGGCCTCGCTATCGGGCCGAACGACCCAGCCCTCCGGCTGCCGCACGCCGGTGATCCACGACGCGCGCCAGTTGCCCACGGCATTGGCGTCGGCGGTGGTGAGCCACAACTCGCGCCAACTCGAGTCGTCGTACGCGGGATCTCGCAGTCGTTCCAGGCGGCCGGCGCCAAGCGCAAAGTCCTGGAACCGCATCACGGGGAGCTCGGTGCGGCGCACCGTGCCCTGGCCGGTGGGCACCCCGGTCTCCAGCGCAAACTGCCACTCGCAGCCCAGTTCCTTCGGCTTCACGCGCGGCGCCCGGCGGCTCGACGAGGCGCGGGCGGGCTTCGTGTCGGCGTCGAAGACCACGGCGCGCGCCGCGTGCCCCGGAATGGCGAATTCCGACGTGCGCCGCGTGCGCGCGCCGGTGGTGGTGAGCGACTGGTGCGAACCGCTCTCCGGGTCCCACAGCTCGGCGGCGCCCCGGGCGCGGCTCTTGACGGCGACCTTCTGCTCCTCGGGCGTTTCGTTGACGACCAACACCACCTCGCCGCCGTCGAGCCGGCGTGCCGCGAGCGCGACGCCGTCCGTGTCCGAGGCCAGGCTGGTTGCGGTCGTCAGCCGTGCCGCCACGCGGTCCAGCCAGTTCGCCGCGTCTTCCTTGAGGGTGAAGATGCGGCCCTTGCCCATGCGGCTGCCCCGCTTGGTCGACGCCCCGGCCGGGGTCAGCGGCTTCACCAGGCGCAGGAGCTCCTCGTCGCTCGCGCCGGCCTCGGAGCTGACGCTTGGGACTTCGCCGCCCCAGATCAGTCGCCCACCGGCCTTTACAAAGTCTGCCAGCCGCGCTGCCACGGCACGCTCCATCACTGGCATCGGCGGGATGACTAACGCCGTGACGGCCACACGGCCCTGGCGCAGCGACGCACCGTCGAGCTCGCTGCCAAGGACGAACGCGGTGTCAACGACATTCACATCGGTGCGGCGCGCATACAGCCCGTCCACCAGCGACTCGAAGGTCTCGCCGACTTCCCGAGCGCGGGCATTGGGCCGGCCGTCGGCCGTGTTCGCCCAAACGCTTGTCAACGGCGCGAGCACCCCGATGGTCGTGGCCGCGCGACTTTGGCGCACCAACGCGCTGAGACGCGCGGCATACGACGTGACCTCGCCGAACTGGCGCCAATACGGATTCTGGGAGAAGAACGTGTTGGGCCAATCGTCGGCCGCGACCGCGCGGTCCATGCTGTAGTGGAAGCTTTGGATCACCGGCAGGTCGGCGCCGATCACCGCCATGCGGCTCAGCCCCCGCCGCACGTCGTCCAGGGTCACGCTCCACCCGGCCCCGCCGAACGCGCGCACCGCGACCCGGGGGCGCTCCGCCAGCGCGGCGACGGATACGGCGGGCTTGATCTCGGCAGGTTGCACCGTGCGCGGGCGGGCGTTGCGAAAGCCGTGCATGTCGCTGCCCGGCACCGGCACGGCGCGCATCGTGCGAAAGTAGTCGCCCTGGCGAGCCGGATGCGCCGCGATGTGTTCCTCGGTGTGTCCCATCCATGCATAGCCGCGCGCCTCGCACCACTCCGCAATCTGCTCGAACCAGGACTCCGTGTAGCGCGCCGCCAGCACCTCGTAGAAGTCGCAGCGCAGCTTGGCGGTCGCGTCACCCGCACGCACGATCAACTGCGGCAGCAGCGGCGGCAGGGCGTAGCCCTTGCGCGCGGCAAATTGTGCGGGCAGGTCGTTGGTCCATGGAATGGGTCGGCCGGCCAGGTGCGGCGAATCGAACGCGAATCCGGCGATGGCGTCGCCCAATCGCTCGGCGTAGGGCGTGTAGGCGGCTTCGATGAATCGCGCCACGGTTTCGGGGCGCAGGTAGTCGATTCGATCGTCGACCGGACCCACGGCAAAGCTGAAAATCTGCCACTCGCCTTCCGGGCATTCCCACGTCGGGACGTCCGGAAGCTCGGTGAGGCTCTCGGGGTCCAGGCCCTGCGTCGCGTCCACCCGGCCTGCCACGCGCACCAGCGGCTCGCCCTCGGGATAGCGGCCTTCCAGCGATACTTCGGTTGGGCCCGAGACCGAAAGCACGGTCCGGACCAGGGCCTTGCCCTGATGCTCCGGGCCGGAGGCGAGCACCTGCGACGGCGTCTGTCCGTCAGCTTCGCCGGGATCGCCCGCCGCCCCGCTTGGCGACCGGTAGTCGTCGCCGATCCACACCGACAACCCGGCCTTGGCGGCGGTCTCCACCGCGTACTCGATGGTGTCCCACCAGCGATCGCCGAGGTACGGCGTCCGCAGCCCCCGGCTGGCGCGAATCACCACGCCGCCCATCCCCTTGTCGGCCAACTGACGAAGCTGGAGCCCGATCCGGGCCTCGTGCAGCTCGCCATTCCAGAGCCATAGCGCCAGGGGCCGGTCGTCCATGGCCGGCGTTTGGAAGCTTTCTCGCAGCTGGGCGAGCGCGTCGCTCATGCGCCACGCTCCGCGCGCTCACGATGGACGCACGGTGCACGCCGGGCGCGGCGAATGCCGGTGCGGCGGGACACGGCCCGGAGGGAAGAGCAGTAAGTCAACGGGCGCGGGCCTGCGTCAAGCGTCGCGTTCGGTCGTCGCAGACGGCGACTCCGCCGGCGGTACCGCGGCACGATGATTGTCTCGGGCCTGATGCAGCAATTCCTGCCGCACGATCGGCACGTCACGGGGGGCGTTGATGCCAATCTTGACGCGGTCGCCAAGAATTTCCAGCACGGTCACCTCGATGGCGTCGTCCACGACGATCGTTTCGTTGGCTTTGCGGGAGAGAACGAGCACCGGCCTCCATGCCTTTCTGCGCCGGCTGCGAGCGGACTCCGTCGCGCCTGGCCGCACCCGTTTGAACTGTCACACTACGTGACAGACGTCGTTGGGGAGAAATGCACGCATCGTGCGGCTTGTTCATTTTATCACAAGCGGTCCCTTCAGCGGGCGCTGGGTCACTGTGGCCCTCAAAGGTTAGGGGCGAGTGGTGCAGCCGTCGTCGCGCAGTTGGGACGTACGCAAACCGGACTGCTGATTGCAACGGTGTCCACTCTCCAGGTGCCGGCGCCGCGTTGGCTGGCTCGTCAGCCGTGCAACTCGATGAGTCTGCGAAGTCCGGCAACACCAAGCCCGGTCTGCTTCGGACCGAGAATCGCCCGGAGGGTTCCTCGAGGGATCGGCTTATGCCGCTTGTGTTTCTTGGTCGGAATCACAGTGACCCGAGTCTCCGTCCGACCGTCACTAACGAAGGTCTTTCGATAGACGGTGCCATGCTTTGAAGCTCGACCCTCGCGCCAGCCGTCCCGTTTTAGGAGCCGCTCAAGCTCGGCGCAGGTCATTGCGGGCAGCCCCGCACGGCCGGATATCGCGCATGCCCCCTATGCCGTAGCCATCGCTACCGTCGTGTGCGGTGAGTCAAGCTGCATTGGAAGTACCTGCGTGAACAACGGGACATCTCGGCTGATTGGCACAGGTCGTTCAACTCGCTGTGGAAGCGAGTCCTCGTAGACTTTAATTCCATGCGCCTCGAAGAACCGTTCGCGCTCCCCGGCATCCTCAAGCCCATTCAGATGGAGGGCGACTAGATCCAAGAGTTCTTCAGCAACCTCGTCCACGGAGTCCCCGAAGGTGGCGGTTCCAAGCTCCACGCACCGACCAACCCACTGCTCACCCTCGCGCTGGATTTCCACGGTCAGAATGACAAGTTTGTCTCCTGCCATGTCAATCTCCCAGAGTCCAGCGGTAGACGCGACGCCGCTGGGCGGCCAGCGTACACCACGGTAGACGAGGCATCTGTGACCAAGGAAACCCACCCAGGCCCGCTTCTTACTGAGTGTCCAAGTTCGAGGATTGGGCGGTCCATCGTGGTTGAGCCACCGCGCGCAGTTGCCTGGCGCGGTGGTCCGATCCTCTCTCCCTTGAAGGGTGTGCGGACCCGGGTCATGGTTTACACAGGCAGCCGGGTGTTGAGGATGGCGATCGCACATGCGCGGTGCGGGGCATAGATGACTGGCGCCCCGAGCCCTGGCGACGGCGACTACACCGCCTGGATGCTTGCATCCGTCGATCCCCACGCGGTCTATGCGGCGCTCGACGCCGGCTGCGGAAACGGGACGCGCACCGCGGCGCTGCGCCGGCGGCTGGCGCCCCACGCGCTTGTAACCGCCGTGGATCTCGACCGCGACGCCGTTCGCGCCGCCGGGTCGGTCGCCGGCGTCGATGCCGCACGCGCCGACATTGCGCGCCTGCCCCACCCCGACGGATCGTTCGATCTGGTCGTGGCGGGTCACGTGTTGTACTACCCGAGCGATCTCACCAGTTGGCTGTGGGAGATCCGCCGCGTGATGTCGCGGAGCGGCATGCTGCTCGCCGCCACGAACAGCGCGCGGTCCGGTCGTCGCCTCCTGGACTTGCACGCGGACGCCTGCCGGAGCGCCGGCAGGGAGGCCATGGCCGCGCGCGCCCTCGCGCCCACCGCGCGCCACCGCTTCACGCTTGAAAACGGGGCCGACCAACTGCGCCGGGTCTTTGCCGACGTGACGGTGCGCCGGCGGGATGACCCGCTGGTGTTCGACTCCGTGGCGCAGGCGCTTGCGGTCTACCGCGCCGGACTCTTCGCCCGCGGCGCGCCGGCTCGGATGCCGCATGCCGATCGCGAACGTCTGGCAGACGTACTCGCGCCCCACATGCGCGCCTCGCTCACGGCGGCGGCGGATGGGCAAGGGCGAATCGCCATTCCCCGTCGCGGCGGCTGCTTCACCGCGCGCGGCTAGCCGCCGGGTGGGTCCGCGGCTGGCGGCTTACAATTCCGCGCATCCCCGGTTGGCTTGCCGGATCCTCGCGGACGCTTCGCGTCAGGCATCTGGGCGGAGGCCGCGAGGACGGCGACGCCCGGTCAGGCAGGCCGCTGGGCCCGGAGTTTGCGCATGCCCACCGGTCGCGCCGTCACCATCGCCGCCATCCTGGCGTCCATCGCGCTTCTGCCGGTCATCATCATTTTGGCGCTCGGTCTCTATGGCTCGGCGGTCACCGGTGACTTCCCGCTGGTCGACCAGAGTGGGCCCACGATGCGTGTGGAACCGGACAGCGGGCCGCCGGGCAGCGAGTTGACCATCCGCGGCAGCCGCTGGGACGAGGGCACCCTATTGCGGCTGGAAATGGTCGTGCAGGTCGCGCGGCCGCAGATCACGTTTGGCGGGGACATCGAGACCGTCGAGCAGCCCTTGCCGGGCGTATATGTCGGCGAAGTCGTGATCTCCCGCGCCGGGACCTTCACCATTGAAACCCAGCTGCCCACCACTGTGCCGCTGCTGCCGGGCACCCAGATCGAGTTCCTCGGCTCCGCGGCCTATCGCGGCGGCGAGCCGGCCGGCGAGGGTCGCACCACCTTCCTGGTTGAGCCCGCTCCGGGCCAGCTCGATGTGGAGGTGCTGGCCGATGCCTCGGGCGATCCGCTACCAATGACCCTCGTTGAGATTCGCGGCCTGCAGGGACAGCTGCTGGCCGCCGGGCATACCGGAACCGACGGCATCGCTCGCTTCGAGGGATTGGCCTCCGATGTGGCCTATCAAGTCACGGCGCGCGCCGCCGGCTACCAAACGCTGCGTGCGCCGTCGGTTGAGGCCGGCGAGGAAACGCCTGGCGAAGTGACGTTTGTGCTCCCGGCCGCCGCGCAAGGCGCCGTGTTCGTCGGCGGCGTCCCGCGACGTGGCGAGGCGGAGTCGGCGAACCTGGCCGTCATCGATCTCCCATCGCTCGCGCCCGTGCGCCGCTCCCTGATCGAGGCTGCCGGCGCGGCATGGGCGCTGGCGGCCGATCCCGCGCGCGGCCGCCTCTATATCGCCGACGAGTTGGCAACCGAGATCCGGGTCGTCGACGTGCGCACCGGCAGCGTCGCGTTGCCGATTCCCCTAGCGTTCAGCCTCAGGGTTGAGGTGCGCGACGAGGACGACCGCCCCCCCGCCAGCGCCGTGGTCCACTTGCTGTGGAGCGTGCGCGGGAGCGAGGTCCTGGTGCGGGCGCGCGAAACCGACGCGTCGGGCGTCGTGGTGTTCGACGATCTGATCGCCGGCAGCTCGTACGTGGTGAGCGCAATGACGGCAAGCGCCGAAAGCCTCGGTCGCACGGCGGAGGCCGCGGGGCCCATCACGGTCCATCAATCGCCGAATCCCGTCACGATCGAGCCGCACCAAACGGCGCGGGCCACCGTCACCCTGGATTCGGACTTCGCGCAGATGTTCTATGGCGGCGAGCCGCAGCTGTTGGCGGGCAACGATCGAGCCCCGGCGACCAGCCTGGTCGTGGCCGACATGGCCGTCGACCCCGTGTCCGGGCTGCTCTACGTGACCGGGTCCGACCTCGACCGCGGGCATTTATTCGTCATCGATCCCGACAGGCGACGCATCGTGCATGACTGGCGGGTGCCGGCCGGTGTCGGCGACGTGGCGCCCCGAGGTGACGGCCAATCCGTCTACATCGCCAATCGCGCCTTCTCGACCGTGGCCCTGGTGGATGTCGCCACCGGCGAGGAGCGACAGTCCGCCAGCGTGCCATCGTGGCCGGAGGCCATCACGGTGGACACGGCCGGCAATGTGTTCGTCGCCAGCCTGCGCGACGGCAGCGTGACCCGCCTCGACGCCGACACCTTGGAAATATCGGCGCAGCGCGACCTGGAGGAAGGCGTGCATCGGCTGGCGCTGCTGCCGGACGAATCGGCCCTGCTCGTCGCCAACATCTGGACCGACACCATCACCGCGCTGGCCCCAACCGACCTCGGCATTGCGTTCCTGTTGCCCGTGGCGGGAAACCCCCACGCGCTGGCGGTGGACGCCGGCCGCCGCACGCTGGTCGTGGGTTCTGGCGATGGCGGCACCGTGAGCATCTATGACACCGACACGTTCGACCTGGCCCAGCAGGTGGAGTTGGGCATTCGCATCCGGGACATCGCCACCGTGACCGTTCCGGCATGAGCCCTTGGGGCCTGTTGGGCCACGAGCGGGCCGAGCGGGCGTTTCAGGGCGCCCACCGTGCGGGTCGCCTGGGACATGCCTACCTCATCACCGGCGTCCCGGGTTGCGGCCGGCGAACATTCGCCGCCCGCATGGCGCAGACGCTGCGCTGCGGGCAGTCCGAGCGGCCCTGCCTGACGTGCCGCCTGTGTCGCGCCGTGGGACCGGACGCCCCGTTCTGGCAGGCGGCGGTTCGGCGGGACCATCCCGACGAACTGGACGATCCGCGGCCGCCGCGCGATCGGCGAGACGCCGGCTACGTCCATACCGCCTACCTCGACGTGCATGTATTGCGCCGTCGCGATGGGTTTCGCGACATCCCCATCCGCGGCGTGCGCGAGCTTGCGGCCGAGACCTACCTCAAACCGGCGCAGGGCCCGGCGCGCGTCGCCATCATCGACGCTGCCGAAGAGATGAGCATTCCCGCGGCCAATGCCCTGCTGAAGACGCTTGAAGAACCTGCGCCGCATGCGGTGATCATCCTCATCGCCCAGCAGTCGACCGGCGTGCTGCCCACCTTGAGATCTCGCTGTCATCACATCGCGCTGGCGCCCGTGCCGGCGGACCTGATCTCCGCGCACCTGATCGGCGACGGCGGACTCGATCCCGAGACCGCCGAGGCAATCGCCGTCGCGGCGCGTGGACGTGCCGGCTGGGCGATCGGCATGGCGCGCAATGTGAACCGCTGGCGAGAGTTCGCTGAACGCCAGGCCAAGGCTGAAGACTTCGAGCGCGCGACGCCCCCCGCGCGCTTCCTGGCGGTTGATGAGCTGCTGGGCCGCGGTCGGCCCCTTGAGCAAGCGGAGCGCGCCTATGGGTGGCTCGGGCACATCAGCCGGGCGCAGGCGGCGGAGCTCCGCGCCGCCATGCGGGCCGCCGCAAGCGACGCGCCGATCGAGACGCGAGCGGCGCTCCGCTCCGTGGTGGCGCGGATGCTGTGCGCCCGCGCCGCACAGGTCCAGATTCAGCACAACGTTACGCCCAAGCTGGTGTTCGAGGACCTCGCGCTCCGGCCCGCCGCCGACAGCCAGCCGCGGTGACCGTCGACTCACCGCCGCCGATTCGCTACGTCATCGGCATGCGCCTGCGCCACAACGGTCCCGTGCTATGGCTCGACCCGGGCGATCTCACGCCGGAGGTCGGCCAGCGAGTCGTGATAGCCGCCGACGACGGCGAGCGCACGGCGCGCGTGGCCGTGGGACGCACGGCGGCTCCCCCGGGAGCCGCCATTTCGACCCTTCGCGTGCTCAGGCCCGCGGAAGCCGCCGCCAATCCACCCGATGACCTCGCTGGCGCGCGCGTGGACGCGGTCGAACAGGCCCCGCGACACGCAGCGTCTCCCGTCGGCACCGGGCGCGTCGCACGGTTCATCAACCGGATCCTCGCCGTGCGCCGACGGCACCCCGGCGCCTCGCCGACCCTGGTCGATCTGGGCCAGGCGTTTCCGGACGACGATTCAGAGGATTCGGCGGGCGGCTAACCCGCTCTCCGCAATCGCCTACACGTCGTAGTAGAGCATGAACTCGTACGGGTGCGGCCGCAGGTTCACCTCGTCCGCTTCGACGGTGCGCTTGTAGTCCAGCCAGGTGTCGATCAAGTCCTGGGTGAACACGCCGCCTTCCCGCAGGAACGCGTGGTCGGCTTCCAGCGCGTCCAGCACCTCGTAGAGCGATCCGGGCACCGACTGCACCTTGGCCGCCTCCTCGGGCTCCAAGTCGTACAGGTCGAGATCCACCGGGGCCGGGGGCTCGATCTGGTTGCGAATGCCGTCCAGGCCAGCCATCAGCATGGCCGCGCAGGCGAGGTAGGGATTGGCGCTTGGGTCAGGCGGGCGAAACTCGACGCGCCGCGCGGCCGGGCTCGGTGAGTACGCCGGGATGCGCACGCACGCGCTGCGGTTGCGCTGGGAGTACACCAGGTTCACCGGCGCCTCGAATCCCGGCACCAGGCGCCGATACGAGTTTGTCGTGGGTGCGCAGAAGGCCAGCAGCGCCGGGGCGTGCCGCAGCAAGCCGCCGATGTAGTGCCGGGCCGTCTCGCTCAACATCGCGTAGCCGTCCGCGTCGTAGAAGAGATTGGTTCCGTTCTTCCACAGGCTCTGGTGGACGTGCATGCCCGATCCGTTGTCGCCGAATATCGGCTTAGGCATGAAGGTCACGGTGTAGCCGTGCTGCCGCGCCACGTTCTTGATGATGTACTTGAAGAGCATCATCTGGTCGCCGATCTGCGTCATCGGGCCGTACCGGATGTCGATCTCGGCCTGGCCGCCGGTGGCGACCTCGTGGTGGTGCAGCTCGACGTCAATGCCCACGTCCATCAGCGCCAGCGTCATCCGCGAGCGCAGGTCCTGCAGCTTGTCGTTGGGCGGGACGGGGAAATAGCCCCGCTTGTGCAGCGGGCGGTTCCCCAGGTTCGGCGCGTGCGCGTCGTCCGCGCCCGAATTCCAAATGCCCTCCTCGGAGTCGATGAAGTAGAAGGCCGCGTTGGCGCTCTGGTCGAACCGGACGCTGTTGAGGATGAAGAACTCGGCCTCCGGCCCCCAATAGCTCACGTCCGCGATGCCGCTGTCGATGAGGTGCTGCTCGGCCTTCTGCGCCACGTATCGCGGATCGCGCGAGTACGGCTCGCCAGTCACCGGGTCCTGAATGTTGCCCGTGAGCACCAGCGTGGGTACTTCCAGCGTGGGGTCTACGAACGCCGTGGTGGGGTCGGGCATCACCAGCATGTCGCTCTCATGGATCTGCTGGAATCCCCGCACGCTTGATCCATCGAACCCCAGGCCCTCGGTGAACACGTCCTCGTCCAGCTTGTCCAGCGGAATGGAGAAGTGCTGCCACGTGCCCGGAATATCGGTGAAGCGAACGTCCACGATGCGGCAGTCGGCGTCCCGCGCTTTACGAAGCGCCGCTTGGACCAGGTCTGCTTGTGAGGCGTCTGCCATTTCGACTTGTCCTCCCCGGCCGGGCGCCGCGCGCTCGACCAAACAAAAAACGCCCAGCAGCGGCAGCGCTGCATGGGCGCGATCCCGCCCGGGGCACCAACTCTGGCACCGTGCGGACACCGTCCATCGACGGCCATGGATTGTAGGCGGCGGGGCGCCGCTTCTGCAACGGCGTGTCAGCCCCGGGGTGTGCGCTACGTTGAGTCCGTCAGTCCCGCGGAGCCTGTCCCCGCGAAGGCGGGGAGCGGGATTCCATCCCCGCAAGTCAATTGACAAATTGAGAGTGCCCCCGGGGCTGGGTTTCCATGCGGCGCTCAGACGTCTAAAGTCGCCCACAACTTCAGCCTGGGGGCCGTTGACCAACGGTGGGCCACGACGCAGGCTGGGGCGCAGGAGGAGGCAACCATGACGGAAACAGGCAAGGCAACCGTCGGCAACGTCGCTCGAGGGGTATCCGGGCTAGCCACGCTGGGCGTGCTGGTGGCCACGGTGGTCGTCGTGTTGCTCGGTGCGTTCGGCGTCGTCGACATGGAAGGCGTGGTCGTCGAGGGGACGGCGCTCGCCTATGTGGTTGGCGTGGGGACGTTCGCGATGAGCCCGATCGTTGCGGTTGGCGTGATCGCCGTCAGCCTCTTCAACGCCGTCGGCGTCATTGCCATCGGCGCGGGGTCGGCCAGCGGCGTCATCGCCATCAGTGCCGGCGGCCGGGCGAACGGCATGCTCGTCGGCATCGGCGACGAGGCGCGAGGCCTCGTGGCCGTGGCCTATGGGGGCCGCACGGCTAAAGCCTTCGGAAACTGGCCCCCCTGGCCGGGCGGCGAGGCTGCCGCCGACTAGCCGGGAGCGACGAGCAGGGCGGCCGAGGGGGCCGTTGCGTCACCTACCGTCATTCTGGCGGAGGCCGGATTCCAGGCCCGACCGCTCCTGGGATCGCGGGCAACCGGTGGTGCCCGACGCCGTGCGGTCCCCTCTCCCTTGATGGAAGAGGGTCAGAGCCTGCCCCGTACTTGATACGGGAGTGAGTGCGCCCGGTGGCCCAGGCTGCGCGCAGCCTGGGAAATTCAACCACCGGCTGTCCCACGCTGCACGCTGCGCGGGCCACCGGATCACGCCCGCCGGCCGTGCGCTAGGGTTGGCCGGCACGTTCGGCCAAGAGGTGGCGAAGCGGCGTGGAGCGCTGGGCAGGCTGGCTGCGGGGCCATCTCGGAGTGGCCCTGGGCGTCCTCGGCACGCTGGCGGTGCCGGTGGTCGGCATCATCGTGCTGCGATTCCTCTTCGGCGGTCCGCCGATCGACCTGTCGGCGGTGACCGTGTCGCCGGCGGTCAGCGCCCCGGTCGTGCCGCGACCGGCCGTCGCGCCTCCCGAAGGTGCGCCAACCGTGATGCCGTTGGTCACGCCGACGCCCACCCCAACTCTAACGCCGGTGCCCACGCCCACGCCCGCGCTGAATCGTCGCGTCAATGCCACGGACGGACTCAACGTCCGGGTCGAACCCACCGTCCGGGCAGCCGTGATCCGGGTGCTGCTCTTCCAGACGGAGGTGCGGCTCACCGGCCGGCAACGAACCTCGGATGGGCTCAGCTGGGTCGAGCTGGAGCCCGACGGCTGGGTGCAGGCGCGCTACCTGGATCCCTAGCGGACCCGTTCAGCGAAATGAACCGGCGGGCGCGGCGCTTGCAACCGATAGCGTCTCACGGATAGGGCAGACTGATCGGATGTAGGAGCGGGTTTCAAACCTGCCCTTGGCGCGTGGCTGGCGGCGGCGCTTTTTCCCGAGTACCCAGCGCGGCCAGGATCCCGCGCGCCTTGTCTGACGTCTCGTCGAATTCGAGATCCGGATCTGAGTCCGCCACAATCCCCGCTCCCACGTCCAGGCTGGCCTGCCCGTTCGCCAGCTGCAGCGTCCGAATAGCCACGCTCGCGGTCAGCGCGCCGTCGAATCCGAGCCGAAACACGCTCCCGCAGTAGACCCCGCGACGCTCCGGTTCCAGCTCGTCGATGATCTCGATGGCGCGCAGCTTCGGCGCGCCGGTCACGGAGCCGCTCGGCGCACAGGCGCGGAGCAGGTCGAGCGACGTTGCCCCCTCGGCCAGCTCGCCGCGGATCACTGACACGAGCTGCCATACCGTCGGGTGCGGCTCCACCGACCACAGGATCGGCGCCCGCACGCTTCCCGGCGTACACACGCGCCCGAAGTCGTTGCGCATCACGTCCACGATCATCACGTTCTCCGCGCGATCCTTGGCGCTGGCGCGCAACGCACGGGCCCGGCGCCGGTCCTCGGCCGGATCCTGACTCCGAGGTCGGGTTCCCTTGATGGGACGCGCCACCGCCCGCCGGCCGTCGCTGCGGATGAAGAGCTCCGGTGAGGCGCTCACGACGTCGACCGGCCCCGCTCGAATGAGCGCGCCGAATGGCGCCGGGTGCCGATCCACCAGCTGTCGATACACGTCGAGGCTCGATGCCTGGCACTGAAGCGTCAGTCGCCGCGCCAGGTTGACTTGGTAGCAATCGCCCGCCGCGATGTAGTCCAGGATTCGTCGCACCCGTTCGCCGTAGGCACCGCGGCCGAGATTCGTGGTGACGCCGGACGCGCGCACCTCCCGCGGTCTGGTGGGCGGCGTCGCGAGCCGCGCGCGGGCCTCGTCCACGAGCCGTTGCGGATCGCGCCCGAAGCGGCTGGTGGCCGCGACCCAGCCCTCGCCGGTCATTTCATCCCGCGCGATCACCCGGTCGTAGACGCCGGCCCAGAGATAGCCCGCGGGGGCCGGCGCGGGCGGCACGCGCAACGTCTCCAAGTCGAATACCGCATCGTAGGCCAGGTAGCCAATGGCGCCGCCGCTGAAAGGCGCCGGCCACTCCGGGTGCCGGTCGTCGGGTCCAAGCAGAGACTCAAGCCCGGTAAAGCCGTCGCCGCCGTGTCTATCCCACACCAGGCATTGCGCCGGGTCGGCTGCCAGATAGGTCCAGCGCCCGCTGTCGTCCGGGCCGCCGTCGAGCACCGCTAGGTGCGGCAAGTCGGCGAAGTTCGACGCGCATTCCCGCAGCGGAGGGACGGCGCCGACGGCCGCCATCCGCCACGTGGAGGTTTCCGGCGCCCTAGTGCGGCGTGTCGTAGCTAGCAATCAGGTCGTAGTAGGGCTTACGGACCAGGTATTCGCCGGGTCCCAACCGCTCGGGACCCGGAGAGGGCACCGCGGTCAGCTGCAGGGCCTCGACGGCTGGCCGCCCGCGTTTGGCCCATTCGTCGATCGACGCGGCCAGGCGCGAGTGGGCGCCGTCGGCGCCGTAGACCACCACGCCCGCCGTGCCCCACCCGTCGCTCGACGTCATGATGCTCGCCAGCGACTCGGATTCGCGGTCCAGCAGCGAGATTCCGCGCACGCGGCCGTCGCTGGCTTCGGTCACAAACGCGTCGCCGTTCGTCAGCAGCACGTAGGCCGCCGCCCCCCAGGCAATGGGCACCTCGTCGCGCATCTGGCGCTTCTGGCGGAACACCCGCGTCAGCACGCCGGCGGGAAACTCGTCCGGCGATTCCCACACGAACCGGAGCTTGGGCCGCACCGGCAATCGAAAAACTGCACTCGCGGCCGCGGCGGACCCGCGCAGCGACAGGAAGCTGCACGCGCGCATCGATTCGGCAACCAAACGCGTCCCGTGCTTGCGAAACGCCGGGGTGAGAAACGGCAACCCCTTCACGTTGATGGGACCCACCAGCAACCCGCCGTCGACCAGCTGCTTGGTCCAGGAGGGCGAGATGACCGGCGTCGCCGCGCTCAACTCGATCCGGTCGTACGGAGCGCCATCCGCGGCGCCGTCGAAACCATCGCTGGTGTGGACCTTCACGGCCCCGTAGCCGACGCTTCGCAGCGCCTCTCGGGCCCGCCGGGTCAGATCCTCATCGATGTCCACGGTGGCCACCTGGCCGTTCGGTCCGACCAGCTCCGCCAGCAGCGCGGCGTTATAGCCCGTGCCGGTGCCGATCTCCAGCACGCGCATGCCCGCGCCGACCTGCAACTGCTCCAGCATCACCACGATCGCGGAAGGCTGGGAGAGGGTGCTCAGCAGCTCGTCGTCCTCGTACTTCACCGGGACCACCGTGTCCTGGTAGGAGCGTTCCAGGGTGGCTTCGGGCACGAACGCGTGCCGCGGCACGGCTCGGAGCGCGGCGGTGATGCGGGGATCGCGTAACGTGGCCGCATGCGCCAGCTTCTGAACCAGCGCCTCGCGAAGGCGCGCGCTCTCGCGGGTGTCGTGCGCCGGCGCCGCGGGCTCCTCCGCCATGGCGCCCCCCGCGCCGGTCCGTTGGGCATCGCGCATGGGCTCCCCCTGCCGAATCCTAGCGCCCACGGCGATCGGCCGTGAACCTGCCCGCGGGAAAGCTCCCTCCCGACCTGCTCCGGCAATTCCTACGCGGGGTGCCCGCCCCGCCGGCCGACGTGGTCCTCGGTGCGGCCATCGGCGAAGACGCGGCCGTGCTGGATCTTGGCGGCGATGAGCTCCTTGTCGCCGCCTCCGACCCGATCACCTTCGGCAGCGCCCAGCTCGCCCACGATCTGCTCGCCGTCAACGAAAATGACCTCGTGACCACGGGCGCGCGCCCGCGCTGGCTGGTGACCACGCTGCTGCTGCCGGAAGGCATCGACGCGGAGGGCGCCCGTCGGCTCTTGGACGACCTGGCGCAGGCGGCGCGGGCGCACGACGTGGCGCTGGTTGGCGGGCACACGGAGATAACCGTGGGCTTGGACCGGGCCATGGCCATTGGGTGCCTGCTGGGCACCGTGCCGCGGGACGGGGTCGTGCGAACTTCGGGCGCGCGCATCGGCGACGCGGTCATCCTTACCGGCGGGGTCGCCATCGAAGGCACGGCCATCCTCGCCGAGGAGCACGCGCCGGCGCTCCGGGCGTGCGGGGTCGCGCCGGCGGTCATTGCCGCCGCAGCCGGCTTGCGCGGCCACCCGGGAATCGCGGTGCGCCGGGCGGCTGAAATCCTGCTGCAAGAACGGGCGGTCGTGCACGCCATGCACGACCCGACGGAAGGCGGCGTGGCCATGGCGTTGCATGAGTTGGCCGAGGCCGCGCAGGTTGGTCTGGCGATCGACTGCGACGCCATCCCCATCTACCCCGAGTGCCGGGCCGTCTGCGACGCCCTGGGCCTCGATCCGCTCGGACTCATCGCATCCGGCGCCCTCCTGGCTGCGGTAGATCCCGCCGCAGCCGATGGCGCGCTCTCCAGGCTGCGCCGCACCGGCATCGACGCGGCGCGGATCGGGTCGATCGTGGACCGCGACGCCGGGTCGACGTTTGCGGCGGACGACGACGCGGCTCCCATGCCCACGTTCGCCCGCGACGAGCTGGCGCGCTATCTGGAATCGGTCTAGCTTGCCGCGAGCTACGATCGGCGTCGCCCAGCCCCGGCGCCGCATACGCGAGGACCGATGACCCGGAAACCCATCGAGTTGCGCAGCGACACCATGACGCTGCCCACCGACTCCATGCGGCGTGCCATGGCCGAGGCCGAGGTCGGTGACGACGTCTCCGGCGAGGACCCCACCGTCAACAGGCTCGAGGAGTACGTCGCCGAGCTGTTCGACAAGCCGGCCGCGCTTTTTGTCACCAGCGGCACCCAGGGCAACGCCTGCGCCCTCATCACCCACTGCCGTCCGCGGGATGACGTCATCGCCGAAGAACGGGCCCACCTCGTGATGTGGGAGGTCGGCGGCTGGGCCTCGCTGGCGGGCGTCACCATGACCACGGTGCACGCCCCGCGCGGCGTGCTCACCCCCGAGCTCATCGAGTCGGCGGTCAAGCCGCGGGACGTGCACCTGGCCACCACGCGTCTGGTGTGCGTCGAGAACACCCACAACGGCGCGGGCGGCGTGTGCGTCACTCCCGAGAACATGGCCGAGATCGGCCGCACCGCCCGCGCGCACGGCTTGCTGGTCCACGTGGACGGCGCGCGCATCTTCAATGCCGCCGCGGCGCTCGGCGCACCGGTCAGCGACCTCGTCAGGGAAGCCGACAGCGTGCAGTTCTGCCTGTCCAAGGGACTCGGCGCGCCCGTCGGGTCGCTCCTGGTCGGATCTGAAGCATTCATCCTCGAGGCGCGGCGCGTCCGCAAGATGCTGGGCGGCGGCATGCGGCAGGCGGGTGTGATTGCCGCGGCGGGTCTCGTGGCCCTCGAGGAAACCCCGCCCAAGCTCGCCCAAGATCACGCCAACGCGCGCCTGCTGGCCGAGATCGTGAGCGACGCGCCGGGCCTCGCGGTCGAGTTGGACGACCTGGAGACCAACATCGTCTTCTTCGACGTGGCCCCGGCCAGGGCGACGGCGGTCGAATTCGCCCGCCGCACCGAGGAACGC
>DAOUHO010000040.1:0-12489 GCA_034428595.1 Chloroflexota bacterium | reverse complement strand
GGAGCCCTTCCACGTACTCGGTCTCCAGCACGTAGCGCCCGACCATGTCCGGGTACATGCGCTTGGTGGCGTTTTCCCACTTCACCTTCGATTGCGGCGTGACGTCCGAGCCGATGGCCGCGTGCTCCGGGCCAACCAATTCGCAGACGTAGTCGATGTGGCGGAAATAGTCCTCCAGGTCCAGGCTGTCTTTGTCCTCCTGGTGGCAGAACGGGGCATACGACGCCAATCCGACGACGCCACCGGTAGCGGCCGCGGCGCGGATCTGGACGTCGGTCAGGTTGCGCGGGTTGGGCGTGACGGCATGGGCGTTCGAGTGCGTGAACATCACGGGGCCGTCGTAGCGCTCGATGGCCTCCAGCGAGGTCCGCACGCCCGCGTGCGACAAATCGAGCACGATCCCCGCTCGCCGCAGCTCGCGCACCATGCGGATGCCCAGCAGCGTCAGGCCGTCGTCTCGCGGTTCGAGGCAACCCGCGCCCAACTGGTTGACTTCGTTGTAGGTAAGGGCGGCGACTCGCAGACCCAGTCGATGAAATATGGGGATGAATTGAGTGTTGTGACGGAAAACGTCCAGCCCCTGAAATCCAAGAGTGAGCCCCAGCTTTCCCGAAGCGTGTGCCTCGTGGACATCCGCCATCCGCTCGATGAGCATGAGCTTGTGGCCCATCTGATCGCAGAGATTGAAGGCGTCGAAGAACTCGTCAAGCAGGTGCTCGATGTCCCGCGCGTAGATCCCGAGCGTGACGTGGATGACGTTTACGCCGCCCCGTCTGACGTGGTCACCGTAAGCCGCCGGCGCATGGCTCGGTGGGATGACCGAGCCTAGGTTGCCGCCCAGGAGGTCGATGACCGGACCGTCACACAGCACGGGCGGCCGGTCGCTGGGTTGCTGTGGAGTGGTGTTGGGCGACATGGAGGTGCTCCGCAATCCGCTCGACCAAGCATGGCAGACGCGCGCTCCGGGCGTGGCGTCGATTGTGGCTGCCGCATAATCAGTCATGGCAACGGCAGGCGATCGAATCGACCCGGCGACCTTCGGCGAGCGGTGGGCCGAGGTCTACGACGACTTCCACAGGGACGCCAGTCCGTCCGAAATCGCGTTTCTGGCGGACCTTGCACGTGGAGGCCGCGCGCTCGAGCTGGGGATCGGGACCGGCCGCTTCGCGCTGCCGCTGGCGGCGACCGGCGCTGCCGTCGAGGGCATCGACCTGTCGGAGGGCATGGTGGCGAAGCTGCGGCAAAAGCCGGGCGGCACGGACATTCCGGTCACGATTGGCGACTTTGCGGAGGTGGGTCGTCCGGGTCCGTTCGACCTCGTCTTCGTTGTCTTCAACACGCTCTTTGTGTTGCTGGATCAGGCGAGCCAGGTGCGCTGCTTCGGCAACGTGGCGAAACGCCTCAAGCCGGACGGGGCCTTCGTGATCGAGGCGTTCGTGCCGGACCTGGCGCGGTTTCAGCGCAACCAGTGGCTCAGCGTGGGAGAGATCGGCCTCGATCACGTCCGGCTGGATGCCGCCCGCCACGATCCCGTCGCCCAGCACGTCACCAGCCAGACCATCTTCCTGTCCGGCGGCTCGGTCGACCTGCGGCCCGTCCGGCTCCGATACGCCTGGCCGTCGGAGCTTGACCTGATGGCGCAGCTCGCCGGCCTGCGGTTGCACGCGCGCTGGGCGGATTGGAGCCGGTCGCCGTTCAACGCCGCCAGCACGAATCACGTCTCGGTCTATGTCCCGGACGACTCACGCGCGTAGCGCCGAGTCGTTGGGCCCGACAGCCTAGGCGGGAAGAGTCCCCGGCAACTCGAACGTGGTGGTCGTCGGTAGAAACCGGCCGCCGGCGTTCGACTTGTGCACCAGGTCGATCACCTCAAGGATGTGCAGCGCCTGGCGGGCAGAGAGCTGCACCTCGGCGTCGTCCGCAATGCAGTCAACCAGATGGGTGATCGCGCCCGCGCGATCGACGACGTCCCAGCCGTCGTTCGGCTCGCCCACCGCCTCCCAACGGCTCTCACGGCCGCCGGTGACGGTGCGGTAAAGCTCGATGTTGTCGACGCCGGCGCCGCCGTTGACCGCAAGAACCCCCGCGTCGCCGTAGTACTCGGTGTGGGGCCCGCGGAAGTTCGCCGGCAGGTATCCCGAGTAGACCATGCCGAAGCGGTCCTCGCCCCAGTCGAGCAGCATGACGACGTTGTCGGGGGCCGTCGTGGCGAAGCGCTGCCCCTTGGCCGGGCCGCTCCCGGAGACTCGCTCGGGCACGGCGATACCCGCAAGCGCGCCCACGCGCCTGATCGGGCCCAGGAGTCGCGTGGGCGGAATGAGCTGGTAGGGCGTGAGGTCGAACAGTGGCCCGCCCTCGCCCGCCTGGTACATCCATGTCTGGTCGGTAGGCGGCGTGTCGATCCGGGCCAGGTTCGGCCCGATCCGCTGCCACTCGGTCTCACGATCGGCGGGATTGGCGGTCATGTGGGTGCGCACCGCGGCCACGCGGCCGATGGCGCCGTCGGCGATGAGCGCCTCGGCGCGCCGTGCCACCGGCTCGAAGGCCATGGCCGGCGCCGCCGCCAGCTTGAGCCCGCGCGCCTCCGCCAGCTCCACGATCTCCGTCGCCTGCTCAATCGTTGCCGCGATGGGCTTTTCAATGCCTAGATGCCGCCCGGCTTCGAGCACCTGCTTGGCGTGCTCGTAGTGCTGGCTGTGTTTGGTCAGCACCAGCACCGCTTCGACATCCGTTGACGCGAGCATTTTGCCCAGGTCCGTGAACGCGGCCTTGGCGCCCCATTTGTCGGCGGCGGCCTGCGCCCGGCCCGGCACGACGTCGCAGAGCGCGGTCAGCTCGGCGCGATCGCCATGCTTGACGATGGCTTCCAGGTAGAACAGCTCGGCGACCGTCCCAATGCCCACGACGCCAACGCTGACCTTGCGCGCCAAGGTGCAACTCCTCGAATGTGCACGCTGCACGGTGGGTCCGCATTGTACGGGGCGGCAGCTTCGGCCTAGGGCTGTTCGTTCGCGGCTAGTTGGCACCCGGCGTATACTCGCGCCGTCTGCAGGGGGGCTCGATCCGGAGCTCAGCGGCGAGCTTTCGTGATCGTGGGTGTGCACCATGATCCGCAATGCAGTCGCTCGACAATCCGGCGCCGGCTCGACACCGGTGACCGGCCACGGAGTGCTGCGCCGCTGGCCCCTCCACCTGGAACTCGTCGTTCGCGGCCTGATTCTCGTCGCCTTGGCCGCCGTGGTGCTGTATCCCATCTTTTGGCTGGTGACCAACTCGCTGCGGCCAAATGGGGAGATCTTCAAGCATCCGGCGGAGTGGTTGCCGCCGACGCCGACCCTCGAGGCCTACGGCAAGGTCTTCGGAAAAGGTCTGTGGCTTCGCATATTCCTCAATAGCTACTTCGTTGCCGGCGCCACCACGCTGGTCGCCATCACCCTAGGGGCACTCGCCGCCTACGGCATGTCGCGGTTCGCCTTCCGCGGCAAGCGGCCCATCGAGTTCTTCGTCGTAGGGACGCAGCAGATCCCGCCGGTGGCCATGATCATCCCGTTCTTTGCGCTGATTCGGCAGTTCGAGCTCTACGACACCCACCTGGCGCTGATCATCACCTACGCGTCGTTCGCCCTGCCGCTGGCGATTCTGATGCTGACGACCTACTTCGCCACGATTCCGATTGAATTGGAAGAGTCCGCCTTTATCGACGGCGCGGGCCGGCTGCGCATGCTGTGGACGATCATGCGCCCCCTGGCCTATCCGGGCATCGTGGCAACCGGGGTGTTCGCCTTCATCCTGTCGTTCCAGGACCTGCTGTTCGCCGTCCAGCTCACGGTGTCGGACGACATGCGCACGATTCCGCTCGGGATCGTCACGCTCATCGGTCAGCAGAACGTGGACTGGCATCAGATGCTGGCCGCGTCGGTAATCGCCAGCATTCCGCTGCTCGTGCTCTATGCGCTGGCACAACGGTATTTGGTGTCCGGGTTGACCCTCGGGGCCGTGAAGCAGTAGCCGTGCACATGAGGAGGTGGCGTATCGGGCAACGCTGATCGACTGCGGTGCTCGGCTCCGCGGGCCGAGCGCCCGAAACCACGTTGGATAGGAGGTGCATATGAATTCACGCAGATTCAGCCGGCGCTCATTGATGGCTGCCGGATTTGGCGCAGCCGTCGGCGCCGCAGCAGCGTCAATGCTCGCGGCCTGCGGTGAGGACGAGGCCGAAACCATGACCGAAACCGCCATGGACGGTGGCGAACGGGAAACGGTCACGATTGAGTACTTGAACTGGGCGTTCTCCGAAGTCGGCGAAGGCCCGGCTGCGGAGATTCTGGACGCCTTCCACGCGGCCATGCCCCACATCCAGGTGGAACCCCAGAACCTTGGATTCACCCAGGCCCAGGACAAGATGATCACCCTGCACGCCGCCGGGGCGCTGCCGGATGCCATTCAAATTGGCTTCTGGCAAATCGGCGACTTCTGGGACCAGGGCATGATTCGCGAAGTCGAGACCATGGCCAACGCGGCGAACTTCGACTGGTCGGAGTACGCCGAGCCGCTCAAGAACCGGATCGGGAACGAGATCGTCGTCGTCCCGATGTCCACGATTGCGGGGCTGACCCACTACAACGAGGGCACGTTCGCGGACGCCGGGGTAGACGGCCCGCCGCAGACCTGGGAAGAGCACGTTGAGATCGGCAAACAGGTCACCGATCCAGACGCCGGCAAGTACGGCATCTCGCACGCTTGGAGCCTTGAGAATCCGCAGGTCTACAGCCACCTGTATCCGCAGATCTGGCAGGCCGGCGGAGAGGTTGAGAATGACGACGACCTCACCTTCGAAGCCAACACTTCCCAAGGCCTCGAAGCGCTTTCCTACGTGCTCGACATGGAGCTCAATGAGGGCATGGTCGCGCCGGGCAGCCTGAACGGCACCGAGCAGACGTTGATCGAGAACTTCGGCTCGGGCCTGAGCGGAATGTTCTACGACAACTCGGCCCACCTCAACGGCTATCTGGAGCGCGAAGATCTCAGCTTCTTCGTAGGTCCGCCGCTCGAGGGTCCCGCGAGGCGGGCCGGCTTCACCTTCGGCTGGCGCAACAGCATCGCCGATCGCACCGAGTACCCGCAGGAAACCTTCGACTTCCTGGCCTGGATCGCCGGCGTCGAGGGCAACACGCTGGTCGCCGGTCTCGGTAATCAGGTTCCGGCCAACAAGAACGCCAAGCCCAGCTACGCGGCGGGCCGCATGAGCGCTCTTGTCACCGAGGCGATCAAGTGGGCGACGTTTGAGGGCGCCTCGGGCCACGAGGGCCTGGGCGACGAGCGCCTGATCTTCGTGCGCCACATCCACGACGCCCTCGCTGGCGCCGCCTCGTATCAGGAGGTCCTGGACCGCACCGAGACGGAATGGAACGAATCGGTAAGCGGCTAGGCCGCGTACTCGCTCTCGTAGCGCGCACGGCTCTTGGGGGCGCGGGTCTTGACCCGCGCTCCCCAAGGGCGCCGCGCGCGCAGGCGGACCGGATCTAGCCGCCGCTATGGCCGACTTGGTCTCCCCGTCGACGTCGCGCGACGCCGCGCCGAGGCGCCGTGGCTCGTGGCGGCGGGCGCTGCTGCCCTACGCCTTCGTCGCCCCGGCAATCCTCGTGATGGTGGCTCTGATGGTCTTTCCCATGGCCCGCATGTTCCACCTCAGCCTGTTCCAGGACCTGTTCTCGCGCGCCGGGGAACGGTTCGTCGGCTTAGAAAACTACGCGGATCTGTTTCAGAAGGAGCTGTTCTGGATCGCGCTCAAGAACTCCATCATCTTCGTGGCCGCCAGCCTCATCATTCATCAGATCGTGGGCGGTGGACTCGCCCTGTTGCTCACCTCGCGCATGCGCGGGCCGCTGCGGGCGTTCTTCCGAGCCATCTTCATCACGCCCTGGCTGATCATCCCGGCGGTAGTCGCCATCACCTGGGTGCTGCTGCTCGACCATCGCGGCGGGTTCAACAGCATGCTGCGAATCCTCGGCATCGTCGAGTGCTGCCCGCCGCCCGAATGGTTTGGCGATTTCAAGTTGGCCATGCCCGCGCTCATCGCCACGAATGGCTGGGGCGGCTATCCCCTGACGATGATCATGTGGCTGGCGGGTTTGCAGAGCATTCCCAAGGACCACTATGAAGCAGCCTCAGTTGACGGCGCCGGGCGCTGGCGGCGCTTTCGCCACATCACGCTGCCGGCCATGGGACCGACGATCCTCACGATCCTGCTGCTGGACACGATCTATACCTTCCGCAATTGGGACCTGCCGTACCTGACGACCGGCGGCGGCCCGGGCGACACGACGATGGTGCTGCCGCTGCTCACCTACCGCGAGGCGTTCATCGGCTTCAACTTCGGCATATCGGCCGCATCGGCCGTGATGATCCTGGTGATCACGGCGTTCTTCGTGTTCTGGTTCTTGCGACTGCGCGGGCGGCTGCTGGAAGGCTGACCGTCGAGCGGGCCTAGGGCATGTGGCGCAGATCCGCGGCCTTGAATCCTGGTGAATTGGCCAGCGCGCGGCGACGCTCCTCGATCTCCAGCACGCCCGGGCAGCGCCGCAGCACCTCGGCGCAATGTTCCACCGGCAGCACGGCGACCCCGTTGACGTCGGCGTGGATGATGTCGCCGGTGCGTACGAGCGTGCCGCTGATCGTGACGTCCAGCCCCGCCTGCACGATCTCCGGGGTGCCGTGCGCGGCCACCAAGCCCGACGCGAAATAGCGAAAGCCAAGCTCACGCACGGTTTCGAAGTCGCGCACGCCGCCGTCGGTCACCAGCCCTATCGCTCCCAACGCCAGCGAAATCGTCACCATCACGTCGCCGCAATGCGCCGAGCGATAGCGGTCGGGCCCCACGTCCTTCAGCACCAGCACCGCCGGCTTGGGCGACTTCTCGACCAGCTCGAACCACTGCGGAAACCCATCGCCCTTCTTGGGTGACCCGGGCACGGTGCTGCGTCCCGTCGCGGTGACGGCGTAGCCCACCATGCGTCCCATCTCCGGATACATGCAGCGAACGTCCCAGCCCATGTAGCCGTCGACCGGGTCGCGCACCTCCATCTCTTCGATGGCGTTGCAGATGGTCGGGGTGTCGTATTCCAGCAGGCCGTCGAGGATCGCCGGGTCAAGCTCGGTCATGGCTTCACTCAGATCGTGGTGCGGGACGGTGAGTCCCCGAAGCTACGCACGCCCGCACCGGCGCGCAAGTCGGGGGGCGCAGCCGTAGCTTTGATACGCTCCCGGCCCGCCGAGGAGCCGGAGGTCGTTCCATGAAATACGAACGCTTGCGACCGGATGAGATCGAGGCCATTCGCGACAAGGTGCCCGTGGCCGTGCTCCCGTGGGGCGCCCTGGAATGGCATGGCTACCACGCGGCAATCGGCCTCGACGGGCTGAAGGCCGCCGCATTCGCCGACGCCGTGGCCGACCGCATCGGCGCCATCTCGCTGCCGCCGCTGTACTGCGGGCACATGACCATGAAGCCCTACGCCGGGTTCAGCCACACGATCGAAGTGTCGGCGGAGACGCTCGAACTGCTGGCGCGTGACTATGTGGCGCAACTGGCCGAGGAGGGCTTCGCCGTGGTGGTGATCATCTCCGGCCACGGAAACCCCGACCACCTGGCCGCGCTGGAGCGTGGCGCACGCCCGGCTGCGGAGGCCGCCGGCATTGCGCTCTGGATCCTGCCCGACAGCGCGGCCATCGACGACGACGAGTACCCCCTGGACCACGCGGCGAAATGGGAAACCAGCGTGCTCTGGCACGTGGACCCAGATTTCGTTGACCTCACCAAGGTCCGGTCCGATATGGACCTGGAAGCGCAGGCCATCTTGGGCCTGAACCCCGTCGACACGGCCTCGCCCGAGCTCGGCGCGGCGGCATTCGACGAGATCGTCGCCACCATCGCGGATGGCGCGCTCAAGCTGCTGGCGGAGCGATCGGGCGGGTAGGCGTTACGCGCCCAGCGTTCGCTTCACCGCGGCGATCACGTCGTCCTTGTCGGGCAGGACGGCCCGGTTCAGGTGCCTGGCGTGTGGGACCGGCACGCCGGGGTTGGCGACCCGCTCGATCGGCGCCTTGAGGCGCGCCACCGCGTCGCTGCCGGCGGCCATCGCCGCTATCTCGCCGCCGAATCCGCCGCGCCTCACGGCCTCGTGCACGATGACCAGACGGCCAGTCTTGCGCACCGACCGCAGGACTCGCCCGGTGTCGAACGGCACCAGGGTCCTCGGGTCGATGACTTCGACCGCGATGCCGTCCGCTGCCAGCTCCTCGGCCGCCGCCTCGCACGCCCGTACCGCGGCCAGCCACGCGACGATGGTGACGTCGGCGCCCTCGCGCCGGACGCACGCTTCTCCCAGCGGCACGGTGAAGGACTCTTCGGGCACCGGCCCGGTGGTGGCGTAGAGGTCCTCGTGTTCGACGTAGAGGACGGGATCTGGATCGCGAATCGAGGCGGCGATCAACCCCTTCGCGTCCGCCGGAGTGGACGGGACGACGACCTTGAAGCCCGGAATGTGCGTGAACCAACTCTCCAGCGCCTGACTCATATAGGCATTGCCGTGCATCATGTGCGGCGAGCGAACCACCATGGGGACGGACATCGCGCCGTCGTGGACGTAGCGCGCCTTGGCCCCCGTGTTGACGAGTGGGTCCATCGCCACGGTTAGCAGGCCCGTAAATTGCATCTCGACGACGGGCCGCAGACTCATGAGCGCCGCGCCCACCGCCATGCCGGCGAACCCCGCTTCGGAGATCGGCATGTCCATGACGCGCTCGGGGCCGAACTCCTCGAGCATCCCCGCGGTGACGCCAAGGATGCCGCCGTAAGACGCGACGTCTTCGCCGAAGAGACACACCGTTTCGTCTCGGCGCATCTCCTGTGCGAGGCCCTCCCGGATCGCGGCTCTCAGCTCGAGCTCCCTCACAGACGCATGGCCTCGATCGGCTCGGCGTACACATTGGTGAACGCCTGGTTCGGGTCTGCAAACGGCGTCGCCTCGCACTCCCTGAAGGAGTCTTCCAGCTCCCGGGAGATGGCCGCCTCAACCGCTTCGGCGGCGGCGCTGTCCTGGTAGCCCATCGCCGCAAGATGGGCACCAAGAATGGTTATCGGGTCGCGCTTCTTCCAGCGGGCAATCTCTTCGGCGGGCCGGGAGTCTTCGAGCATCAGGGGGTAGTGACCCAAGAACCGGTAGGTCTTGCATTCGAGGAGCGTGGGACCTTCGCCTGCGCGGGCCCTGGCAACCGCCTGCTCGACGGCGTCGTAAACCGCGAGGACATCCTGCCCGTCCACGACCTGGCCGGGCATCGCGTAGGACGCCGCGCGGTCCGCGATGTCCTCGATCGGCTGACCGACCGTGTGGGAAACGGTCTGGAAGTAGAGGTTGTTCTCGCAAACGAATACGACGGGAACCTTCAGGAGCGAGGCCAGGTTCAGGCCCTCGTGAACGTCGCCCCGGCCCGCCGCGCCGTCCCCAAAGAAGCAGACCGCCACGTTGTCGGTCCGCTTCGCCTTCATCGCCCAGCCGACGCCGACGGCCTGCGGGATCTGCGCTCCCACGATGGCGCTGCCGGCGAGGATTCCCAGCTCGGGGTATCCGCTGTGGTGGAAGGACTCTTTCCCGGCGTTGACGCTGCCGGCATTGCCCATCATGGCGTTGAACTTCTGGAGGACGGTGACGCCTCGGGTCCAGAAGGCTTCGGTGGTTCTCAGGGAGGGCAACACCCAGTCGCCGGGTCTCAACCCATAGCAGGCGCCCACGCCCACCGCCTCCTGCCCGGCGCTCGGGTGCAGGCCGACTGGCAACCGCTGCCCCTCGGCGAGCTCCAGTGCTCGCTCGGTAAAGCGCCGGCCCAGCAACATGAGCCGGTACATCTCCCGCAAGTCTTCGGCGGTCAAAGCATCGCGCGGTGCTAGCGCCATCGGTCGTTCAGCCGCCGACGGTGAACGCGTAGAGCTTGGCGTTCCTCAAGTAGAACTTGAGGCGGATGTTTTGCCCCGTCAGCTCGTCCAGCGAGCGCTTGTCCTGCCAGGTCACCCGGTGGCGGAGTGAGTCGCCGTCGAACAGGGCGCACTCGTGGCGGGAGAATCCGCGGTGCTGGGTGCCGTTCTCGTCGAGGACCGCGACGCCGACGAGGCCGCCGCGCGCGGCGGCGTTGATCGTCAGCGGACCTCCGTCGCAACGAAACGGCTTGGTGACCAGCGTGCCCATCTCGTCGCCAGCGTCAACCGAGACGAATCCGTCCAGGCGCAGCTTGGCCAGGCAGATTGGACCGCTGCGCCCGGTGACGCCGTGCTCGATCGCGCTGGGCGAGTAGTAGAACCACAGCTCGTCGTCCACCGCCACGGGACCGCGGGCGACGAAGATTTCGCCGGCGTCGATGCTGCCCGGCGGGCCGTTGGGGATGAACGGCTGCCGATCGCCGGCCCGGTCCCAGTTGACGCCGTCGCGACTCGAGGCGAGCTGTACGTCGATGGCGCCGAAGTTGCGCTGGATGGGCTCTTCGGGACGCGTATGGAAGACATAGAGCAAGCCGAGGTAGTGGCCGGCATAGCGGAAAACCGGCATGCCGTAAAACTCGACGGCGGGAGGGTCGTGCTCGTCCGGAACGAGCACGTCCACGGGGTCGCTCCAGGTGACGAAGTCGTCGCTCATGCAGCGGCCGATCCGGCGGGTCATGTTGCCTTCGCGCATGGTGGGTCGGGCATAGGCCACGTAGCAGCCGTGCAGGTCATCCCAGCCGAAGAGCGTGTGGCTGTCGCTGGACCTGGTGATGACGGGATTGCCGGGGTGTCTGGTCCACCGCAGCCCGTCGGGCGAAAACGCCACGGAGACGCCCTGGTCGATGTGGAGCGAGCCCAGCGCCTCCCAGTCCTTGTCCTCGAAGAACAGCGACTTGTAGCGCCGGTTCGGATCGGGATCGCGGGTGTCATCGATCACGTTTGCGAACGCCGCGTTAGAAATCACGATGTTGTTGTCGGTGGCGCCGTCAAACTCGACCAAGCCCAAATTGGGCCGCTCCCAGTGGACGCCGTCATGCGAGGTGGCATAGCAGATGCTGTATTGGAGGTTCCTCATGTCGAAGTTGAGGTCCTCCAGATGGGTGTCCGTCAGGTCCACGCCCATGCGGGCGACGCCCATGCCACCCATGGCCTGGTACCACATCCGGAAACCGCCATCCGGGTCGCGCCAGACCGTGCCGAACAGCTCGAGCCGGCCTTCCCAGGGATATATCGGAATCATGACGGGATTGCCCACGTACTTCGCGGGCTGGTTGAAATTCCGCGTGACGCCGGCGGTCTCGCCAATGACGAGGTCGTCGATGAAGAGCTGCTTCTGGGCGCCAAATTCCAGCGGTTGCATCACCGGGTCATTCCAGCTTTCAGTGTCCTACCCCGATTGTCCCAAGGGGAACGCCCGCAACTCCACGCGCCGCTGGTCGCGAGCCGTTCGCGCGTCTTGCCGCAATCAATCAGAATGCCAGCCGCGGCGCCCGCCGAAAGCTGAGCAATGGCCGAACGAATCTACACGCTGGGCGAGCAGGGAGAGCTTGAGCCGCTCGAGGAAGAGCCCTTCGAGACCGAGGATGACCTCCAGAAGCTGATCGCCGAGCATCCCGAGTTGCTTGATGGCGAGCAAGTGCGGCCGGGCGACCCACGACGCTGGATTCTCATCACGCGCGAGAAGGGAATCGCTGACACCTCCGGAGCGGGTGTGCGCTGGGCCACCGACCATCTGATCATTGACCAGGACGGCGTCCCAACACTCGCGGAGGTAAAGCGCGGCTCAAACAGCGAACTTCGCCGCTCAATCGTCGGGCAGCTGCTTGAATACGCGGCGCACGCCGCGCAGACGTGGTCGGCAGATGAATTGCGACAGTCGCTTGAAGATTCTGCGAACACACGCGGCGTTGACCCCGACGATCAGCTCAGAACTTTGCTACAGACGGATGACCAGCGAGACATTGAGGAGTTTTGGGAAAAGGTGGCCACGAACCTGGCCGCGCGGCGACTCCGACTCCTGTTCGTGGCGGATGAGATTCCGGATGAACTGGCCCGTGTGACGGAGTTTCTCAACGAGCAGATGCCGCGAATCGAAGTTCTCGCGGTGGAGGTAAAGCAGTTCAAAGGCGCTAGCGGCCAGGCGCTGGTGCCCCGGGTCATCGGCCGAACCGCAACCCTGTCGGCGCCCGGTCCGACCGGTCCACCCCAGAAGCTGACCTTCCAATCCTTCCTGGAGAGGTTTGCTAGAGACGAAGCCGAAGCCCGCAGTGTCGCAACTCGACTTCTCAAGGTCGCCAAAGACTCCGGCGCATCGCTTGTATGGGGAACAAGCGGCGTTAGCATTCGAATGAAATGCTCAGTCTGGAAGTATGGGTTCGTCAGCGTCGCGTGGCTCTTTCCGCCCACCGTATCGTCGGGGTGGGCAGGCTTGCGTTGCGTGTCATTCGGCGCAGACGTTC
>DAOUHO010000039.1:0-8058 GCA_034428595.1 Chloroflexota bacterium | reverse complement strand
AACGGCAACACCCACTTCATCGTCACGGTCACGACCACGGGAGCCTTTCTGGCCACCTGGACGCAGGCCGGGGACCACTTCCACGGGGTGAACGTGCGGGTGGTGACGGCCCGCAGCGAGGATCGCGGGCGCACCTGGAGCCGCCCCACGGTGGTCGAGGCGCCGCCGGACGACTCAGGCAAGACGCCGGTGTGGTCGGTGCCGGTGGTGGTGCCGCACAGCGGCCGCGTCTGGCTCTTCTATCACCGCAACACCGGCCCGGTGGACTTCGACCGCGGGATGACGGGCGTGCTGTCCTGGCGCGTGTCGGACGACGACGGGGTCTCGTGGGGCGAGCGGCACGACGCCATCATCGGACGCGGGGCCATCGACGATCCCGACCCGGCCATGCTCAGCAGCTGGGTGCCCACCGGCTGGCAGGCGCCCATCGTGAACCGGCGCGGGCAGGTGATCTGCCCGATGACGCGCTGGGCCTCCAACGACTATCAGCGCCGGTTCGAGACGGTGACGCCGGAGATCGGCTTCAACGCCCGCCATCACGAGGGTTGGTTTCTGCGCTTCGACAACGTGCTGACCGCGGACGATCCGGCGGACCTGGTGGTGACGACGTGGCCGGACGCCGACCACGGCATCCAGGTGCCGCACCCGCGTGACGGGCGCATCAGCTGCGCCATGGAGCCGTCGATCCAGAACCTATCCGACGGCCGCATCGTGGCCGTCATGCGCACCATGACCGGCTGGATCTGGCACTCGGTATCCGAGGACTATGGCGAGTCGTGGTCGGAGGCGGCGCCCCTGCGGTTTCAGCCCGGCGGACCGCCGATCCCGCATCCCTCGTCGCCCTGCCCACTGCACAAGCTGCGCGACGGTCGGTTCCTGCTCTTCTTCCACAACAACGACGGCACCGCGCACGGCGCCGACGGACCCGGCGACGGCAAGGCGCGCCGGCCGGTCTGCGTCAGCGTAGGACGCGAGATCGACAACCCAGGCGGCCAGCCGCTGGTGTTCGGCCGTCCCCACGTGCTGGCCGACAACGAATACGCCGTCAACTCCGTGACCGGACGCGGCGGCGGCATGCCCCTCTACGGCAGCTTCACCGACTACGCCGGCGAGCAGGTGCTCTGGTACCCCGACAACACGACCTATCTGCTCGGCAAGCGACTCACCGAGGACATCCTCGACGACGCCTGGCTGCCACGCTAGGCCGTCGGGTCGGAGCGCCCCACCTTCGTCATTCCCGCGAAGCCAGTCCCCGCGCAGGCGGGGAGCGGGAATCTAGCGGCCGCTCAACCTGTTAACCCATGCGTAGGGGCGACGCATGGGTCGCCCCTACCTCTTTATGCAAAGGTCTCTTGAAGGGAGAGGGTGAGGGTGATCCGAGGCTTGCGCATGGGAGATCCGCCCCGTGAGCGTGCGAAGCGAGGTGCGGGGCACGCCCTTCACGTCTATGCCTCGGCGGCGTCCAGCTCCGCGATGGCCGGGATCAGCTGCCCCAGGTCGTCGATGATCGCGTCGGGAGTGACCGACCCGAGGCCGGGTGCGGCGTCACGGCGCAGCCAGATGGCCCGCAGGCCCAGCGCCTGCGGGGCGCGCACGTCGAAATCCAGGTCGTCGCCCACCATCACCGCGTCGGCAGCCGGGACGTCGAGACGGCGCAGCGCCTCGCGGTAGGCCACCGGATGCGGCTTCATCCAGCCGGATTCGGTACTCATCACCAGTGCGTCCACCAGCCGCAGCAGATCGAACGCGCGCAGGCGCTCGGCCAGCAGCTCTTCGCCATAGATCAGGTTCCCCACGACGGCCGTGCGCACGCCGGCCCGGCGCAGCAGCTCCAGCGTGCGGACGGCGAGCGGATCGACGGTCATCCGCGCGTAGTGCGGTCCGAAGTACATCGGCAGCAGCAGGTCGATGAGCTCGGACGGCGGCTCCAGGTCGAAGCGGTCGAGAACTTCCAGGAGGACTCGCCGCGCGTCCGGGACGGCGCACTCGCCCTGGTAGGACTCGATCAGCGCCTCTTGCAGGGTCTCGCCCAGCGGGTCGGTCAGCTGCTCGGCGGTCGGCGCGTCCTCCGTCAGCCGTCCCAACGCCTCGGCAACCTGCGCCGCGCCCTGCCGGTTGCTGGGAGACCCAACCAAGGGCTCCTGCGAGACCAACGTATCGCCCAGATCAAATAGCACACCCCGAATCGCCATGCCGCGAGTCTAACCAGCGGCGCGGCCTGAGCCCGGGTCCGCAGGATCAGGCTCCAGCGGCTCCATGTAGGAGCGTCTCGTGGGCGCCCGTCCGGTTCTTGGACAGTGGGTAATCCGTGTGGATGATGTATTCTTTACGTAAGGCGTCAAAGTGATCCGAAGCTTCCGGGACCGCAAGACCGAACGATTCTTCGGTGGCCAGGTCGTTCGAGACTTCCACGGTTTCGCCGATCAGGCCGCGCGCCGGTTGACGATTCTGGACAGCGCCGAGGCCCTGCGAGACCTGGCGGGCTTGCCCAGCAATCGGCTGGAATCGCTCACCGGTGATCGGGCAGGCGCCTACAGCATTCGGATCAATCGCCAGTGGCGCATCTGCTTCCGCTGGGGAGCCGATGGGCCGTACGACGTTGAGATCGTGGACTACCACCGATGAGGAGGCCGGCGATGCCGACGACCAACCGCATGCGACCGGTGCATCCAGGGGAGATCTTGCGTGGCGAGCTCAACGAGCTCGGCCTCTCGGCCAACGCGCTCGCCAAAGCCCTGGCTGTCCCGACCAACCGCATCACGGCCATCCTGAATGGCCAGCGAGGGGTGACGGCCGACACTGCGCTGCGCTTGGCGCGCTATTTCGGCACCACGCCGCAATTCTGGCTGAACCTGCAAAAGACCTTTGAACTGCGTGTCGCGGAGCTCCGGTCGGAACAGGACATCGCCAAACGCGTACGCCCGCGAGTGCCCGCCTAGGCTCGCCGGTAGCTCGCGCTGCGGGCAGCGTGGGGGCGGCCGTGGATGAGTGCCACCAGCAAGACTACCGCCGCTGCTACCATCAAGCGACCGGGCTTTGGCGTCGATTGGGTCACGGTATGACGAGAAGAGATTGGCTGCTGCTGGCCGTTTCGGGACGCGAGGGCACGGATGCCGCGCCGATTGACCCGCTGCGGTTGATGAAGACGCTCTTCGTGGTCAGCCAGCAACTGGACCTGGAGACGCCTGACTTCTATCGGTTCGTGGCATATAGCTACGGGCCATTTGCGCGTGAAATCTACCCGGACTTAGACCAGCTTGAGTACGAAGAGATGATTGCGGCCGTGCCGAATCCCGGCCGGACATGGCCAAGATATCGAGCAACCGCCAGCGGCGCGGAAGCCGCCGCGGCGCTCGTCGCGGACGGCGGACGGGAGGCTCGCCACCTGCTGGCTGTCCGCGACTGGGCAACGTCGATCTCCTTCAGGGACCTGCTGCGGGCGGTGTACCAGCGGTGGCCGGAGTACGCGCAAAAGAGCATCGCCAGGGTCTAACCGCAGCGTGACCTTGATCGCCGCCGCCGCTTGCAAAGACGGCGTGGTGATGGCTGCCGACAGTCAAATGACAACCGGCCAGGGCACGCGCGACGCGGCCCCAACCTGGAGGCCGGGAGTTTTTGGCGTGTTCGGCGTTTAACTTCGACGGCGAAATAACATGCGGCCAAGTGGCTGCCAGGCAGACAACATGCCGCACTGGATCGGAGCGCGGATCAGCTTGGACTACAGCGCAGCCTTCCACGTCGAACCTGGCATGACGCGCCGCATGAATTCGTCGAACATCGGAACCGTAAAGGCGGTGTCGCCGTGACTTGGACTCCAGATCATCCCTTTGTTGATCAATTGGCTGCGCGTGGGAGCGAGCGAGTTCACGCGGCGGTCCAGCACGTTGGCAATGTCACCCGAACGATGCGGCCCCGCGCCAAGCTCCGCCATGGCGCGCATATACCGCTTCTCCGAAGGCGTAAGCCGGTCGAATCTGACCAGAAAGAAACTCGCATCCAGATCGGCAATGGCGACTTCGGACGCTAGATGAACGCTCGCTACGGAAACCGGCGAGACCTCGGCGACATCCCACAGATGCTTCCCCCACTCCTGGAGAAAGTAGGGATAGCCTTGAGTTTGCGAAACGATCTCGTCCAGGGCGCAGTCCTCGATCTCCACGCCCTCGTCATTCGCGGGTTTGGCAATGGCGTGTTTGGCGTCCTCAGGCGACAGCGGCCCAACGTCGGGGAAGTCGAACAGCCGCTCCGCATACGACTTGGCGTGTCCCATGCGACCGCGCACTTGCGGCAGGCCGGCCCCGACCATGGTGACGGGCAGTTGCCGCTGCGATGTCCGGTGCAATGCCGTGATCAACGCGGCGAGTTGATCCTCCTGCACATATTGGATTTCATCGATGAAGAGCGCCACACAGCTTTCACCGGCCTTGGCGGCAGCGCCGACAGCCTCAAGCAAATCCGGCAGATCGATCTCCAAATCCCCGTTGTCCGCCAGTCCTGGTTCGGGGACCAACTCCCAGGTCACGGCAATGTCCTGATAGGTGACCCGCAGCGCAGTCACAAACCCGGCAAGTCCCCGCAGCGCGCGTTGCGCCAATGCTCGCGCCGCCTCGCGCCGAGACAGTTGCAGCAATGCGGTCCGCAGCAGCGGCGCCAGAATGGCGGGCAGGGAGCGATCTTCCGGCGCTTCGATGCGCAGGGCCAAGATGCCGGTCCCCTCGGCGTCCTCACGAATTCGGTCCAGCAGTACGGTCTTGCCCACGCCTCGCAAGCCAACCATGATCAGGCTCTTGCTCGGACGCCCGATCATCGTGCGCTGTAGGGCGATATGCGCCTGGCGCAGCACCTCGTCGCGGCCGGCCAACTCCGGCGGCGGCGTGCCGGCCCCCGGGGCAAAGGGATTGCGAATCGGGTCCATGGCTCAGGTTATACGGAAATTAGCAATCTTACAAGAAAACCCTAATATCGCTAATCTTGCTATATATGCCCGGCGCGGGCCGTGGGCATGTAGCGCCGCGCGGCGTGGCGCGGGTTCCGGGAACATCCCAAACGGGCACGCCGCCTGGGCCACCGCGCAGGCGCTTGCAGCCCTCGGGCCCCTTTCAGTCATTCCGAGCGCAGCGAGGAATCCAAGACGTCAAAGCACAGTCCCAGGGTCATCCTCAGCCAGAAGCCGGGTCATAGCCATAGGCGCTCAGTCGATCCCGCGCGGCCTGGCGCTCCTCGTCGCTGAAGAGCGGCTGCCACCGCTTCTGGACCACCAGCGCTTCCATCGAGATGTCCAGCCGACCAAGCTTCCACAGCGTGGTCAACCCCACCTGTGTCTCGGGCGCGCGCAGCAAGCGCCTTGCCGTTTCCGCCCCGCCATGCTCATGGACCATCCTCAGGAAATAGGTCGGGCGATAGCCGAGTTCGGCAGCGGCCTGATAGATGTCGAGCATGGCCCGATGGAATTCGGCTTCTAGGCTCGCGGTCATGCTTCGCCTCTTCTTTGGCGTCGTCCTGCTGGTAGCCCGCACTGTGCGCAGCGTGAGATTGGCTATGGGTGAAGCCCTAGCAGGGCACACCGCCTTGGCCACTGCAAGCCCCATGCATTTGTGGTGAGCCCCTGCAAACATGAACCGGACAAGTGGGACGGATCTGCCCATACCCTGACAGACTACGAACACTGGTGTAGCATGGAGACTTACGAAACTGGCCCGCTGGCCCAGATCGGGTGCGGCTGTTGGTTAAGACTCCACGCAGTCTCTTGCCTGATCCGCCGGGCACGGGTCTTCGCCGGTAAGCGCATATCGTTGTTCAATCGAGGCAAATCAATAGTCGCTGCCAATCGTGCGACGGTAGCGCTTGGCATGCTCGTCCCATTAGCAGCACTGATATTCTATATACTCGGAGGTGTTGATAGAGCTCTAGATCTATGGAAAGAGCATATTGGACCAAACTTTGAATCCCAAGAGATCGCCCAAGTATCTCCCACAGTTCCAGTTGTGGTTTCCTCGCCTTCGCTGCCGACGCCAACACCAACAAGAACCCCTACAACAACTCCTACTCCCGCGTCTACTCCGACACCACATCTAACAGTTAGCGAGAAAACAGTAGAGGAAGTACGAACAACACTTCGCAGCCTTATGGGACAGGCGTTGAAGCGACGGTATCTTAGGGATAAGGATGCAGGCCTTGAAGTAGTTGCCAATGATGGTATTTTACATGGTCAGTTCGACATTGCATTTGATGCAGCCTTGAGTGGTCAGTATGACTCAAACAAATCTGAAATGCTCGCTGAGGTTGCTCGTTGTGTAGCCATAGAAGGTTGGTACTCAACAGCAAGGTCAATAGCGGAGTTTATTCCTTACAATAATGCAAAGCAAGAGGTCAAGGGTGAAATCTTCGATCTGGAACACCAGTCGCTACGAGAAACACCGCCTCCATTATGCCGCCAAACGAACTGGCTTCGTATGCCGAGTTTCGAGTAGCTTTGAGTTAATGCTTCTTATTGAGTATGTCACGTACGAGATAATCTGGAGCAGATTCGGAGTGAGCTGCCTCTACACCGCCACCACGGTCTCGATATCCCCAGCCGCCAGGGCGTTCATGTAGGCGAGGATGAGGTCTTTGGTGCGGTAGCGGCCGTCTAATTGGGCTTGGTCTTCGCGGCGGACGATGGGGAAGGTGTCGAGGACGTAGGCGGCGTCGTTGCGGTCGAGGCCGTAGAGGTGGAAATAGAGCGCGTCGAGGCGGGCGCGGAGGTGGCGGCGTTCTTCCTGGTCCCAGATGAACGGGTCGCCGCCGTAGCCAAGGTCGCGGGCGAAGGGCTCCATGTCGTGGGCGGTGTAGGTGAGGCGCAGCACGTGGTCCCGCACCAGGTCGGCGGCGGTGACGTCGCCGAAGCGGCGGTCGTAGGCGTCGGGTGCGATGACGGGGAGCTGTTCCACGATGAACCAGTTCAAGTGCTGCCCTTGGACCTTTTGCCGGGCGATGAAGTCAAACGCGAACGAATTCATGCAGGCGACACAGAGCCAAGCCTTCTCCCGATAGTCTTGGACATCGGCGGGGTCGGGGATCACGAGCGGCAAGGTATTGCCAACGCCTGAGCGCGGCACGATCGACGCGATCATGGTTCGGACGTTTGTCGGCGCGGTCACATCCTTGAAGCCCACGGCCCATCCCAAGCCGTCGGACCATTCGACGACCTTTTCATCCACCCAGAACTGCGGATCGGGCAGCCAGTTCGGATCGGCGTGTTGAGCTAGCGTAGTTTCGCGCGGCTGGGCGGGGCGGTTCAGGTTCTCGGGATTGACCACCACGCTGGCGGCGCGGTGGTCGAACGCCTGGACCATCTTTCCCTCGTATAGCGGTACGTAGGTCGCGGGACCGCGCTTCCAGCGATTCCCCTGGACCGGGTAGAACCCTTCTTCTTCGAGCTGGGCCGCGGTGCGGAAGAGGTTCGAGTCGTTGGTCATGTGGAACATGTTGTAGTACTTGACCGGCCAGGCGCGGCGCTCGTCGCCGCTCGAGCGGTCCACCAGCACGGGGTGGTTGGCGTAGATGCGGCGGGTGATCTCGGCGTCGCGGCGGGTGCGGAAGACGGGCGCGGTGCCGGTGTTGGGATTCACCCGCGCGAAGTCTTCGGGGGACAGCGGAAAGCAGCGGTCGGGGTTGTCGATGGTCTCGGTGGCTTGGAGGAAGAAGCCGCACCTGGTCTCGTCGAAGGTGCGCTTGGCGCCGCCGAAGACGAGGGCGCAGAACTTGAACCGCGAGTCGATATCGGGGAAGAAGGGCGGTAGGTCGGTGCCGAGGCGGCGGTTCTCGAAGTCGAACAGCCCGCCCACGCGCCCGCCGGTGGAAACGGTCTTGAAGAAGCGGGCGGCGGTCTTGTCGGCGTAGATGCCCGACGGCGTGAGCAGACCCACGAAGCCGTCGGGCTTGACGAGGGCCATGGCGCGCTCGACGAAGAGGGAGTAGAGGTTGATGTCGCCGCCGCCGAGGAGGGGGTATTGGCGGGGGGGGGGGGGCAGCCGGCCTAGGGGGGTGGCGCGGGCCTTGGGGGCGTCGGAGGCGGGG
>DAOUHO010000038.1:0-10778 GCA_034428595.1 Chloroflexota bacterium | reverse complement strand
ACGGCCCGTCCGGCCGCGGGCCGGTGTCGTGCTCCGGCGTGTCGTCGTCGGCCGGTACGTAGACGACATAGTCGGGATTGGTGCGGAGGGCGTCGCGCCAGCGGGCGGCGGCCGTGGATTTCGGCGGCATTGCGTGCACCTTCAAAGGCGGGACGCCGCTGCCGGCAGCGCCGGTGGGCCGGTCACGGCCAACGCCATCCCGACGAAAGCGCCCCCATCATCCCACCCGCGTCGACGCCACGCCCACTCCGGAGGATGGGAGACCCTTGCGTGCCCTTCGTCATTCCCGCGAAGGCGGGAATCCATCGTTCACTGAATCTGGGGGCGGATGGGATTCGCGCGGCCATCCTTTGCCACACCGGATTTTGCAACGGTCTCGAGGTCGCGGGTGGTAGGTTCCCGTGTGAGCGCCTCGCACCCGGCGGCCGTGTTCTTCGACGCCTACGGCACGCTGATCCACTTCCCGGACGATCCCTCGCCGTTCGACTACATGGCCGACGCCTTGGGACAAATCGGGGTCGAGCTGCCGCGCGCGCGCCTCGACGCCGCCCTGCACGCGGAGATGCGCTACTACAAGGCCCACTACGCCTCGGTGCGCACGGCCGCCGACCTCGAACGGCTGCGCATCGCCGACGCCCGGGTCTACCTAGAAGCGCTGGGCGACACCGAACCCGTGCGGCTCGATCTGAACCACGTCGCCGACGAGCTGGCGGCGGCCTTTGAGAGCCGTGTGCTGCCCGACGCCCGTCCGGCCATCGAGCTGGTGCGAGCGGCCGGCGTGCGCGCCGGCGTCCTGAGCAACTTCAGCTACCTGCTGCCACTGGTCCTCGACGAGGTTGGACTTGGCGATGGTCTGGACCCTGTCGTCATTTCGGCAGCAGTCGGCGCCGAGAAGCCGGACGCGCGCATCTTCGCCGCCGCCGCCGCCGCGGTCGACGCCGACCTTGCCGACTGCGTGCTCATCGGCGACGACCTGGCCAACGACGTCGGCGGCGCGCAACGCTGCGGGATGCCTGTGGTGTGGCTGGCGCGCGATGGAACGGCGGCCCCTCCCGGCGTGGCCGCGGCCCGGAACCTGGTGGACGCCGCGCGTCTGGCTCTGGGACCCGGCTGGCGCGAGCTCTCGCGCCCCGCCGGCGCGGGGACAGCCGCGGATGCCTGACATGCGCCTGGCCGAGCTGCGCATTGCCACCTCCGCGCGAACGTCCGTCCATCCAATCGGTCGGCAAATCCAGGCGGCCCTCGACACGCGGGCCGTAGGCGACGGTTTGCTGCTCGTCAGCGTGCCGCACACCACCTGTGCCGTCACGATCAACGAACCTGAAGCGGGACTGCTCGACGACCTGGCCCAAGCGCTGGAGCAGCTGGTCCCATGGCACGGCGACTACGCGCACAACCGGGGGTCGGAGGACAACGCGGCCGCCCACGTCCGCGCCGCCCTGCTGGGTCATCAGCTGCTCGTGCCAATCGTCGACGGACGGCTCCAGATTGGCGTCTGGCAGGACGTGATGCTGGTCGAGTGCGACGGCCCCCGCACGCGCACGGTCGAGCTGCGCGTGCGCTGAGTCCCGCAGCGGTTTGGCCTATCCCTGCAGCGACGCAACCTCGGCAAACGATCCGGCCAGTGCTGGATAGAGGTCCCGATAGAGGCGGTAGGTCGCCTCGTAGACATCCCGCGTGGCTGCCCCCGGTTCGACCTGGTGGGATTGGCTCGCGGTGATCGCGCACGCGTCCTCGACCGAGTCGTAAACCCCGACGGCAACCCCGGCCAGCAGGGCCGCGCCGAATGCCGGGCCGCGGTCCTCGGGCTCGAGGCTGACTGGGAGACCCAGCACGTCGGCCACGATCTGCCGCCAGATCGGGCTGCGGGCGCCGCCGCCGGCGATCTTGACCCGGCGCGCCGGCAGGCCGAGCTCCTGGATGATCTCCAGCCCGTCGCGCAGGCTGAACGCCACGCCCTCCAGCACGGCGCGCACCACGTCGCCGCGCCCGTGCGCCGTCGTGAGGCCGAAGAGCACGCCACGCGCGTTCGGGTCGAGGTGCGGCGTGCGTTCGCCCTGAAGATAGGGCAGCCAGATCAACCCGCGGCTGCCGGCGGGCGATGCGGCCGCCTCGCGAGTGAGTGCGTCGTAAGGATCGCCATCACCGGCGTCGCGTGCTCCCAGGGTGTCACGCACCCAGCGCAGGGAGATTCCGGCCCCTTGGGTTACGCCCATAACGTGCCAGGTGCTCGGCAGGGCGTGACAGAAGGTGTGCACGCGGCCCGCGGGATCGATGCGCGGCCGGTCGCTGGCCACGAACACCACGCCCGACGACCCGACGGTCACGAGCGCGTCGCCTGCGCCGACGATTCCCGCCGCGACGCCGCCGGCGGCCTGATCGCCCGCGCCCGCCGCAACTGGGAGTCCGGCGGCCAGGCCGAGGGCATCGGCCGCCGCGGCGGTCAAAGCACCCGCCGCCTCGGGCGACTCGACGACGCGGGGCAGCCACTCCAGGGGAATCTCCAGATCGCGCGTCATGGCCTCGGACCATCCACGGTTGGCCACGTCGAAGAGCGCCGTGCCCGAGGCGTCGGCGACGTCGGTGGCGGCCTCGCCGGTGAGGCGCAGGCGGATGAAGTCCTTGGGCAGCAGCACCCGTCGGATTTGGGCATAGGCGTCGGGCTCGTGCTCGCGCACCCACAGGAGCTTGGGCGCGGTGAAGCCCTCCAGCGGCGGGTTGGCGGTGCGCGCGATGACCTCGGCCAGCCCGATCTCGCCTTCGATGGCCTGCCGTTGCGCGGCCGTGCGCTGGTCGCACCAGAGAATGGCCGGCCGGATCGACTGGTCGCGCGCGTCCAGGAGCGTCGCGCCGTGCATCTGGCCGGTGAGTCCGATTCCCCGGATGGCCGAAGGATGCGGCGCGGCCCGGACGCATGCGCCGAGCGCCTCGAACGCCGCCCGTTCCCAGGTATCGGGGTCCTGCTCGGCCCATCCGGGCCGTGGGGTGTGCATGGGGTATTCGGCGGCGTGCGTGGCCAGGATGCGACCGGATCGCGTGACGAGCACCGCCCGCGCGCTGGTAGTGCCGAGGTCCAGACCCAGCAGCAGGTCATCGCTCATTGCGTCGTTATGGCGAACGCGGACACTTCAGTCGCGCCTGGTCACCAGGCGGTGACGCCGCCGTCGACGACCAGGTCGTGGCCGGTCACGTAGGCCGCGGCATCGCTGGCGAGAAACACCACCGCGCCCTGGATCTCCTCGATCTCCGCCATGCGGCCCATGGGCGTGTCGCGCGTCCAGATCGGTCGGGCCGGGATCATGTGGGGCGCGTTGACCATCTCGGTGCGGGTGTAACCGGGGCTCACCGCGTTGACGCGCACGCCGTGCTCCGCCCACTCGGCGGCCAAGGCGCGCGTGAGATGGACGACGCCGGCCTTCGACGCGCTGTAGTGGGCCTGCTGCTGCGGGCGGTTGATGATCTGCGCTGAGATCGAGGCCACGTTGACGATGGCGCCGCGCCCCTGCGGAATCATCACGCGTCCGGCCTCCTGTGAGCACAGGAACACGCCCTTGAGGTTGGTGTCGAGCACGCGGTCCCAGTCGTCCTCGGGCATGTCCACCGCGTCGACCCAGGTGGTGATGCCGGCGTTGTTGACCGCAATGTCGAGCCCGCCCCATTCATCGACGACGGCCTGGACCGCGGCGCGCACGTCGTCGGCACGCGTCACGTCGGCGGCGATGGCCCTGGCACGCGCGCCAAGCGACTCGATCTCGGCAACCGTGCGCTCCAGCGTGGCCTCGGTGCGCCCGCAGATAGCGACGTCGGCGCCGGCTTCGGCCAGTGCATGGGCGAGGCCCCGGCCGATGCCGGTGCCGCCGCCCGTCACCAGCGCGCGGCGGCCGTCGAGGCGGAAGCGGTCGAGGACGCTCACTAGGGCTCGACCATGACCTTGATGCAGGCGTCCTTGCGGGATCGGGCGAAGTCCATGGCTTCCTGGACGTCGTCGAGCGGGTAGTGGGCCGAGACGAGCGGCGCCAGGTCGACGCGTCCCGAGGCCACAAGCTCGATAGCCTTGGGCCAGGTGTGGGCATAGCGGAACACGCCCATCACGTCGAGCCCCTTGTCGATGATGTGGTTGGTGTCGATGGGCGCGGAGTCGTCGGGGCTGAGTCCAACGAGGACCACGCGACCTCCCCTGGCGGCCAGGCGAATCGTCTGCACCACGGTGGCCGGCGCGCCGGCGGTCTCGAAGACCACGTCGAAGCTGTCGGCGAGCTCCGTGTCGACATTGACCTCGCGGGCATCCACGGTGCGCTCGGCGCCCAGCTCGCGGGCCTTCTCGAGACGAAAGTCGACGACGTCGACGACCGTCACGGCGTCGATGCCCTGGCTCTTCAGGCTCAGCAGGGTCACCAGGCCGATGGGCCCGGCCCCCAGAATCACGGCCCGATCTCCCAGCACCGCGCGACCCCGCTCCACGGCATAGAGCCCGACCGACAGCGGCTCGATGAGAGCCGCGGCGTCGTAGCTCATACCGTCGGGAATCTTGAAGCAGCGCGCGGCGGGATGGACGACGTACTCAGCGAAGGCCCCGTGCACCGGCGGCGTGGCCATGAACACCACGTCGGGGCAGAGGTTGTAGCGGCCGGCCTGGCAGTGCTCGCACGCATGGCAGGGAACGCCGGGCTCGATCGACACGCGATCGCCGGGCGCGAGGTGTGAGACCTCCGTACCGACCGCAACGATCTCACCGGATGGCTCGTGTCCCAGGATCAGCGGCTGCTCCACGACGAAGCGCCCGATACGCCCGTGCTCGTAGTAGTGGATGTCGGACGCGCAGA
This sequence comes from Chloroflexota bacterium, assembly GCA_034428595.1. Taxonomy (GTDB): domain Bacteria; phylum Chloroflexota; class UBA11872; order UBA11872; family UBA11872; genus JAJECS01. The sequence goes on along the minus strand of DAOUHO010000038.1, from coordinate 5,955 downwards.
TGCCGATGGACCGAATGCGAATCAAGGCCTCATGGGTCGCCGGAGCCGGGACGGCGGACTCGCGAACCCGGATGTCGGCGGTCCCTTCGAGATAGGCGGCCTTCATGCTCGGTTCCCACTCACTTGCGCCAGCCGGACTTCCTGAACGATACCGCGCGGCTGCTTCACCGGGAGCGTCGTGCAGCGAATGCGGCCTGCGGTTTAATGGGCCCAGCGCCGATCGTGACGTGCCGCATGCCAGCGTGGGAGAGCGTATGAGCCCTTCGCAACCGCCGGATATTGAGATCGCGCAAGCCGCCAGGCTGCGCCCCATCGAGAAAATCGCGGCGCAGGTTGGTTTAAGCGGCGATGAGATCGAGCCGTATGGCCGCACCAAGGCCAAGGTGACGCAGGCGGCGATGGCGGCGCGGCAAGACGCGCCGGACGGCGACCTGGTGCTGGTGACGGCCATCACCCCCACGCCGGTGGGCGAGGGCAAGACCACGACGACGATTGGGCTGACGCAGGCCTTGCACCGCCTGGGACACCGGGCTATCAGCGCCACGCGCGAGCCCTCGCTGGGGCCGGTGTTCGGCGTCAAGGGCGGCGCGGCGGGCGGCGGCTACGCCCAGGTGCTGCCGATGGAGGACATCAACCTGCACTTCACGGGCGACTTCGCGGCGGTGAGCGCGGCGCACAACCTGCTCGCGGCCATGCTGGACAACCACCTGCACCAGGGGAACCAGCTCGACATCGACGCGCGGCGCGTGCTCTGGCGGCGGGTGATGGACATGAACGACCGCGCGCTGCACGACATCGTGGTTGGCTTGGGCGGGCGCACGCGCGGCGTGCCGCGCGAGACCGGATTCGACATCACGCCGGCGTCCGAAGTGATGGCGATCCTGTGCCTGGCGCGCGACCTGGCGGATCTGAAGGATCGCTGTGGACGCATCGCGGTGGCCGACCGCGGGCGCGGCGCCTACGTCACCGCCGCCGAGCTGGAGGCGCAGGGCGCCATGGCCGTGGTGATGCGTGACGCGGTGCTGCCCAACCTGGTGCAGAACCTGGAGGGCGGTCCAGCGCTGATTCACGGCGGACCGTTCGGAAATATCGCGCACGGGTGCAGCACGCTCATCGCGACCCGGCTGGCGCTGAAGCTGGCGGACCTGGTGGTGACCGAAGCCGGATTCGGGGCCGATTTGGGCGCGGAGAAATTTCTCAACATCAAGTGTCCGGCGGGCGGGCTGCGCCCCCGGCTGGCGGTGCTGGTCGCCACGGTGCGCGCGCTCAAGCTGCACGGCGGCGCCGACCGGCGCGAGCTCGACACCGAGGACCTGGAGGCATTGCGCGCGGGCTTGCCAAACCTGGAAGCGCACGCGGCGAACATGGCCAAGTTCGGGCTGCCGGTGGTGGTGGCGGTCAATCGCTTCCCGACCGACACGGACGCCGAGGTGGATCTGGTGATGCAGGCAGCCGGGGCGTTGGGAGTGCCGGCGGCGGAGTCCACCGTGTTCGCCGACGGGGCCGCGGGCGGCGAAGATCTGGCGCGGCAGGTGCTGGCCACGCTGGAGAGCGGCGGAGATGCATTCGCACCCTTGTACGAGCCCGAAGCCACCCTCACCGAAAAGATCGAGACCGTCGCGCGCGAGGTCTACGGGGCGGACGGCGTGGACTACGCGGCAGGCGTGGAGCGGCGGCTGCGGCGCATGGACCGCGGCGTGGCGCGAGGATTCCCCGTCTGCATGGCGAAGACGCAGTACTCGCTGTCCGACAACGCGTCGCTGCGGGGCCGGCCCGAGGGCTTCCGCATCACGGTGCGCGACGTGCGGCTGTCGGCGGGCGCGGGGTTCGTGGTGCCGCTGACCGGCGACATTCTGACGATGCCGGGCCTGCCGCGGCGACCGTTTGCCGTGGGTATGGATGTGACGCCGGACGGAACGATCTCGGGGCTGGCCTGAGGAATCTCCGAGCTAGGAGCACGCTACGGCCGATATGCATCCCAATTCGTTCGCCCCTTCGGTGAACTCAGGGCAGGCTCTGAGCTTGTCGATGGGTGCATCGAACGGATTGGGGTGAGCCTGGTGAGGCTGTCCCGAGCTTTCTTAGGCGCTTAAGCCGCCAACCGCCCCATTCGGCGCGCGGCGACGAATTGAGGCATGGTAGGGACCAAATGGGAGCGGCCCGCGCATATCGCGGGCTAATCGGGGAGCGCGCCGATGATTACCGAGGCCACCTATATCCGCGACGGACGCACGGCGACGATTCGCGTCGAGCGAATCGACACGTTGATCCAAGACACCGAGAGCATCGTGAACTTTCCCTCGCTCGTGGAGTTGGACGGCCGGCTCAACCTGACCTACGCGCGCTCGCGCCACGGCGGTGAGCACGCCCACAAAGAGGATCCCGCCCGCACCATCGAGTCCTTCGACGACGGCCAGACCTGGCAGCCCGCGCCCAATGACAACCCACTCACCACGCGTGACCCGTTCTCCGGACACACCAGCGACGGCTTTGCCGGCGGTACCGGCCGTCTTCGCGACGGCACGCTGGTTCACATGAGCCACAACACCCGGGTGCATCTCGACAACGGCTATGACCGCGCCAAGGGACACATGCACGAGCAGTTTCAGCAGGACGACCCCACGTTCCGCTTCCAGCGGGCCTCGGGCGACGGCCAGCAACTGCTGGAGCGTTTTTGGTTCAAGGTTGCCGGCATGCCCTGGGGGCGCCGGTCATACCAGGTCTACTCGCCCATCCTCGAGATGGACGATGGCGATCTGCTGGCGGCCATGGAGTGGTGCCAGGTGCTCCCCGAGGACCGGTGGCGCCACGAGGCCCATGGCCGCATTTGGAAATATCTCTTCGGCGTCTTCATCGTGCGCTCCGGCGACGGTGGGCGCTCGTGGGACTACGTGACCCAGTTCGATCCCGACGAGATCAAGCCGGTCTACGGGATCAGCGACCGGCCCGTCGACGAGGGGTTCGACGAAGCCCACATGACCAAGCTGCCCAACGGCGACATCCTGTGCGTGATGCGCACGGGCTCGTATTCGCCTCTGTGGCAGGCGCGGTCGCGCGACGGCGGTCGGACCTGGGATACGCCCGAGCCGATGGGGTGGCCGGGGGCCAAGCCGCAGCTGCAAGTGCTGCCGAATGACGTGCTCGTGTGCGCCTCGGGGCGCGGGTCCTACGGCCATCCCCAGGTGACGCACGTGATGATTAGCATCGACGGTACCGGGAACAACTGGGAAGCGCCGTTTGCCTTCCACACCGGCCCGGGTTGCTCGTACACCTCGACCATGCAGCGCGACGGCAAGCTGCATGTGTTCTATTCGGATTCCGACTTCACGCGCGACATGGGAACGCACGGGCTGCCGGTGCAGCGCATTCGGCGCGCGGTCTTCGACATCTCGACCGACGCCTGAGCGGCGCCTCTCGTTCAGCCGAAGGCAGGGAGCAACCATGATCGACCAAGCCCGTTACAGCGACGGGACCCGCAGCGCCACGGTCACCCTGGAGCGAATCGACACCTGGATCGAAGACACCGAGAGCATCGTGAACTTTCCGGGAATTCTGGAGCTGGACGACCGGCTGGTGCTGTACCACGCGCGCTCGCGCCACGGCGCCGAGCACACCGCCGACGAGGACCCCAACCGCATCATGGAGTCCTACGACGATGGCGAGACCTGGCAGCCCGCGCCGGAAGACTTCCCGCTCGCCTTTCATGACCCGGTGACCGGCCGCCAGATCGATGCTTTCGGCGGATCCATCGGCTACCTCGGCGACGGCACGATCGTTCACATCGGCCACAACACGCAGCTGCAGCACGACGTCGGCTATGCCGGCGCCCGCATGCACGACGAGTTCCAGCAGGACGACCCGACGTTCCGCTTTCAGCGGGCCTCGGGCGACGGCCAACTGCTGGAGACGATCAAATTCAAGGTGCCCGGCATGCCCTGGGGGCGGACGTCATACCAGGTCTATTCGCCCATCGTCGAGCTTGACGACGGCGACCTGCTGGCGGCCATGGAGTGGGTCAAGCTGCTTCCTGAAGAACGGTGGCGCCACGAGGCCCACGGCCGCATCTGGAAATATCTCTTCGGCGTCTTCATCGTGCGCTCCGGCGACGGCGGGCACACGTGGGAGTACGTGACCCAGTTCGATCCCGACGAGGTGAAGCCGGTCTACGGGATCAGCGACAGATCCGTGGACGAGGGGTTCGATGAAGCCCACATGGCCAAGCTCCCCAACGGCGACATCCTCTGCATGCTCCGCACCGGCTCGTATTCGCCCCTGTGGCAGGCGCGGTCGCGCGACGGCGGCCGGACCTGGGACCCGCCCGAGTCGACCGGATGGCCGGCGGTGAAGCCGCAGTTGCAGGTGTTGCCGAACGGCGTGCTGGTGTGCTCCTCCGGGCGCGGGGCCTACGGCCATCCCCAGGTGACGCACGTGATGATCAGCATCGACGGCACCGGGCATCGCTGGGAAGCCCCGTTCTGCTTCCACACCGGTCCGGGCTGCTCCTATACCACGACCATGCAGCGCGACGGCAAGATGCACGTCATCTTTTCGGACTCCGACTTCACGCGCGACATGGGAACGCACGGACTGCCGGTGCAACGCATTCGCCGCGCCGTCATCGATATCTCGACCGACGCTTGAGCGCCGCCCGCCAATTCCCAAACGGGGAGCACGCATGATCAGCCAAGCCCGCTACAGGGACGGAACCCGCACCGCTGTCGTCACCCTCGAGCGCGTGGACACCTGGGTCGAAGACACCGATAGCATCGTAAATTTTCCCGGGATCCTGGAGCTGGACGGCCGGCTCGTGCTGTCCTTCGCGCGCTCGCAGCACGGCCGCGAGCACACCGCCGACGAGGACACCGACCGCGTCATCGAGTCCTATGACGACGGCGAAACCTGGCAACCGGCGCGGGACGACTATCCGCTCGTCTTCCGTGACCCGCAAACCGGCCGCATCATCGACCGCTTTGGCGTCTCCATCGGCTACCTCGGCGACGGAACGATCGCTCACATCGGCCACAACACGCAGCTGCAGCACGACGTCGGCTATGCCGGCCGCCACATGCACGACGAGTTCCAGCAGGACGACCCAACCTTCCGCTTTCAGCGGGCCTCTGGCGACGGCCAACTGCTCGAGACGATCAAGTTCAAGGTTGCCGGCATGCCGTGGGGGCGCGCGTCATATCAGGCCTACTCGCCGGTTCTCGAAATGGACGACGGCGATCTGCTGGCGGCCATGGAGTGGTGCAAGATGCTCCCCGAGGACCGGTGGCGCCACGAGGCCCACGGCCGCATCTGGAAATACCTCTTCGGCGTCTTCATCGTGCGCTCCGGCGACGGCGGGCACTCGTGGGATTATGTGACTCAGTTCGATCCCGACGAGGTGCAGCCGGTCTACGGGATCAGCGACAGGTCCGTCGACGATGGCATCGACGAAGCCCACATGGCTAAGCTGCCCAACGGCGACATCCTGTGCGTGATGCGCACGGGCTCGTATTCGCCCCTGTGGCAGGCGCGGTCGCGCGACGGAGGAAGGACCTGGGACGCGCCCGAGTCGACCGGGTGGCCGGCGGTGAAGCCGCAGCTGCAGGTGTTGCCGAACGGCGTGCTCGCGTGCACTTCGGGACGCGGGGCCTATGGCCATCCGCAAGTGACGCACGTGATGATCAGCATCGACGGCACCGGGCATCGCTGGGAAGCGCCGTTCTGCTTCCACACCGGTCCGGGATGCTCGTATACCACGACGATGCAGCGCGACGGCAAGCTGCACGTGATCTACTCGGATTCCGATTTCACCCGCGAGATGGGGACGCACGGGTTGCCCGTGCAACGCATGCGCCGCGCCGTCATCGATATCTCGACCGACGCTTGAGCGCCGCCCGCCAATTCCCAAACGGGGAGCACGCATGATCAGCCAAGCCCGCTACAGGGACGGAACCCGCACCGCTGTCG
>DAOUHO010000037.1:0-9210 GCA_034428595.1 Chloroflexota bacterium | reverse complement strand
GGCATCGGCCCCGAAATCGGGCGGCAGGACGTCGACGCCCTCCGCGCCGGCCACGTCGAGCAGCACGCCGCGCCGAACCACCGGCTCGATGGTGTCCACACCGATGGACTTCATGCCTTTGCCGCCCTGCTGGTTGCAGCTGGCGTCCACGCCGCCAAACAGCTGCCCGTGCTCGGAGACGTGCGCCAGGGAGTCGATGTGCGTGCCGGTGTGGCCGCACATGACGATCAGCTCGTTGGACGAGCTGTAGCCGCCCGGTCGGAAGGTGTCGCCGTGGCGCCGCTGCAGCGTGAAGATGAACGGCGGGTGCGCCGGATGCACCGGCATGTCCATCTCGTAGCGCGTGCCCAGGTCATAGACCCGCGACGCCGTGAGCTGGTCGATCATTTCGAGATTCGACGCCGTTGCCTGTGCCATCGGTGGATCCTCCGGTCAATGCCTAGCAGAGGGCCATTCCCGCCATAGTGGCGCACCGTGCGGTCTCGGACCACCGGCCCGCGCGTAGAATCGCCCACCCGCCCGCCTCTCGCGATGCCATGGCCCCTGAAAGCGTCACGCTGCGGAACGGCGAGTGCATGCAGATCGAGCGCCTGCTTCCGCCGATGGACACGTTCGGGGGACGCGTCCGCACCTGGGATCCGATTCAAGACGACCTGTTCAGCGGTGCGCTGGCCGAGACGCTCTTTACGCCGCACTTCGTGGGAACCATCGACGGTGAGTACGCCGGATCGCTCGGCTACTACGTCCCCGCCGACACGCGCGACGTCGGCATCGTGGAGTTCGTGGCGACGGAGGACCGGCACCGCCGCAAGGGCGTGGCCGACGCGCTGATGTCACGCATGCTGCGGGAGTTCGTGGCCAACGGCGGCCAGGCGCTCCATCTCTGCACCACCAATCCGGTCGCCGGCCACCTGTATGAGAACCACGGGTTCTGGTACCGCGTCGGCGACGGCATGCGCTTCTCCGTGCAGGACGCGGACTACTTTGACGCGACGTATCTGGCCTTCGACGGCGAGCCGGTCGTGCGGGACGCCGTCTGGGGCGATCTGCCGCGCGCGGCCGTCCTCTATAACATGCGCGAGCCGGCCTGGCTGCTCAAGGAGGTCCTGGACAACTGCCTCCGCGACACGCGCTATGAGTATCACTTCGTGCGCCTCATGCTCCGCGTCGAGAATGCGCAGGGCGCGGTGCTGGTTCTGGTGACTCCAAAGAATCGCGTGGTGGGGCAGACGGTCTTTGTGCGGCGCGATACGTTCCCGCAGCAGCACGTGGCCACGCTCTCATTGCGGGTGGCTCCCGCGTACATGGACCATGCCGTGGCCTTGGTGGACGCCGCGATCGACCGGGCCGGCGAGATCGGCGTGAGCGTGCTCGAGTTTCCGATCGCCGCCTCCGACCCAGACCTCGCGGACATCGCCAGCGCCGCCGGCTTCACCGAGGCGGCGCGTCTGCCCAATCGCATCCGCGACGGAGACGCCTGGGTCGATCTGCGCCTGTTCGAGCTGGCCCTCGGCCCGCCCGCTCGCGCCTTCCACGCATCCGAAACCTATTACGCCAATCGCCACCCCTGGCACGTGGAGCGCATCGCCGAGGGTCCGGGCAAGTCGGCGTCGGCGCGCTAGCGACCTCTTTCCAAAGCCGAGTCGAAGGGCCAGGAGTCGCCAACAGTCCTTGCGAGGCATTCCCCACGCCAAGCTCCGTGCGCTGCCGACGGTGGCCTTTCGGCTGTGACCTGTGTCAGAGGCCAGGCGCCGCTTGGTCGTCGCCGGTCTCCGCCACGTCAGGGTCCGTGTTCTCTACAGCAAAAGCATTCCGGAGACCATCGGCGACGAGGTGAGCCGACAGAACCAGGAGAACGATCAGGATTGTGGGCATTACGCCCGTTGCGGTAGTCAGGTGAGCGAGGCCTCGCGATTGACCGATCATCTGTCCCCAGGTCATTGCCGGGGTGGAGGCGCCAATGCCCACGAAGCTCAACGCGGCTTCGGCCAAGAGAGCCGCGGCGAGACCGTAGGCGGCTGCCACCGTCAACGGGCCAGCCAGGCTGCCGGGATCTTGACGCCCGGGTTCCGCCGGACCGCGCTCCGGCCCATTTGAGTCGGCGGCGGCGCCCGCTTGACGCCGCAGGAGGAGATGCCGGCGGATTAGCCTCGCGAATCCGGGCCAGCTGACAATCCCAATCGTCACGGCCACCACGCTCCCTGGGCCGGCCACTCCGAATAGAAGCGGGATCACGAGGAACATCATGAGGAAGAGTGCGGGGAAGGTCAGGACGACGTCCGTGATCCGCATAAGGACGCCGTCGACCAGACCGCCGCGACTGGCCGCGGGCACACCGACGGCCAAGCCGATCACGAGGCTGATCACCACGGCCGCCACGCCCACCCCAACCGACCCTCGGGCGCCGTGCAGCAGCAGGCTGAAGACATCTCGACCAAAGCTGTCGGTCCCAAGCCAATTGGAAGCACTCGATTCACCTATCGACCGCAAGGCGACCACCTCGTAGGGTTCGTAGGGGGCCACGAGCGGCCCAAGAACGGCGACTGCAACGAACGCAAGCAGCACGACAAGCCCGGCCACAGCCGGCCACTGTGACCGGAATCGGCGTCGCGCGGTGCTCCATGGACGGTGCGCCAGCGGACGGTCGATCAGTTCCAGCGGCGGGCTGAGCTGTCGCGCAGTGGCGTCGTGGTCGGCCGTGGAAGGCTTGCTGGGCGTAAGCGTTGACCTCCCGGGGGATTCGCGAATGCTCGGGTCGAGCCAAGCGCAAATCACGTCAATCAGCAGCCTCGCCGCAAGCACCGCCACCGTGCCGGCGAGAATGGCCGCCGTCACCACCGGGTATTCGCGCTGAAACAGCGACCTGTACGCCACGTGCCCCAATCCGCCCAAGGAGAGAATCGACTCGACCACCAACGCGCTGCCCACGAGGGGTGCCAGGGATAGGCTGAGGTTTCTCAGCAACGGCACTCCGACGCTCGGCAGCATGGATAGCGAGCGCACGGCCATCTCGCCAGAGCCCTCCGGGGCGACTGCTCCTGCTGGTTCTTCCACGGGCGCGTTCAATATCGCTTGCTGCGCGTAGCGCATATAGACGGCCACGAATGGCAGTGCCAGAACTGCCGTCGGCAGGATGGCGTGGCGTACGAGATCGAGATTGAATGCCTCGTCAGCGCCGGGTGTCCAGAGCCCCATTGCCGGCAGCCATCCCAGCCGAACGGCAAATAGGTAGAGTCCCCAGATGGTCAGGAAGGCTGCTGGGATTGAAGCAAGGACGATCGGTATGGCGCTCAGGAAACGGCTCAGGATTGACTGCGGCCAAATGGTCGAAATCAGCGCAAATGCTATGGCGATGATCAAGGCGACTGCGAGGGAGACGGCGACAAGCCCGAGTGTGACCGGAAGCGCCTCGCGGATGACGTCCCCAACGGGATGAGCCCACTGACCTACGGAGCCCAGATTCCCGGTGAATATCTCCTTCATCCAAAACAGATACCGCACCGGCCCAGGCGTGTCGCCGCTGAAGCGACCTTGTAGCTCGGCAGTGTCCTGTCCAGGACTCCATGCTTGGCCATAGGGGCCAAAAAGATTTGCAATTGGGTCGCCAGGATACAAGCTAATCACAATGAATATGACGATGGTGGCCCCCAGCAGTAACTGGGCGGCAACTAATACTTGGCGAGCGGTGTATCTAATCATTGACTTAGCTCAAATCCACATGTTTGATCGATATCAGAATCGGTGGACTATTCACATTTCGGCGAGCGTACACGGATGGTTCCCGTATCGGCAAATGTCCTCGCTTGCTGCCAACACTCGCCAACCGATGCTATGGCTGCGGGATGCAGCTACTCCGCCAAATACCCCCGCCGGACGGCTTCCTCGATAAGACTGCGCGCGTATTCCCAAAGCTCCGGCGCGCCGTCGGCAATGCTGGCGTTCACCGCCATCACCTGCGACCGGCGCACGCCGTGCTTGCGCCACGCGTGGCCCTGGGTGTGGAAGTTGAGCAGCAGCGGTTGCAGGCGGTCCAGCGCGAAGGCGAACTTGGCTTCCGGCGTCTGCCGGGCTTCAAACTCGTCCCACCGCGCGCGCAGCGCGGCCGCCTGATCAGCAGGAAGTAGGCCGAAGATGCGGTCGGCGGCGGCCCGCTCCTTCTCGGCTTTCAGCTCGCGAGCGGCGGTGTCGTAGACAAAGGTGTCGCCGGCGTCGATCTCGACCAGGTCGTGGATCAGCAGCATTTCGATCACCCGGTCCACGTCAATTTCCTCGCGGGCGTACTCGGCAAGCATTCGGGCCATCACCGCCACATGCCAGGCGTGCTCGGCGTCGTTTTCGCGCCGGCCCTCCTCGATGACCAGGGAGTTGCGAAGGATGGACTTCGCCTTGTCGATCTCAACGATGAACGCGAGCTGGCGGCGCAGGCGGTCGGTCGTCACTGAGCGTCCGGGGCGGCGTCTCGCAGGAGCTCGGCCAGGTGCACCGGGCGCGGGGCGTCGGGCGTGGCGCCGTTGGAGTCCAGGTGCAGCAGGCAGCCGGGATTGTCGCCGCAGACAAACTGGGCGCCGGTGGACGCGAAGGCCTCCAGCTTGCGCTGGCGCATGCGGCCGGCCACTTCGGGAAAGTCGAACGAGAACGACCCGCCAAACCCGCAACATTCGCCGCTGTAAGGCGCCTCGCGCACCGAGTAGCCCGCCGCCTCGAGCAGGCTGCGCGTTCCTTCACCGAGGCCCAGCCCGTGGCGCGACTGGCAGGCGTCGTGCACGGTCACCACGCCGCGCGGCCGTGGCTTGGTTGCAGCCTGCGCCCCATGCTTCTCGACGTAGGTGGCGAAATCGACCATACGGCCCGCCGCAGCCAATGCGCGTTCCCGCCACTCCGGCTCGTCCGCGAGGAGGCGCGGATAGTCGTCACGGATAGCGCCGAGGCAGCTGGTGGACGTGGTGACGATGGTGTCGACCCCCGAGGCTTCGATGGCCTCGATGGTCTGCTTGGCCATGCGCCGGGCCGGCTCTCGGTAGCCGGCGTTGATTGCCGGCAGCCCGCAGCAGGACTCGAAGACGACGGGTGCGACGTCGCCGTCCCCGAGCACCCGCACGGCCGCCTCGCCGGTTTCCGGCGCGAGCCAGTCGGTGAGACAGCCGGGAAAGTAGGCCACTTGGGCCTTCTCGCCATCCTCGGTGATCAGATTCGGCAGTCGATCGCGGAAGGGACGCGCGGCCACGGGCGGCAACGGTCGCGATCGCAGCGGCGATCCCGGCAGCCGGCGCGCCAGCCCTTGCGCGCCGGGAATCCGAGTGAAGGCACGCAGGCCCTTTTCGAATGCTCGAGGGTCGGCGAGCACCCGCAGCGCCAGCGATTTGAGCCGGTTCTTCGCGGCCCCGTCGGAAACGGCCCGCGTGCGCACCTCCTGGATCAGCTCGGGAATCCGGATTCCGGCCGGGCACACCGTGGCGCACGCGCCGCAGCCCGCGCAGAGCGCCTGCGGCCCGGCCACGTTTTCCATGCCGTGATGGAACGGAGTGAGCAGCAGGCCGATGGGACCGGTGTAAATGTGGCCCATGGCGTGGCCGCCGACCTGCTGGTAGGTCGGGCAGACGTTCGAGCAGGCCCCGCAGCGCACGCACTGGAGCGCAGTCTGGAAGTCTGGATCGCGCCGCATGGCCTCGCGACCGTTGTCGAGCAGCACGACGTGGACATCGCGCGGTCCGTGGACGCCCAGCGACAGCGACATCTCGATATCCGCGCTGCGGCTGGGGCCGCTGATGAACGAGACGTAGCTGGACATGGTCTGTCCCGTGGCGCTCGCCGGCAGCATGTCCAGCGTGGCCGCGGCGTCGGTCATGGTGGCGACGAGCTTGTCCACGCCCGCGACCACGATGTGCAGCGACGGCAAGCTGCTGCACAGCCGGGCGTTGCCCTCGTTGCTCACCAGCATCACGCTGCCGGTGCTGGCCACCAGGGCATTGGCGCCCGTGATGCCGGCGTCGGCGGCGATGAACTTGTCGCGCAGGTACTCGCGCGCCGCCTGCACCAGCGTGTCGGGGTCCGGCGGCAGGTCCTGTCCCGTGACGCTGCCGATCAGCTCGGCGGCGCGCTCACGCGTGATGTGCAGCGCCGGCGCGACGATGTGCGAGGGCAATTCGTCCGCTATTTGCACCAGGAACTCGCCCAGATCGGTCTCGACCACTTCCAGCTCGTCGGCTTCGAGCGCCTGGTTCAGGCCAATTTCTTCGGTGGCCATGGACTTGCTCTTGACGACCATGCGCGCCGATGCCTTGCGCAACAGCTCCGCCACCGTTTCGCGCACCGCCGCTGCGTCGGCCGGCGCATGTACCACCATGCCGGCTTTCTCGGCAACCGCGGTGAATTGTTCCAACAGCCTCGGTCCGTCGGCGACGTCCCGCTTCCGGATCGCCGCCAGCCGGGCCTGCTCGGCGGGAAAGTCGCGGCCGTGAAACGCCTCGCGCCGCCGCCCGTCCAGCAGCGGCAACACCCGTCCCAGCGCCATTGGCAGCGAGTCCGACTCCAGCGCGTCCCGCAGCCGCTGCTTGAACGGCGCAACGTCGTGGCTCACGGCGCCGACCATTCGCCGACGCGATGCAGCTTGAGCAGGTTGGTGCTGGCCTTCCCGACCGGTGACGCCGCCACGAGCACCGCCGGGGTTCCCGGGGCGAGGCCGAAGTCCTGGCTCAGACCCGCGTCCAGCATCCCGATCACGGCGTCTGTATCGGGCATGGGGTCGGTGAGAATCGGATGCACGGCGCGGCGCAGCGTCAGGCGGCGGGCAACGGCTTCGTCCGCGCAGAAGGCCGCGATGGGGACGCGCGGCCTTGCCGCCGCGAGCAACTCCGCGGTGGCGCCGGTCTCGGTGAAGCAGGCGATCGCGGCGATCTCCGGATTGGCGGCCGTGACATCCGCCGCCGCGCGGGCCACGGCCGCGGCTGGATCGCCAGGCTCCGGCTGACGCGCGGGAGTCGAGAACTCGTCCCCGTGGCGCTCGGTTTCCTTGGCAATGCGCGCGGCCGTTTGCACGGAGGCGACGGGATGCCGGCCAATCGCCGTCTCGGCCGACAGCATCACGGCGTCGGCGTCGTCGAGCACGGCGTTGGCGACGTCGCTCACCTCGGCGCGCGTGGGTCGCGGTTCCTCGATCATGGACTCCAGCATATGTGTCGCGATGATCGCCGGAACGCCCATCGCCACGGCTTGACGGGTCAGGCGCTTCTGGATCAAGGGCACCCGCTCGAGGTCCACGTCCACGCCCAGGTCGCCGCGGGCGAGCATCACGGCGTCGGCTGCCTGAAGGATATCCGCTGCCGCCTCGACGGCGGCGCCGGTCTCGATCTTGGCGACGATTGGGATCGCCGGTGCGCCAAGGGCCGCACGTAGGTCGTCCACATCGGACGCCTGGCGCACGAACGACTGCGCGATGTAGTCGGCGCCGAGCGCGCGAGCTCGCACGATGTCTGCGCGATCACGGTCCGTGATCGCCGGCAGCGAAAGCCTCACCGCAGGCACGTTGACGCCGGCGTGTGATCGCAGGACGCCGCCGGTTATGACTTCGCACGCCACGTCGTCGCCGGTAGACGTCACGCGCAGCTCAACCGCGCCGTCCGCCAGGGATATCCGATCGCCCGGCTGCAGGTCGCGCGCCAGGAGGTCGTGATTGGTTGCCGCGCCCTGCGCATCGCCGATCTCCGTGCCGCGCCGCAGCGTGAAGGTCGCGCCGGTCGCAAGCACAACGCCGCCGGGAGGCAGCCGGCCAAGCCGAACCTTCGGGCCTGCCAGGTCCACCAGGACGGCCACCGGCCGGCCGGCCCGCGCGGCCGCGTCACGCACCGCCCGCGCGGCAGCCTGGTGGTCAGCCGGTGTGCCGTGCGAGAAGTTGAGGCGCGCCACGTCCATACCCGCCGCCACCAGCGCATCGACCCGACCAACGCTGGCGGGGCCGATCGTGGCGATGATCTTGGTGCGGCGCCGAACCATGCCGCCGCCGGTCATGCTGCGATCCGACAGCCGGCGGTAGGTCGCCTCTCGCGATCCGGCATAGAATGGACCGCTTGGCACGCTTTCAGGGGGCTTGCCGTATGACGGTCACCGTCCCTCGACCGTCCACCCGCGACGACATGGTCATCGTGGATGTCGACGTCCATGTCAACGACACGCCCGAGGCGTTGGCGCCCTATGTCGACGCGCCCTATCGCCGGGTGCTGGAGCACATCAGCACGCTGCCGCGCCGCTATCTGGACATTCCGGGATACGCCCTCAGGCTCGCAATCGATCTGCCCCTGCCCGACCGCGGGGCGGGCGCGCGGTCCGTGCACACCCCGCGGCAAATGCGCGAGGACCTGGACGCGCTGGCGGTCGACGTCGGCATCCTGTTCCCGGACCACCTGCTGACCATGGCGGCGCTGCCCGACGAGGTCTACGCAGCGGCGTTGGGCCGCGCCTACAACGCCTGGCTCGCCGAGGAGTGGGTGAGCCGTGCGGACGGGTTGTACGGCGCCGTGGTCGCCGCGCCGCACGACCCCGAGGACGCCGCGCGCGAGATCCGGCGCTATGGCGCGCTCGATGAGTTTGTCGGCGTGTACCTGCCGACGGCTGGCGTCAATCCGCTGTGGGGCAACAACCGCTACACCCCGATCTTCGAGGCGGCCGCCGAGATGCGGCTGCCGGTAATGCTCCACAGCGTGGGCCTGATTCACGCCGCGTTCCCCTTCAATGTCGAGCAGTTCCGCACGATTCTCTTCCGCCACCCGATCCAACATGAGTTTGCCCTGATGGCGAACATGTTCAGCATGCTCGAATCGGCCATACCGGCGCGATTCCCGGACCTGCGCATCGTCTTCACCGAGGGCGGCATTTCGTGGGTGCCCTTTACGATGTGGCGGCTCGACAAGGAGTACCACGAATACCGCTCGCTGGCGCCGCTGCTCGAACATCCGCCGAGCCACTACATCCGGAAGTTCTATTTCTCCACCCAGCCGATCGAGGAGCCCGAGCGACCCCAGGACCTGGTCACGATGCTCGACATGTTTGACGGTGCCGACCAGGTCCTGTTCGCGTCCGACTGGCCCCACCACGACTTCGATCATCCGCGCCAGGTGCTCAACATGCCCTTCCCGGCGGACGCGAAGCGGAAGATCATGGGCGAGAACGCGCTGGCGCTGTTCGGCATCGAAGCGCCCGTGCGCACGGTATAGCCCC
>DAOUHO010000036.1:0-11695 GCA_034428595.1 Chloroflexota bacterium | reverse complement strand
ATGGTGCGCATTCCTGACGCCGGGCGGCTCGACACGCGCCTGCCGGACGGCGCCGCCAACCCATACCTGCTGCAAGCCGCGCTGCTGGCCGCGGGGCTGGACGGCATCGAGCAGCGGCGCGACCCGGGCGAACGTCTCGATAACAACATGTACGAAGCCGGCGCTGACGTCGATGTCCCGCGACTGCCGCTGAACCTGCTCGACGCGCTGCGCAATCTGGACGGCAGCTCGGAGATGCGCGCCGGGCTCGGCGACGAACTGGTGAGCAGCTACGTAAGTCTGAAGCTGGCCAATTGGCACGACTTCATGTCGCAAACCAGCGAGTGGGAACGCGCGAACACGCTGGATATCTAGCAGACTGCTGTTCGAGTCGATTCGCCCTGGAAGGAAACTCGTGGGTAACCCCTTCGTCATTCCGGCGGAGGCCGGAATCCAGCGGATACTCAATCTGGTAGCCCACGAGTAGGGGCGGTTCGCGAACCGCCCCCTACATCACTTCTTCAGGCCTTCCCTGGGTTTTGGCAAGGCCTCAAATTCAACCCGGCGTCACGTAGCCCAGGTCCCAATCGCCGAGCGTCTGCAGCGGCGTGACCCGCGCATCGATGTCCGGCGCGCCGTCGGCTCGCCAAGCGTCGATCTCCTCGCGGTGCCCCAGGCGGCGCAGCGCGTTCCACATGGCGCCGTAGGTCGCGCGGCCGCCGCCGCCGGCCGCGTCCCAAAAGAACATGTGCTCGGCGCCGGCGTCGTAGATTTCCGCGGCCCTCCGGCGCAGGTCGCCTGGGGGCATGTGCCGCGGCATTACGTTGGGCGCCAGCGTCACCGGCGTCCCGCGCACGAGATCCACGAAGAATTGCAGCGAAGCCGGGTCGGTCCAGGCCGGCGTCGTGCTGTCGAGGTCGAGCTCGGAGGTGTAGGGAATGATCGTGTCGACCAGACTCTGCGCCACCCATTGCCGCAGGTCGATGGCGTTCTCCAGGTTCTCGGCGTCGCTGCTCAGCACCACTGCCGAAAGATGGAACGGCTTCGAACGCCCTTGCGCGGCGGCGGCCGCATCCAGCGCCTGCCGCACCTCGCGCATGAACTGCGTCAGGACCTCGGCGCGGAAGCGCAGCCAGCGCGGATCCAGCGAGTCCAGTGCCCGCGGGTCCTCACCGAACCGCTGCTTGAATCCTTCAACGAGGGGCGGTTCGTACTCGACCAGCGGCGGGCGGCGGCAGTAGAGCAGGCATACGCCGTCGATCGGGCGCTCGCACATCTCGCGCAGCAGCCCCACCACGTTCGCGCGCACTTCGGGATACGTGTAGGCGAGGCGCGGCGTCGGCTGGCCCTCGCGGTTGACGCCGCGCCACTCCGGATGGCGCTCGTAAACGCTGTTGCCCCAATTGAAGTGGTCATATGGAGGTGGAAAGCGAAACCCCGCCACGCGATAGGCCGCGTGCAGCTCGACGCCGATTTCGTGCGCGTAGTCCGCTGCCACTTCGAACGGATCGATGTCTTGCTCGCGCAGCACCCGGCGGCTTTCCACGTGCAGGCGGTCGAAGACCCGCGCGAAATCGCCCAGCCCATCGAAGGTCGCCTCGCGCCCCGACTCGGTGTGGGAGAACATCAAATCGCCGCGACCGACCTCCCAATAGAGCCGCGAGAAATCGGTGTCGCGGTAGGGCTCGATCTCGCGTTGGATGTCGCGCGCCGAGGTGAGCCGCCAGAGACCCAGCGGGCCATTGGCGTCCTGGTGCGCGAACAGTCGCCGAGTGTCGCGGTGCTCCAGGTCCGCCTGGACGCTGGTGGATTCGAAGGCGTCGAGCGGCACCAGCTTGACATAAGCAACCCGCGCCGATCCGCACTGCACGGACCCTGGCCCATCGCCCGGCGCCATCCGCGCGGTCACCTGGCCCAGCACCAGCGTGCGCCCGGTCAGGTCGGCGGTCTTCCAATACATCTCGACCAGCGACGGCGGGCTCTCGCGGTCTGGCGGCAGCTTCATCAGCGTGGGCACGGCTTCGTCGCTCAGTCGGACCTCGAGCTCGAGGCCGCCGCCTTCCTCGACCGTGCGCGCCGGCATCACGCCGATCGACACGGCGTGCCAGCCGTCGACCTCGAGTGGCAGGTGAATGTCGGGCGCCGCGGTTTCCGGCCCGGCCAGCAGCATCACGCCTTCGAGGCCGCTGGCCGTGTAGCTGAGCGTGCGCCAGTGTTTGCGCCGGGGCTTGCGCGAGAGCGCGTCCGCCGGCCGGCACCGCGACAGATCGGTCAGATAGATCGGCGCCGCGGTCAACGCGCGATCGGCACTGCCCTCACGCATCGGGCAGCGGCCACTCCAGCCCGATGAGGAATTCGCGCAGCGCCGCCATCTCGGCGTCGCTCGGGTTCGGCGCGGGCGAGCGGCGCCATCGCGGCGCGGTGCCGAACAGCTCCGGCAGGGCGTGCCGCACCAACCCGTCCCAGCCGTAGGTGGTCGCCGCGGCGTAGTCGCGCAGCGGCAGCTCCCAGCGTGTCACCAGGCGCCAGGCTGCTGACAGGTCGTCCGCGCGAACGGCCGACCAGTAGTCGAACGCCGGGGCCGGATGGCTGCACACGAAATAGTCGAGCCACGCGGGGCACCACTCGTGGGACGCCAGAATATGGTGCCGCCTGAGTCCGCCGCCGCCCGCCACCGTCCAGCGGTCGCCCCAGCGCATGCCCATCTCGTGCGCGTAGTCCAGCGACGCGTCCTCCTTGAAGGCGCAGACCCCCGGCACGCGGGCGAGGGCCTCGCACGTGGCAAACGGCACGTCGCCCACCAGCATGACCGGAATCTCGTCGGCGACCGCCGTGTAGTAGTCCGCCAGCGACTCCGGCGTTCCCGGCATGGCGATGGGGGGGCGCACCATATACAGGTCGAATCCCAGCTCGCGCACGTGACGTCCGAACTCCACGCACTTCGGCAGCCCCCACATGTTGTCGCAGGCCACCGTGAGCGCCCGTCCGGCCACGTGACGCGCCACCGCGGCATGCACCTCGGCCACCTCGCCGTCCGTGAGCAGCGACATGAGGCTGTTGCCCCAGGTGAGCATCACCACGCCGCAGCCGGCATCCAGCGACCGATCGATCATGCGCATCAGCGCGGTGTAGTCGATTTGCCCGTCTTCGCGGAAAGCCACCGGGACGGAATTGATCGGCCCCCGAAGGCGCTCGCGGACCTCGGATTGCCGCTGGTTCATGCGATGTCCAGACGCTGTCGCCTGCCGGTTGCAGGCGCCATGTCATCATCGATGCAAATCATGGGACGCACTGTACGCCCCGGTTGTCGCGCCCCGCAGCCGGCGTTGCGCGTGGAGTTTCGCCGTGGCGGCGGCTGCTAGGTAGACTCATGGCCCGATGATGCTCTGGCCTTCATGTGCAAGCGCAGGGCGGGCTGGCAATTGGCCCGCTGCGGGTTGCTGTTGATGGGCATCAAGAGTTGCCGGCACGCTCCGCGAACCGGTCGCTTTCCGCGATCACCGAGCGCAATCCGCCGTGGGACGCCCCGATGAAACTGGCCTGTATGACCAGCGTTTTCTCCGGCGATCCCATCGAGACGGCCGTCGTCAAGATCGCCGAGGCCGGCTATCGCTTCGTGGAGCTGTCGTCGGTCCATTGCGATTACAACACCATGACCAATGCGTTGATCGACAACGTGGCGCATGAGATTTCCCGTAACGGCCTGGAGGTCGTGGCCTATTACCCGGCCGACGCCGAGGAGAACTGGACCCGCATGCCGCGCATGTTCGAGGTCGCGTCCCGCCTCGGAGCGAGCCGCGTGGTGGCGGAATGCGCCAATCTCAGCAAGGCCCGCGAGCTCGAGCCGCTGTGCCAGAAGTTTCAGATCGATCTCGCCATCGCCAACCAGTGGCCCTACCCATTCGGCCGCCCGTCGGACTACTCGGGGCTGAACGGCTCCGTGGGGTCGCGCATCGGCGCGGGGCCGGACACCGGATGGTTCGCGGCGGGCGGTCAGGACCCCGCGGAGCTGTTCGACATCGCCGGCGACCGCATCAAGGTGGTGCACCTCAAGGACGTGGCCGCCGAGGGCGAATACTGTCCGGTGGATCTGGGAGACGGCGTCGCTCCGTTGGAGCCGTTCATGGCGGGCCTCGCCGAGCAGGGATTCAGCGGTCCCCTGACCGTCGCGCGCGATCCCGGCACGCGCATCACGTTCGATATCGGGATTTTCGGCGACGCCACCTACGAAGTGCACGAAGAGGCCGTGCCTGACGACGAGGTGATGCAGTCGTTGCGCCAGGCGCGGACCTGGGCGCTGGAGCACGGCGCCGTCGAGTAGCTTCTCGGACGATTCGACGGCGGCATTCCGTCAGCCATACCGCGCGCCATTGCCCCGCGCCCGGCGCCGCCCGATAATCCAAGCATCGGCGGGGGTAGCTCAGATGGCAGAGCGCTAGCCTTCCAAGCTGGATGTCGCGGGTTCGAGCCCCGTCCCCCGCTCCTCATCGCGGCGGCTATCCGGAGCCACTGATTCGCTGCCGATGCCATCCGGAACGATTCTGCCGTTGTCGCGGCTCGCACGACTGCGCTGGGTCGAATGCGAACCGGACCAAGACTTACCGAGAATGCGTCGACTATCCGGCAAGGTTGCTGTGGTCCAAGTTCTCGGCCCCGGAATCTCTTGAGGACACATGCACCAACCGGCGTGGATATGAGTCTCCTCCGAGGGCATATCGTGCCGTATTGCGACACGGGCTCGGCGGGGGATCAGCCTGCTACGATCGCGCGCCGAGAAGGTGCCGCTTGCGGCGCATGCATCGCGGGCAGTTCTCTGAAGATCGGAAAGTGTCGGCAAACGCTCGGATGAGCGCCGCACAGTGAGACTCATGCGTACACGTCTGAAGCTAGCGGCGGTCGTGGCAACGGTCGCGCTGTCGGCCGTGGTGTTGGCCGCGTGCGGCGACACCGTTCCACCCGCCCCGGAGCTGACGGCGACGGCCACCGCGGTCGCGGCGATCGACACCCCGACCCCAACGGCGGCGCCCACGGCAACCCCAACGCCGGTTCCCGCCACACCGACCCCGATCCCACAGCCCACGGCCACGCCGACACCGGAGCCGACGCCGACGCCAACTCCGGAACCCACCCCAACACCGACGCCGGCACCCACGCCGACCCCGACTCCCGAACCGACACCCACGCCAACTCCAGAGCCCACGCCGACGCCCGAACCCACGCCCGCGGTTGCCGTGCCGTCAGACTCCGACGCGCCGCTGGCCTTCGATCCCACCGTGGTTCGCGGCACCTTGAGCAACGGCTTGGTCTACTACATCAAGCACAACGAGGAGCCCCGTGAGCGGGTTCACATATCGTTGATCGTGAAGGCCGGTTCGATCCTCGAAGAGGAGGATCAGCGCGGGCTGGCGCACTTCGTCGAGCACATGGCGTTCAACGGCACGGAGCGCTTCGCCAAGCAGGAAATCGTCGAATACCTCTCGTCAATCGGTAGCGACTTCGGACCCGACCTGAACGCGTCCACGGGCTTCGACTCCACCCAGTATTTCGTCGAGATCCCAACCGACGATCCGGAGATTCTCGAAAAGGCGTTTCAGATTCTCAGCGACTGGGCATTTGCCATCACGTTTGCGCCCGAAGAAGTGGAGCTCGAGCGCGGCGTGATCCTGGAAGAGTGGCGCTTGCGGCGGGGTTTTGGCGCGCGCTTTCAGGACAATTGGTTTCCGCTGATCTTCGGCGACTCTCGCTACAACGAGCGGGACCCGATTGGGCTGCCCGAAGTCTTTGAGAACGCTCCGGCGCAGCGCCTGGTGGACTTCTACCAGCGCTGGTATCGGCCCGATTTAATGGCGGTTATCGCCGTGGGCGACTTTGACGCCGAGCTGATCGAAGCCAAGGTGCGGCAATACTTCGCTCCGCCCCCAGAGGGCGAGGCCGGCCAGGCGAATGCCGCCGTCGGCTCTCCAACCGATCGGCCTCGCTACGGCGTGCCGGAGCACGACGAGCCGCGGGTCAACGTGTTCAGCGATCCCGAGGCGCCGGCGACGCAGATGTTCCTGCTGCGCAAGCTCCCGCCCGATTCGGGCGACGACGTGGCGGCGCTGCGGCGTCTCGTGGTGGAGCGGCTGGCCTTCATGATGCTCAATGCTCGCTTCTTCGAACGGGGTCAGGCCGAGGATCCGCCATATCTCGGCGCCAGCGGCGTGCGCGGGTCATTCGTCGAAGCCATTGACGTCGTGCAGTTCGGGGCGTGGGTGGAACAGGACGCCGTCGAGCCAGGGTTTGCGGCGCTCCTGGAGGAGACGCAGCGCGCGCGACAGCACGGGTTTACCGAGTCTGAGTTGGCTCGGGAGAAGACCAACCTGCTCAGCGCCGCGGAACGCGTGTACAAGGAACGCGATCAGCTGGAATCGGCGAATCTGGCCCGGGAGTACACGGACCACTTTCTCAGCGGCACGCCGGTTCCCGGCGTGGAGGCCGAGTGGGCGCTCTACCAGGCGCTGGTGCCGGAGATTTCCCTGGCGGAAGTCGATGCCGTGGCGGCTACCTGGAGCGAGCCGGGGAATACGGTGCTCCTGGTGATGCGACCCGAGGGAACCGACGGCAAGTCGGATGAAGACTTGGAGTCGGAGTTGCAAGCCCAACTCGCGGCAGCCGACACCCTCGAGGTAGACCCATACGAGGACGAGGTCGCCGACGTGCCACTGATGGCCGCCATCCCGGCGGCGGGCAGCATCATCAGTGAAGAAGCCATCGAGTCCATCGATGCCGTCAAGTGGACGCTGTCCAACGGGATCACCGTGATCGCCAAGCAGACCGACTTCAAGAATGACGAAGTCATATTTGGCGCGTTCAGTCCGGGCGGACACTCGCTGGTGGACGACGCGGACCACGTGTCCGCCACTCACGCCGCCTCATTGGTCTCGGGCAGTGGCGTGGGCCCGCACGACAACGTGGCCCTGGACAAGCTGCTCGCCGGCAAGCGGGTCTCGGTGTCGCCCTACATCAGCGAGCTCTATGAGGGCTTCAACGGCAGCTCGTCGCCGGAAGACCTGGAAACGCTATTTCAGCTCATCAACCTCTATGCCACCGCGCCCAGGCTGGACCCGGTCTACTTCTCGAACTATGAGACCAGCCTGCGCAGCCTCGCCGAAACGCGCGCCGATCAGCCGGACGCCGTGTTCTCCGACGTCTTGAACTCCGCGCTGAGTCAGAACCACTTCCGACGGCGCCCGACCACGCTCGAGTTGGTGGACGAGCTCAGCCTGGAGCGGGCGGAAGCCGTATACGCCGACCGGTTCGCCGACATGGGCGACGCCACCTTCGTGTTCGTGGGCGCCTTCGAATGGGAAACCCTGCGATCGTTGACAGCCACCTACCTGGCCAGTCTGCCCACCACCGGGCGCCTCGAGGAGTGGCGGGATGTCGGGGTCGATCCACCGCCGGGGTTGGAGGAGCACGTCGTCCGCAGCGGCATCGAACCTCGCAGCCGGTCGGCGGTGGTGTTTGCCGGCGACATGGAGTGGAGCCGCCAGGAGGCGCTGACGCTCACGCTGGCCGCCGAGATTCTCCAGATCCGCCTTCGCGAAAGCTTGCGAGAGGCGCTCGGCGGCACCTACAGCGTCGGCGCGATCGCCAGAGCCAGAGTGTTTCCAGACCCCGAATACTTGCTCTATGTCATCTTCGGCAGCGATCCCGCCCGTGCGGATGAGCTCTTCGACGCGGTCTTCGAGGAAATCGCTTGGCTGCGTGACGGCGGCGAGCAGGACTACCTGGACACTGCCAAGGAGCTGCTGCGGACGCCCCGCGGGGAGCAGCTGCGCGACAACGGATTCTGGCGTGGTCAGATCGAGGCCGTGGTGCAGCAGGATGGGGAGTTCTCGGCGATTGTCGACTTCGAAGAGCGGCTGGACGCCGTGAACTTGGAGCAAGTCTCCGCCGCGGCTCGGCTCTACCTCACCGACGACCGCTACCTGCGGGTGGTGCTGCTGCCCGAAGAGGGGTAGGTCTCTCTCGCCTCGGTGGTCACTA
Source organism: Chloroflexota bacterium (assembly GCA_034428595.1). Taxonomy (GTDB): domain Bacteria; phylum Chloroflexota; class UBA11872; order UBA11872; family UBA11872; genus JAJECS01. Next base: position 3,688 of record DAOUHO010000036.1, on the reverse strand, counting down.
CGGTGCCCTTGCCGCCAAGACCACCCGCACCTGGTTCAACCAAACTCGCCAGATATCGCGCGGCACCGCCTCATCCGGCGCGATCTCAGTCGAACTCGCTCAGCCGTACGGTGCGGCCTTCCTCGCTGCTTCTGACGGCGGCGAAGGCGGTCTTGATTGACTTCAGGTTGTCGCGGCCCGAGGTCGGAGGCTCGCGGCCTTCCGTTACCGCGCTCATCATCTCGGCCATGCTGCCGCCGAAGGCGTCCGGGAACCACCGGCCCTCGATTGGGAAGCGCACCCGGCGATCGGGCTCCTCCTTGCGGGAGGCCTCCACCCACCGCTGCGTACCCACAATCGAGCCCTCGACGCCATCCAGATACCAGGTGTCGGAGTGAGCCGCCGGGCTATGCACGATGTTGTTGAAATGCTCGGTGCATAGCAGATCGCCGCTGTCGAAGTGCATGAGCAACGAGTGGCAAAGGGGTGAAACCGCGTGCTGCCCCGGGACCAGCGCGGTCGCGCAGCTCACGGCGTCGGGCGAACGCCCAGTGAAATAGCGAGCCAAATCGATGTAGTGGACGCCGTGGTCCACGACATTGAAATCCTTCAAGTGGCGCCACCAGCGGTCCGCATGGTCCTGCCAGGACCGCCGCACGTGGGTCACGCTGTAGAGCGGGCCGCAGACGCCGCGGTCGATCAGCACCTTGATGGCGCGGTGGGCGGGCGCCCAGCGCGCCTGCTGGTTGATCATCAGGGGCACGCCCGCCTGTTCGACGCTGCGGACCATCTGCTTGGCCGAGGCCCAATCCATGGCGAACGGCTTCTGCGAGAAGATCGGCTTGCCTGCCGCCGCGATCTTGGGGAGGACCTCAGGCCGCACATTGGCGTGCACGGTCAGGTCCACCACCTCGACGTCTGGATCGTCTAGCAGCACAGCCAGGTTCGTGCTGCCGCGTGGGATGTCCCAGCGGCTCCGGGTCGATTCGACCGCTTGGGCATCGATGTCCATGCAGGCGACTACCTCGTAGCCGAATTCGCGGTAGGCGGGTAGGTGGGCTGAATTGGTGATGGCGCCGCAGCCCACGATGCCGATCTTGAGCCGCTGTCCGGTGGGCGGCCTGGGTGCATAGTCTTCGGGTTTCAGGTCCAGCTCGTCGAGACGCATACAAAGCCACCGTCAGGTGCGGCACATCCCTGCGTACCGTGCCACGCCGGCGGGTCAGGCAAGCAAGTCTGATGTGGCAAGGCGGGTCGAGGCCCCTGTCCGGGGAGAACCTCCGGTTGTGGCGGGCGCCTTTGGACCGCCCTATGCCGGCGGGTGCCGCCTCCCTGGCGAAACGCACGCACCCAATCGAAAAAATGCCCCGGTGCAGCTTGCCGTTGGGCTCCCCAGGCCGGCGCCCATAAGTCATAATCAGCCATCCGCCAACTCGTCTCTCAACGAGGCAGGAATCCCATGGCAACGCCATCCTCCAGCGTGGCGCAAGTTCCTCGGCTCACCACCGAGCAGATTGCCCAGTTCAAGCGCGACGGTTTATTGGTCTTGCCGGCAGTGCTCGACCCCGAGCTTTGCCGCCAGACCCGCGAGCAGATGTGGGAGCTGATCGCCGAGTTTCGACCCAGCATGAAGCGGGATGACCCCGCGACGTGGCTGCCCTTCTCCGACGAAGAGCGGGAAGGCTTCCAGCGGCCCGAAGGCGGCGGCGACCCCTACTTCGGCGGCGGCGGCCACCGGCTCTACGTTCGCAATGGCGCCGAAGAGCTGCTGCTCGACCTGGCGCCCCGCGCCATGTTCGACATCGCCGAGCAGCTGCTGGGCGACGGCGAGGTCGTGTGGCCCGGCGGCCTGGACGAGACCAACACCACCATCGGCCCGGCCCTCCTGACCGAGGACACCATCTCCAGCATGGGGGTCCACCTGGGTCCGGAGGCCGACAAGTGGGTCGGCAAGGCCACGCGCAAGACCGAGCAGGTGCGTCTGCCGAAGACCGGTCCCGTGTGGGACACGGCGCAGGGATCGCGCGGCCTCCACTGCACGCTGCCCAACAGCCCGGGCGGCCGGGTCAACAAATACCCCTTTGCCAAGGTCCAGCCGAGCGCCAAATACCCCTCGGCCCACGCGGCCGAGGGCATGTACGAAAGCCGGCGGCGACTCCAGATCGCGGCCTACTACGACGACCTGCCGCTCGGCGCCGGCGGCCTGCACCTCTGGCCCGGCAGCCACCAGCGGATTTGGGACCGGTGGTCCGCGATGCACCGCGGCGACATCCCGTCCAATGACGACTGGCTGAGCCTGCGGCATTCCGGCGGCAAGTTTGACGGCTACGTCACGCCTCCGATCTCGGAGATCAAGGAGGACACGCCGGTCGTGGACACCCACGGACCGTGCGGCTCGGTGGTGCTGTGGCACGCCAACATGCTGCACATGGCGGGGCAGAACACCAGCAGCGACGTGATCCGCCAGGCCACGATCTACGCCTACGACAAGACCGAGGAATCTCTCCCGGACGACGTGGCGCTGGCCTACCCGGACGGCGACCTGTGGCGCGACTGGTCCGACGAGGTGCGCGCGACCGAAACGGCGAGCTAGTCCTAACGCCGTGAGGACGCGGGCCGCCGACCGCGGTGGCCCGCGTGCCGCCCGGTGGTGGGGCAGCCCATGACGGTCACGACCTTCCTGGGCGACGACAGCCCCGGGTAACGCCCGGCGCATGCCACGCGCACCCGATTGAAAAATGCGCCGGCGCGCCTTGCCGTTGCGCTCCCCAGCCGCACGTCCATAAGTCATAATCAGCCATCCGCCAACTCGTCTCTCAACGAGGCAGGAATCCCATGGCAACGCCATCCTCCAGCGTGGCGCAAGTTCCTCGGCTCACGGCCGAGCAGATCGCCCAGTTCAAGCGCGACGGTTTACTGGTCTTGCCGGCAGTGCTCGACCCCGAGCTCTGCCGCCAAACCCGCGAGCAGATGTGGGAGTTGATCGCCGAGCATCGACCCAGCATGAAGCGGGACGACCCCGCCACCTGGCTGCCCTTCTCCGATGAGGAAAGGGAAGGCTTCCAGCGCCCCGAGGGCGGCGGCGACCCCTACTTCGCCGGCGGCGGCCACCGGCTCTACGTTCGCAATGGCGCCGAAGAGCTGCTGCTCGACCTGGCGCCCCGCGCGATGTTCGACATCGCCGAGCAGCTGCTGGGCGACGGCGAGGTCGTGTGGCCCGGCGGCCTGGACGAGACCAACACCACCATCGGCCCGGCGCTCTTGACCGACGACACCATCTCCACCATGGAGGTCCACCTGGGTCCGGAGTCCGACAAGTGGCTCGGCAAGGCCACGCGCAAGACCGAGCAGGTGCGCCTGCCGAAGACCGGTCCCGTGTGGGCTACCGCCCAGGGATCGCGCGGCCTCTACTGCACGCTGCCCAACAGCCCGGGCGGCCGCGTCAACAAATACCCGCATGCGAAGGTCCAGCCCAGCGCCAAGTACCCCTCGGCCCACGCGGCGGAGGGCATGTACGAGAGCCGGCGGCGGCTTCAGATCGCGGCCTATTTCGACGACCTGCCACTTGGCGCTGGCGGCCTGCACCTGTGGCCCCGCAGCCACCAGCGGATCTGGGACCGGTGGTCCGCGATGCACCGCGGCGACATCCCGTCCAATGACGACTGGCTGAGCCTGCGGCATTCCGGCGGCAAGTTCGACGGCTACGTCA